>JAUSQI010000050.1 GCA_030652575.1 Stagnimonas sp. | reverse complement strand
GCCGATCCAGATGCGCTTCAACGAGCTGATTTCCGGTGTGCGCTCTGATCTCGCCGTGAAGGTCTATGGCGATGACCTCGATGTGCTCAACGAGCAGGCCGAGAAAGTCGAAGCGGTGCTCTCGAAAATCCCCGGCGCGGCTGACGTGAAGACCGAGCAGACCACCGGCCTGCCGGTGATGAGCATCACGCCCAAGCGCGACATCCTGGCGCGCTATGGCCTGTCGGTGGCCGATGTACAGGCGGTTGCGGCCACTGCATTCGGTGGCAGCGATGCCGGCACCTTGTTCGAGGGCGACCGCCGCTACGAGATCGTGGTGCGCCTGCCAGACGCCATGCGCGCTGATCCGCGCACACTGGAACAACTCACGGTGCCGCTGCCGGGAGGCGGCTACGTGCCCTTGCAGGAAGTCGCCGAGATCACCATCGCCCCTGGCCCCAACCAGATCAACCGCGAGCAGGGCAAGCGGCGGGTGGTCGTCACCGCCAATGTGCGCGGCCGTGACCTGGGCAGCTTCGTGACTGAGGTGCAGCAGCGCGTCAATGCCGAGGTGCAGCTGCCTGCGGGTTACTGGCTCGACTACGGCGGCACTTTCGAGCAATTGCAGTCAGCGTCAAAGCGACTCTCCATCGTCGTGCCCGTGACACTGCTGCTGATCTTGGGCCTGCTGTTTATGGCCTTCCGCTCGATGAAGGACGCGCTCATCATCTTCAGCGGTGTGCCGCTCGCCCTCACGGGCGGTGTGCTGGCGCTGTGGCTGCGCGACATTCCGTTGTCGATCAGTGCCGGTGTCGGCTTCATCGCCTTGAGCGGCGTGGCGGTGCTCAATGGACTGGTGATGGTGAGCTTCATCCGCAGCCTGCGCGAAGAGGGCAAGGGCTTGGATGAGGCCATTCTCGAAGGCGCATTGACTCGCCTGCGCCCCGTACTGATGACGGCATTGGTGGCAGGCCTGGGCTTCGTGCCGATGGCCTTCAACACCGGCATCGGCAGCGAGGTGCAGCGTCCGCTGGCGACGGTCGTCATCGGCGGCATCATCTCATCCACACTGCTGACGCTGCTGGTGCTGCCGGGTCTGTATCGACTGGCGCATGGCCGTGACCAGAAGAAACCCCACCGCGCGGCAGAGCCGCTGCAACCCATCGAGACCTTCCCATGAGCGAAACCCAAACCATGCCAACCACCCGTCCTCTCGGCCTGCTCTGCCCGACCTGCCGGGTGGCGTTGGTGATGAGCGAACGGCAGAACATCGAGATCGACTACTGCCCCACTTGCCGTGGGGTCTGGCTGGATCGCGGCGAGCTGGACAAGATCATCGAGCGTAGCGCCGCCGAGTCCGCGCCCGCTGCCACAGGCCCGGTCGGCAACCCGATGCAGAACGCTTACCCCGAACCCCGCAGCCATCGCAACGAGGGCCGCTCGCACGATGGCTATCGCAGCGATGGACACAGTGGCGGCTATCGGCGCAAGTCCTGGTTGCAGGAGATTTTCGACTGATCCACAGGCTGCGCTGGTCATCGCCATGCCACGGGCGATGACCAAAATGACTGCCCCCCTTTCACCATCCCTCTTGCAGGAGGATTCATGCGCCTTCATCGCTCTTTGTTCAACCCCATCATCGGCATCGCCGCCACGCTGCTGGTCGTGGGGTGCGGCAACAGCTCAGCCCCGGATGTCGCCAGCACACCGACCACACCCGCGCCCTCCACACCCCCTTCAACCCCACCCAGCACCCCGCCGGTGCTCGGTGCCAAGAAGCTCACCGTCGTCGTCGCCGTGGTCGATAGCCTGATGCCGCAGGAGATCACCGCCACCACGCCCAACCTCAATGCGCTGAAGACCGAAGGCACGTTCTACAACGAGAGCCGCGCCGTGTTCTCTGCCGAGACCACGCCCAACCATGTGGCGATGATGACCGGCGTGTATCCGCAGCGGAATGGCATCGCCACCAACAACTTCATCGACTTTTTCGACCCGCTGAACCCGGTCGAGCGCGACCTCTCGCTGCCTGAGGAACTCACCGCCAACACCGTCTTCACCTGGATCGACCAGCAGTGCCGTGTGAAGGGCATCAACCCCGCCATCCAGACCGGGGCCACGATGTCGAAGAAATACATGTTCGAGGTCTTCGCGGGTGATGCCTTCGACCCGGTGCGTGCCAACCGCAATGCCCGGGTGTTCAACGCCATCCCCGACACGCACTGGGACCCGACCACCAGCCCCGCCTATATCGGCCCCGGTTTTGAATACACGCCGGATCGCCCGACCATGAACCAGGCCCTCACGCAGTTGCCAGACGCGGACTTCTTGTTCGTGAGCCTCGGCGATGTGGATCGCTTTGCGCACGCCTTCGGCACTCCGGCGCGTGCCGCTGCACTGGTCACGGCAGACGCTGAGATCGGTCGCCTGCGCACCGCACTCGAAGATGCAGGCCGCTGGGAGAACACGGTGATGATCGTCACCAGCGACCACGGCACCGACATCGCGCTGAACCCCCTCGTCAACGGCATCTCCACGCAGGGCACGCTGGACGCGCTCGCCAGTTGCTTCACGCCGATGACCGCCGTGCAGAACGGCGGCAGCGACAGCATTTACGTGATGGATCGCGGCCTGCCGCTGGCGCAGCGTCAGGCCGCGCTGCGCGCGGCCCGTGCCTGCCTGATCGGAGCCACTGACTGCGCCACGCTCTGCCCTGGTGCCACGCGCCCCACCAATGCCGCGCAGATCGTTGGTGCCTGGTACACGACCGACGATGCCGCCGACCCCGACGGCACCATGCCCGCCAGCCTCGTCTCCAAGCATCCCAACCTCGGCGACCTGGTGCTGGTGGCCGCGCGCGGTTTCAAGTTCTCGGAGCCGGACGCGACGGGCAACCCCATCCCCGGCAACCACGGCCATCCCGTCACCTTCCGCAACACCATGCTCATCAGCGGTGGCTCGCCCTGGGTGAAGCGGGGACAAGTCATTGCAGCCTCCACGCCCACTGTGAGCGACTTAGACCGCCTGCCGGAACAGGCCGAGAACATCGACATAACGCCGACGGTCGCATGGCTGCTCGGCCTCAACATTCAGGCGGCGGACTTCCCGGAAGGCAGCGGCTTTGATGGTCGCATCCTCAACCAAGCCTTCACGCAGTTCGACGCCAACCCCAATGCGGCATCGCCGACGGTGTGCGGGCGTTTCGACTGACTCGAAGCATGCCCAGGAAACGTCGAAGAACGGAATCTGCATTGCCGTCCGGGCAGGGCCTGCCGACCCGGCAGCTCAGAGTCGCCGCATTCGTGGCCCTGCCATTCGGCGCACTCGCGGCGATCCTGATGAGTTGGGATCGACTGTTTCCCACACCGCCTGAGAAGCTGGTGCAAGTCGCCTGGCGACACGACTGCGCCTGCGTGCAAGGCTGGAAGCACAGGCTTGAGGACGAGGGCTTCGTGGTGCGGGATTTCGAGTTGGAAGACCTGAGTGGCGCGCGCAGGCAATGGCATGTGCCAGACACGGCCAAAGGCTGCCATCCGGCAACTTACATGGGCTATTTCCTCGAAGGCCACATCTCGCCCGAACTGCTGCACAAGCTGGCGCGCGAGCATCCCTCGGGGATCGGCATCCAGCAGGTGGATACGGTGAAACCAAACAGCGAGGGAAAGTCGGAAATCGTCAGTAGCCAGACGTTGCTGGTTTCTGGCGACGGCAGCTCCAGGGTCTGGCCGTAATTCGCATGCAGCTCACCACGTCCAGCTCCGGCAGTCCTTGTGGGGCCTACAGATACTGACCAAATCGGAGCTTGTAGCCATTCAAATTCAGCAACTCGAACTCGCGCATCCCGTGCGCCTTGGATTCGAGTTGTCGCGTGAACGACAGCCCGCGCGACTGATACTCCACTGCCAGTGCGTCGATGTTCTCGATGAAAAGATAGACCCAGCCCGGATATTTGCTGGGTTCAAATGCCGGTGGGGCAAGCGTGAACTGGATGCCGACACGCACTTGGGGATCACCGGGCCAATCCCGAAGAACTAACACGTCTTTGACCTAAACAATCTCATCGCTTCCCCTCTATCCGCAGCAGCCTTTCTCAAGGTTAGGCGCTGCTTGGATCGGCGGGCAAGGCACCGTGCCATAGGAGCAATACACGCAGCAGTCGCCGGGTTTCGGCTTGAGCAGCTGGCCACAGCCCTTGCACTCGTAGAACCACTGACAGGCATCGGTCGGCATCGTTTCCGCTTCCGCCCGCTGGCAGTGCGGGCAGGTCAGCACGGATTGCAGTGTGGCGATCTTCATCGAGCGGGCGCTATCACGGTGGAAGGAAACCCGACGTCCGCCGTGGCCGAGGTGATCGCCTGCACGGTGGTCTTGGTGTCGTCGTAGGTCACAACGGCTTGGTGGGTCTTGGCGCTCAGTTCGATCTGGCTCACGCCATCCATCTTCGAGAGCACCTTCTTGATGGTGATCGGGCAGGCCGCGCAGTTCATGTCCGGCACCGACAACGTGACCTGTTGCGTCGCCGCGAACACAGGCACTGCACTGAGCAGCAGGACGGAAAAGGCAAACGATTTCATGGTGAACCCTCAGTAGAACAGCGGAAGGACATAGGGAAAGCCCAGTGCTACAGCCGTGAGTGCAGCGACGATCCAGAACAGCCACTGGTAGGTGCGGCGCACTTCCGGCAGCGCGCACACCTCGTCCGGCTTGCATTCCTGCACGGGACGAAAGATGCGCCGGTAGGCGAAGAACAATGCGATCAGGGCGACGCCGATAAACCAGGGGCGATAGGGGTCGAGTGCGCGCAGCGAGCCAAGCCAGGCACCACTGAAACCCAGCGACACGAGCAGCAGCGGCCCCAGGCAGCAGCTCGATGCGAGGATCGCCGCCAGGCCGCCGGTCATCAGGGCGGCGCGGCTTCGGTCAGGTGTGGAGGGTGACATGGGAATCTCGGACAGGAGTTGGGGAGCTGCCGTAAGATTAGCTCCGTAGTCAACTACGGACACAAGCCATGCCAGACGTTCCGCACCGATTCACCATCGGCACGC
Source organism: Stagnimonas sp. (assembly GCA_030652575.1). GTDB lineage: Bacteria > Pseudomonadota > Gammaproteobacteria > Nevskiales > Nevskiaceae > Stagnimonas. The sequence goes on along the minus strand of JAUSQI010000050.1, from coordinate 27,313 downwards.
TCGCCAAAGAGACTGGGGTGCATGTCGAGACCATTCGCTTCTACCAGCTCAAGGGCCTGCTGGTGCCACCGCCCAAGCCTTATGGTGGTATCCGCCGCTACCAGGAATCTGACGCCGCGCGCCTGCGCTTCATCAAGTCTGCACAGGGCATTGGCTTCAATCTCGACGAGATCGCCGAACTACTGCGTCTCGACGACGGCACGCACTGCCGTGAGGCGGCTACGCTCGCTGCGCAGCGGCTCACAGATGTCCGGTCACGCTTGAAGCAGCTTCGCCGAATGGAACGCGCTCTGTCGCAACTGGTGACGGCGTGCCAGGCAACTCGCGGTCGTGTGTCCTGTCCGCTCATCGAGGCACTGCAACTCGGAGCGGCGGCGGGCTGATTCAGTCGCTCGGTCTTTTGGAGAAGGGCCACGCCAGTTGCCCCCAGTAACCGGCAGGCAGCGTGTCGCCATGCAGCCCGACTTCACCCTTGCCTGGGCTACGCGAGGCGTCGTGAAAGGTGCCGAACAGGCGATCCCAGATCAGGAACACCTCGCCGAAGTTGACTTGCGCGTCCTCGAAGTCGCGCTTGTGATGAAAGCGGTGCATTTCGGCCACACCGAGCAGGTAGCGGAATGGCCCCAGCCGGTAGTCGAGGTTGGCGTGCTGGAAGGCCAGATGCACGCTCATGAAACTCAGCCAGGCGCCGACTGCGATGGGTGTTGCGCCCAGCAGAAAGAGCACCGTCAGTCCCGGCCCGGCCAGCACCAGGGCCGAGAGCGGGTGACGGCGACCGCCATTGAGCCAGTAGAGGCGCTCCGGGCTGTGGTGGATGGCATGGAGCCGCCAGAGAGAGCCGCTGGCGTGGCTGGCGCGGTGCATGGCATAGAGACCGAGATCAAGGATCAGCCCCGCCAGCAGCACTTGCGCCCACATCGGGGCCTGCTGCGGCCACAGCACCCAATCGGCCGGGAGCCAGTCGCGCAGGCCGAAAGCGATGGCGACGCTGGATTGGATCAGCAGGTAGCTCACGAACAGGTGCAGCGCATCGGCCACGGTGTCGCCGTCGTGGTCGCGGTTCCAGTCCAGCTCGAACGGGGCGATGCGCTCCAAGAGCGCCACCGCCGTGATGCCGCTAACGACCACCATTGGGAACAGCGGCCAGTAGGCGGCACCGATGCTCGCCAGATGGATCAGCAGCAGCGCCGCACCTCCTGCGATCAAGGGATAGGACGTGGTGCGGATCAGGGGCTTGAGCAGTGCGCGCATCGGGATTCTCCAGAAGTGCGGAGAGGATGCGGAGCGATGCTAGCCTTTGGCTTGAATGAATTGGCTACTTCGGCAACGCCATCGTGGTTAAGGCACTGGGGGCCATCCCGAAATGCCGCCGGAAGGTGCGGGTGAAATGCGCGGCATCCGAGAAGCCTGCCGCGTGTGCGGCCTCGGTGAGGCTGGCACCTTGCATGGCTGCGCGCAGCGCCACGAGCAGCCGACGCCAGCGCAGATAGGGCCGCAGCGGCAGGCCGGTGTGGGCGCGGAAGCGGTGCAGGAATCGGCTGCTCGATAGCCCCAACTGCCGCGCACAGGCAGCGGCGGTCAGACGATCTGGCAGGCTCGTCGGCAGCGCGGCGATCCACCTCTCGATGTCGCTGTCTCCGTTCTCCCGACTAGATCCGTCCGAGGCCGACGACAGCACCACGGCAAGCGCCCTGTCGGGCGCGTCATGGGCGTCCAGAGCGCGCTGCGCCGCCTTGCACTCGTCCACCGTCAACACACGCAGGCCGTTGTCGAGCACTGCCATCAGTCGTCGGCCTGCCTCGGAATGAGGTTCGATATAGACCAACCGCACTGGCAGCCCATGGGAGCCGAGTTGATGACTAAGCTCTGGCCCGAGCAGCGCGCCATGTACTGCTTGCCAACCCGATGCGGCCGTCCAGAGTGGCTGGGGCTGCTCCGACAACATCACCTGCACGGCATGGTGGCTGTGCGGCGCGTTGTCGCCAGCGACCCCGACAAACTCGCCCCAGCCCAGACCCATGCGGGCCTGGCCCTTCCAGATTCCGGCGCTGAGGTGATCTGTCATGGCAGGGGCGCAGTCTGACTCGTTACGCCAGTGGGCGGCAGAAACGGTGAGTCGTCCAGCAGTGCATTAAGTGAGAAGACCGAACCGGAAAGGCTCCGCCGCAGGAGCCTTCTGGTTCGCATCCTTCTGCTGAAAACTCAAAACTTCAAGTTGATACCACCCAGCACGATGCGCGGCTGGTTGAGCTGGATGCCACGGGTACGATCAACGATGTCGGTCTCATCTGTGAGGTTCTTCGCCGCGACAAACACGGTGACGTTCTCGTAGCCGGGCAGGCTGGCGTTGAGGGCGGCGTTGTAGACCAGCGAGTCGCTGATCTTGCCGATCTGGCCATTACCGTTGGCGGTGGGGTTTTCGGTGTTGGCGAAGTCGGCAAACTGCTCGCCGATGTATACGGCCTCGAAGCGCGCCTCGATCAGACCCACTTCGGCACCCAGCGTGGCGGTGACCAGCTGTTCCGGCGCGTAAGGCAGGCGACGGCCATCGGCGGAGCCAGCAACGGCCTGACCGTTGTCTACGCGCGTGAAGGCAGTTTGCGCATCGGCGGTTGGCAGGTAGGTCCAGGCTAGTTCCACGAACGGCTTGACGCGGCCCGGCAGCGCGAGCACGCGGGCAAGATCGACGCGGCCGTTCAGTTCAAGCCCTTCATACAGTGTCTTGCCCTGCGCCAGCGGTGTGTTGCCACCGGCAATGCTGCCGACCACGATCTGGTTGTCGAAGTCGTTGCGGAATGCGACCAGCTCCAGTCGAATGCCGGGAAGGGCGCTGCTGCGGATACCGAGTTCGGCATTGATGCTGCGCTCGGATTCGAGTTCAGCCACGGTCGCGCCGTTGTTGCCGATGAGGTCTGCCGTGGCAGGCGGTGCAAAGCCCTTGTGGACGCCTGCAAAGACGGATGTCTTGCCCGACAAGGCATAGCTGAGTGCCAGACTCGGCAGCGTCTCGGTGAAATCGGCCTCGCCCGCAAGGCCATTGGGCAACTGGTTCTCGCGCCGGTAGTTGACGTTTTCCACGCGAATGCCGGGCGTCACCGACAGCGCACCGAACTGCACCGTGTTCTGTGCAAAGTAGGCATAGGCATCGGCCTCGCGGCGATTGCGCTCGACGACGGTGCCATCGCGGGCGGTCGGTGTGGTGCCGTTCTTCTGCACGCGCTGCTGGGTCTCGAAATGCGCACGCGCGCCGACGATCAAATCCTGCGGCAGTCCGAACAGGCTGTGGCTGACGCTCAGACGAGGCTCTACGCCGGTGGTGCGGTAGTCGCGCAAGCGGCCCTGGGCCGAGTTGCAGCTGTTGGGGTCTACCGCCATGCCATTGTTGCGGGCGGTGGTAAATGCCGCGCCACACTGGCCATCGCTGGTGGTCGAAGCCTGCCGCCACCAGTCGCGCGAAAAATACGCGGTGTAGACATTGGTCTTGAGGACGGCTGACGGGGTCAGCGTCCATTCGTGCGTCAGCGAAGCGCCGCTGCGTGTGGCATCGAAGGTGTCGTTGGAGAATGGGTTGTATGAGCGCCCGAAGTTCTGAAACTCGGCGTCGGTGATGCCGCTATAAGTGATGTTGCTGTCTTCGCGGTAGCGGCTGGCGCGTGCTGTGAGACGGTGGCCAGGGGCGAGATCGAACACGCCCTTGGCACTGAAATCGGTGAGATCGCTGTCGATGTTGTCGCGCGCGCCATCGGCCTTCTTGCGCAGCACATCCAGCCTCAAACCGCTACCAGATACATAGCCGTGGGTGTTGAGATAGTTCTGCTCGCCGCCGGCGATGGTCAAGCCGCCGCTCAGCGATTGCGTTGGTGCGGGCGTAATGTAGTTGACTAGTCCAGAGATCGTCTGCGGCCCGTAAAGCGCCTGCGCCGTGCCCTTCAACACTTCAATGCGGTCAAAGCGTTCGACCGGCGGGTGGTAGTAGCTGGCGTTGTCGCCATAGCTGCCGTAGGCGAAGGGAATGCCATCTTCTAGTAGCAACGTCTTGGTCGAGCGAGTGGGGTTTTGTCCGCGAATACCGATGTTGGGGCGCAGGCCCAGTCCCTCCTCGTCACGCACATTTACGCCAGCCTTGCGCAGGGCTTCGTTGGTGGTGAGCACACGACTTTTTTCGAGCGTCTCGCCGTCGATGACCACGCTGCTGCCAGCGGCCTTGAGCGACTGGTCATTGCTGCCGACCACCGTCACGGCCTCCAGCACGGTGCTGCTCAAGGCATCGTCCGCAGCGGTGCGGGGTCTGGAGTCTTCCTCTGCATGCACTGACTGCGGGAGGGCGATGGCGGCGGCGAGCAGATAAAGCGGGCTGCGGATCATGGTTTGGCGTCAAATAAGAGTGGTTCGCAAATAATAACAAGTCTCATTCTAAAGGACGAGGCTTTGTGTCCACACTCAGTCCGGACTGAGTGCCGCCGTACTGGCGCGTGTCCAAAACTGACCATCAAACGCTGGGACAGGCTGCGGTTGCTCGGACCCCACCACCAGTGGGGAGGCCCTGTGGTGGCGGCCCTACACCGCGTTCTCGGGCACGCAGCTCGGCCTCAGGCAAGACTTCGGCGCCGGTGCACACACCTGGCTGGCGGCGGGTGTCGAGGGCATTGCACCTTATTGGTTCAAGGTCGAAGCCACGGGCTATGTCGGTGACGACGGTCGACTCTCGGCACGCTTGAAAGCGGCCTATGACCTGCGCTTTACCAATCGCCTGATCTTGGTGCCCAGTATCGAATCCAATGTCTATAGCAAGGCCGAGGACGAACGCGGTCTAGGCGCGGGCCTCGGCAACATCGAGGCCGGCTTGCGGCTGCGCTATGAGCTGCACCGCAAGTTTGCGCCGTATGCGGGCTACGTCTGGGAGCGCGCCTTCGCAGGCACTGCCGACCGCAGCCGCGACGAGGGCAATCCCGTCAACGAGCGACGTTTTGTGGCGGGTGTTCGGATGTGGTGGTAACTGCTGCGCGCTCGAACGGCCAGCGCAATTGCTGCCAGTAGCCCGGCGGGATCGTCTGGTCGTGCAGCCCCACCTCACCCTTACCAGGGCTCTTCGGCGCATCGTGAAAGGTGCCGAACAGGTGATCCCAGATCAGCCACACCTCGCCGAAGTTGACCTGCGCATCCTCGAACTCGCGCTTGTGGTGCCAGCGGTGCATTTCCGCCACACCGAATACGTAGCGAAACGGTCCGAGCTTGTAGTCCAGATTAGCGTGCTGAAAGGCGAGGTGAATGCTCATGAAGCTGAGCCAGGCACCCACAGCGATCGGTGTGGCGCCGAGCAGAAACAGCACCGTCAGCCCCGGCCCTGCCAGCACCAGCGCGGAGAGCGGATGGCGTCGTCCCCCGTTGAGCCAGTAGAGGCGTTCGGGGCTGTGATGCAGGGCATGCAGCCGCCACAGAAAACCGCTGGCGTGGCTGGCGCGGTGCATCGCGTAGAGGCCTAAATCCATAATCGCCCCGGCCAGCAGCACCTGCGCCCACATGGGTGCGGCCGTGGGCCAGAGTGCGAAGTTTTCCGGCATCAGCGCCCGCAGGCCGAACGAGATGGCGATGGCAGACTGGATCAGTGCGTGACTGACGATGAGATGTAGGGCATCGACCCGGGTATCGCCGCGATCGCGGTTCCACTCTGGCTCGTAGGGCGCGATGCGTTCGAGCAGCGCGACGATGCTGATGCCGACGATCACCACCAGTGGGAACAGCGGCCAGTAGACAACGCCCTGGCTGGCCATGGCGACGAGCACGATGCCGAGGCCGCCGGCGATCAGGGGATAGGCAAGAGTGCGGATGAGTGGGCGCATGGGGTTCTCCATTTCGGTGACGAGAGCATGTGCGGTTGAAAGCTCAAGGTCTTGAACGATTGAGCTGCCATCAGATCGCCTGCCGATCCAAGCACTACGATCAGCGCGCATTCAAGTGCAGAGCGTCTACTGAATTTAGCGAAATGGTTCGTCAGCGCACCGACGCAGCGATACGTCTCACAACACCATCCAAGTCCGACTCGGAGAACCGCATGACCCATCAAACCCAGGAATACAAGGACTGCATCGACGCTTGCAACACCTGCGCCGATGCCTGCGACCATTGCGCAACGGCCTGCCTCGACGAAGAGCATGTCGCCTCAATGGCAGCCTGCATCAGCAACGACATCGACTGCGCGGCGATCTGCCGTCTCGCCGCTGGTTTCATGTCACGCGGCAGCGAGCACGCCAAGGAAGTCTGCGCTCTGTGCGCACACATCTGCGAAGCCTGCGCCGCCGAGTGCGCCAAGCACGACAACGCGCATTGCAACGCCTGCGCTGAAGCCTGCACCGCTTGTGCAAAAGCCTGTCGGACGATGGCGGGCTGAGCTGTAACACCCCAGCGAGGCCGACTGGTTTGCGAACCTTTGGCCCCGCCTAATTCTGGAGATTCAACATGAAAGCCCAAACCCAAGCTACTTGCACCCCTCACAAAAAATCTTCACTGCTTGCCGCCGTCTGCGCGCTCAGCCTGCTCGCCCTGGCGCCGATGGCCGCCAATGCAGATGACAAATCGGCGATGGACAAGAAGTCGATGCCGATGGATCACTCCAAGATGGATCACTCCAAGATGGACGGCATGAAGCACATGGAAGGCATGTCGATGACCGGCAATGTCGACTATGACTTCGCCGCGAACATGAAGATGCATCACCAGATGGGCATCGACATGGCCAAGGCGCAGATCAAGAACGGCAAGAGCCCGCAGATGGTGAAGATGGCGAAGGCCATCGTTGTCGGCCAGACCAAGGAATCGGCAGCTTTTGACAAGTATCTGATGGCCAACAAGTCGAGCATGGGGGATGGCATGAAGATGCCGGCGAACGAGTCGATGCCAGCAGGCATGTCGATGCCCAAGTAGTCCGTCACCTCAGCAGCGCGCGGCTTGGAAATCCCTCCAAGCCGCATCGCCAACCCTGGATCAGAAAATGTCCACGACTAATCGTGCAACGCCCCTGTTCGTCCGCCTCGGCAGAGTTCTTCTGTCCTTGGCATTTCTGGCCCTGCTGGGTGCCTGGCTCACCCAACTGACGGGGGGACAGCTTCTGGGAATCAGCCAACAGCATTTTTACAACGATGCGATTGCGCTGGCGCTGATCGGCATTGGCTGCTTTGCAGATGCTTTCTGGCATGCCCGAAATCTTTGAGGCGACAAAGACCCTGCCGCAGACACCGGCCGTGCTGAAACGCGGCGTCTTCAAAGCTCAAGGAGAACCAACATGATGGAAGGAATGGGTGGCGGCATGTGGGGCGGGATGATCGTTGGCACGCTGATCGTCGTCGCCCTGATCGTGCTCATCGTCAAAGCGTTTCAGCGGAAGTGATCTCGGCGCCAGCCTTGCATCCATCGCTGGCGCTCGACAGGGTCAGCTCCAGCGCCGCGAGGGCTCGACGCCGCGCCTTTGCTGCCGCGCACGGCCAAGTGGTGCAGAGCACTTTTCGCCCGCATCCGTTGCTTCCCGGTGCGCATCTGCAAACCTTGGCTGCGTTGCTGCGCCCCGTGCCAGTGCTTCCGCTTCGAGTGGAGAGACTCGATCTCGACGACGGCGACTTCGTTGATCTGGGTTGGAGTGGCGAGCACAACCACAACGGCCCGCTGGCGGTGCTGGTGCATGGACTCACCGGCGGCTTCCACTCCAAGTATCTGCGCGGCACGGCTTGCCAACTGATCGCGCGCGGCTGGAGAACAGTCATCCTGCAGCTGCGCGGCGCGGGGCCAGAGCCCAATCTCCTGCATCGCTGCTACAACCAGGGCGACACGGAGGATCTGCGTTACCTGTGGCGTCTGCTGCGTGCGCGCGAGCCTGCAACTTTCATTGCTACCGTCGGCTGGTCATTGGGCGGCAACGTCACCCTCAAAGCCCTGGCGGAAGAGGGTGGCAATGCTCCCATCAATATCGCTGCGGTGGCCTCCGTGCCGTTCCACATCCGGCCCTGTGCCGAGCGTTTGAGCGGCGGCCTGTCGCGCATCTACCAAAAACGTCTGCTCGAAGAGGTGAAAGACGCCCTGCGGCGCAAGCACCCTCATGTGCCGGTGTCACCCCAGGTCAATCTGGCGGCCGCATTCGCGTCGCAAAACTTCATCGAGTTCGACCGCGCCTACACCGCACCGCTCGCGGGCTACCGCACCGTGGACGACTACTACGAGCGTAGTTCCTGCGCCCAGTTTCTAAGGCACATCCGCCGCCAGACGCTGGTGATCCATGCGGAAGATGATCCGTTCATGACTGCCGGCATCATCCCCACTGCGGATGCCTTGTCGCCGGAGGTGACGCTGGAGCTGGCTGCCTGTGGTGGGCACGTGGGCTTCGTGAGCGCCGACGCGCGAGGACGTCCCTATTGCTGGCTGGAAAAACGATTGGCAAGCCATATTCAGGATGCGTTCGAGCGACACCAGGTTTCGCATCGGAAACCGGCGCTCACTTCAACCCGACTTAACCAGGCTTGAGTTGCAGCAGCACGCGCGGCGAGATGCCGAAGTGGCGCCGAAACGTACGTGAAAAATGGGCGGCATCGGCAAAGCCGGCTTCGAATGCGGAGTCGGTCAGCTGCTTGCCTTGACTCACGGCGGCCATCGCAGTGAGCAGGCGCCGCCAGCGCAGGTACGGACGCAGGGCCATCCCAGTGTGGGATCGGAAACGATGTTGCAGCCGGCTGGCAGAAAGACCCGCTCGCGCGGCGAGTGCCGCGACGCTGATCCGCGCTGGCAGCGGTTGCGGCAAGGCAGCAATCAAGGCTTCAATCACGGCGTCGCGCTCGCGTTCTTCATGGGCTTCGGTTTCCGGGCAGAGCTGCTGCAACACCGCACTCGCGACTTGCTCGGCACCGGCTCTCCGCGCCGCCGCCAATGCGCGCGCACTGGTCTCGGCATCCAGTACGCGCCAGCCTGACACCAGTCCCTGCATGGCCTGGCGGCCTTGCGGCGAATCCGGCTCCAGATACAGCAAGGTCACGGGTGCCGCACTTTCTGCCAGACGATGCGGCACGTCCGGCGCGAGGATGGCGCCATGGCATGTCTGCCAGTCGGCCTCGGCGACACAAAGCGCCTGCTCGCTCTCGGAGAGCACGATCTGCACCGCGTGGTGCGCATGCGCCTGGTTGTGGCCCGCACGTCCGGCAAACAGGCCCCAACCGAGTCCCAGGCGCGCGGTGCCATCCCAAGCCAACGCGCTGCTGGGCGATGACGACAGCGGCACGAGCTTCAAGTGCGCTGCCTCATCGCCGCAGCCGCAGCGCGTTGGTGATGACCGACACCGAGCTCAAGCTCATGGCGAGTGCCGCGATCATCGGCGACAGCAGCCAGCCCGTGAGCGGATACAACACGCCCGCCGCCAGCGGCACGCCGAGCGCGTTGTAGACAAAGGCGAATCCAAGGTTCTGTTTCATGTTGGTGATGGTTTGCTGCGAGATGAGACGTGCCTGTGCGATGCCGCGCAGATCGCCTTTCACGAGGGTCACCTGGGCGCTGTTCATGGCGACATCGGTGCCGGTGCCCATGGCCACGCCGACGTCGGCCTTGGCGAGTGCCGGCGCATCATTGATGCCGTCGCCTGCCATAGCCACCACGCGGCCTTCCTTCTGCAGCCGGTCGACCAGTGCCAACTTGTCGGCGGGCTTCACCTCGCCGTAGATCTCGTCGATACCCAGAGTGGCAGCTACCGATTTGGCGGTCGTGAGTCCATCTCCGGTGGCCATGATGACGCGCAGGCCCGAGGCCTTGAGCGTCGCCAGTGCCTCGGCGGTGCTGGCCTTGATCGGGTCGGCGACTGCCAGCAGGCCAGCGAGCTGACCATCGACGGCCAGAAACATCACGCTGGCACCTTGACTGCGTAGGGTCTCAGCCTGTGCCGTCAGCGCATCGACGGATACCTTGAGCTGTTCCATCAGGCCGGTGTTACCCAGGGCTAGCGACTTGCCATTGACCGTGCCGCGCACGCCGATACCGGTGCTGGACTCGAAGCCATCCACCTTGTCGAGCGTGAGCTTCTGCTCGCGTGCTGACTTAACGATGGCATCGGCCAGGGGATGCTCGCTGCCCTGATCGAGGCTCGCTGCCAGACGCAGCACCTCGGCTTCGGTGAAGCCTGCGCTGGCAACGGCACGATCGAAGCGCGGCTTGCCCTCGGTGAGCGTGCCGGTCTTGTCGACGATCAGCGTATCGACCTTGCGGAAGTTCTCGATAGCCGCCGCGTCGCGGAACAGCACACCCTGCGTTGCGGCCTTGCCAGTGGCGACCATGATCGACATCGGCGTCGCCAGCCCCAACGCACAGGGGCAGGCAATGATCAGCACGGCCACCGCATTGATGAGCCCATAGACCCAACTGGGCTCCGGCCCGAAAACGCCCCAGAGCACGAAGGTCAGCACCGCGATGCTGATGACGGACATCACGAAATAGCCCGCGACTTGATCGGCCATGCGCTGCATCGGTGCCTTCGAGCGCTGCGCCTGCACCACCATCTGAACGATACTCGCCAGCACGGTCTGCGAGCCGACTTTCTCCGAGCGCATCACTAGTGCGCCGCTAGTGTTGAGCGTCGCACCGATCAGCTTGTCGCCCACCGTCTTGCTGACCGGCATCGGCTCACCCGTCAGCATCGATTCGTCCACCGCACTGCCGCCTTCGGTGACGACACCATCCACCGGCACCTTTTCGCCGGGGCGCACGCGCAGCAGGTCGCCGACGTGGACATGGGTCAACGGCACATCCTCCTCGCCGCCATCGGCATTGATGCGGCGCGCCGTCTTTGGCGCCAGGCCCAGCAGGGACTTGATCGCGGCAGAGGTTTGCGAGCGCGCCTTGAGTTCCAGTATCTGGCCGAGCAGCGTCAGCGAGATGATGACGGCCGCCGCCTCGAAGTAGACCGACACCCGGCCCATCGACACGAAGGAGACGGGGAATACGCCGGGTGCAAGGGTCGCCACCACGCTGTAGAGGAAGGCGGCTGCGGTGCCGAGGCCGATCAGCGTCCACATGTTGGGGCTGCGATTGCGAACTGACTGCACCCCGCGCACAAAGAACGGCCAGCCCGCCCAAAGCACGATCGGCACCGTGAGCACCAGTTCGATCCAGCTCTGGGTGTCCATGGCGAACCATTGCAGGCGATGCCCGGCCATGGCGAGCACGGTCACGATCACCGTCAGGGGCAAGGTCCAGAAGAAGCGTCGGCGAAAGTCGACGAGCTCCGGGTTTTCGCCTTCGTCGAGCGTCGGCATTTCGGGTTCCAGCGCCATGCCGCACTTGGGGCAGTCGCCGGGATGAGTCTGTCGAATCTCAGGGTGCATCGGGCAGGTGTAGATCGCGCCCGCAATCTCCGGCTGCGGAGCCGCCGCTACAGCTGGCTTGGCGGCTGCCGAATACTTGGCAGGATCGGTAGCGAACTTGGTCTTGCAGCCTGCACTGCAAAAGTAGACTGGCTTGCCCTCGTGCTGAAGCGAGTGGGCGGACTGCGAGGTGACGGTCATACCGCACACCGGGTCTTTCAACACAGTGCCGCCCGCGCCTGGCTGCGGTTGATCGTGCTTATGGGCACAGCAGGAATGCGCAGCAGCAGGTTTCGCGTCTGAAGATTGGCCGTGATGGCTGGTGTCGTGATCGTGATGTTTGTTCATGTCGGTACTCCGGTTGCATAGGACAGAGTTGACTCTAAACTCTGTACTAGACCCCAGAGTCAAGGCGCATGCTGATGGCACCCACCAAACCTCAAACGATGACCATCGGCCGCTTGGCAAAAGCGGCGGATGTCGGTGTCGAGACCATCCGCTACTACCAGCAGCGCGGGCTGCTGCCGGTCCCGATGGCGGTCGGCGCTTACCGACACTACCCGGTTGCGATGAACGCGCGGATCCGCTTCATCAAGCGCGCGCAGGAACTGGGGTTCACGCTCGACGAGATCAGCGAGTTGCTGCGGCTGGAGGATGGCACCGACCGCGTCTCGATCCGGCGCATCGCAACGGCTCGGCTGGATCAGATCGAGCAGAAGCTCACTGACCTGCGCCGTATGCAAAAGACCTTGCGTCATCTGGTGGGCGCTTGTGAGCACACCAGCCAAGGCTTGCCTTGTCCGATCATCGCGACGCTGGCTGCATCCACCGTAGCCGCCCCCTGAGTCACAGAGCCACTGGTTACGGTGGCAGTCAGTGCCGCGATCTTGCGGCTGAGGTCTTCGATCCTGCTCCTGGCCCGCTGACGCACCTCGGTGCGCGGTCCGCCGCCATCCTGCAAGCGCAGCAGCTCGGCGATGTCGGCCAGCGTGAAGCCGAGCGTCTTCGCCTTGCGGATGAAGCGCAGGCGTTCGACATCGGCCGCAGCAAACACGCGATAGCCGCTTGCCGTGCGCGTGGCACTGGCAAGCAGACCTTCGCGCTCGTAGTAGCGCACGGTGTCTACAGCAACGCCTGCCGACTTCGCGGCAGCACCAATCGTCATCAGGGTTTTGGGCATGATCGTTAACCTCAAACCTAGCTTGCAGTCTGGACTCGACTCCAGAGTCAAGAGCCGCCGGATGATGGCTGGTCCAGTAACGGTAGCGACGTGCAAATAGGGCGGGCGACTAGCCGGGTTGGGTCGTGCGCCATAGCGATAAATGCCAATGCTGACCACTAGTCAAAACCGATTCCTGCCAGCGCAGCGCATGACCTCGATCACGCAGAGCGTTTGCAAAAGCCGATACCTGCTGCCCTCGCGAAATCAGCGCATAGGCACAAGGCGATTGCTGAGCTTGCTTTTTCAGCAAGCGGCTCAGCGGCACTCGTGAGGACAGCGCCGCATCCGGGTCAAAAAACAGAAACATCCGCCCCTGCGTAGGCTGTTTCAGTAGCCAAGAAGCTGGATGCGTGACCGTGGTCATGCAGCGCGAATCTCGCACGGGCTGATCGAGTCGGGTGCTTGTTCGGCCGTCATGCACCGAGACGATGTGCTGAAACTGCGGCAGACGCGCGGCGAGGTCATCGAGCACATGCGGGTGAGGTCGTTGCAGCACGCAGAGTGTGTGATACCCGCCAGCCGCGATGGTCAATTCACGACGCATCGCAGCAACAATTCGGCATTGGCCTTCCAGCCAGTCCCGCTCGTCGCCAGACCAATCGGTCGATAGAGCGCGGGTTGGTAGGCCTTTGAGCACCACACGCTGCGTCGTGTCCTCGCTCTTTTCTGGTGCGGCCTCTGAGTGAGTGGTCGTCATCACGAACCCCCTCCCAGCAAGCGATGCACCCATCCTCGCTTGGGCTGAGCACTGGCTGACGCTGGCTTCTCAACACCTTGTGGATCGCTGGTCTCTGACGCACTCACTGCGGCCTGTTCGTGTCGAGGAGGTAGGCGGGAGTCCAGCTCGGCAGCAACGAGTCTGAGTGGATCCATCATCAAAAATCGCAGCTCCAGCTTGATGCCGAAGTGCTGATTCAGGCGAGCTGCGGTTTGCACCGCAAGCAGAGAGTGGCCGCCCAAATCAAAAAAGCGATCATCAACGCCGACGCTGTCAATCTTCAGTAGCTCTGCCCAGATGGCTGCGACCTGTTTTTCGGTGGCTGTCTGCGGCAGGGTCTTGGCCTGCACAGATACCTGTTCAAAAGGATTCGGCAGTGCATTGCGATTGAGCTTGCCGTTGGGCAAACGCGGTAGCGCTGCCAACTCAATGAAGCTGTTGGGCACCATGTAATTGGGCAACAGCCCACGCAGGTGCTGGCGCAGTTCCGAGCTGCTGTAAAACTCGGTGGGCTTCGGCACCACATAGGCCACCATGCGAAGGTCACCAAGGCTGCGTTCGGCCAGTTTCACCACACACTCGGCAATCGTTGAATGCTCGACGATGGCGGCTTCGATCTCGCCCAGCTCGATTCGATAGCCCCGCAGTTTCACCTGAAAGTCGATGCGTCCAAGGTGTTCGATGCGGCCATCGGCGGTCCACCGAGCGAGGTCTCCGGTGCGATACAGACGCGCCTTACCCTCGGCACCGAAGGGGTCGGGGATGAAGCGTTCAGCGGTCAGTTCGGGGCGTTGGTGGTAGCCCAAGGCGACCCCCGCGCCGCCGATGTACAGCTCACCTGCTACGTCAACTGGCACCGGTTGCAGCCGGCTGTCGAGAATGTGGCAGCGAGTGTTGGCGATGGGTCGGCCGACCGTGATGAGCGCCTCGGCATTTTCGATGCGGCAGCCAGTGGAGTAGATGGTGGTCTCGGTAGGGCCGTAGAGGTTCCAGAGCTGGCCCAGCTTGGGAAGCAATGCGGCGGCCAGATCACGGCTGAGCGGTTCACCACCGGTGAAGCCTCGCAGGCTCGCGCGGCCTTGCCACTCGCTGTTGGCCAACATGCGCCAGGTTGCTGGAGTGGCCTGGAACACATCCACTTGATGCACCTCCATCAGCTCCGCCAGCTTACTGCTGTCGAGCGCCTCATCGCGGCTGGCAATGACGACCGTGGCGCCGACGGTCAACGGCAGCCAGAGTTCGAGACCGGCGATATCGAACGACACCGTAGTCACCGCCAGCAGCGTCTCGCCCGCCCTCAATCCTGGCGTGCTGGCAATGCTGTTGAGCAGGTTCAACACGTTGCCGTGTGACACCACCACACCCTTCGGCTTGCCGGTGGAGCCGCTGGTGTAGATCACATGCACCGGGTCGTCGGCTGCACGCGGCACGGCGATGAACGTGCCTTCGGCAGGCAGCGTGTCGAGCGTCAGCGTTGGGCAGGTGATGTCTTTCAGCCGCTCTAACACTGTCGCTTGGGTCAGCAGCACACGGCTGCCGGAGTCCGCCAGCATGTAGCTGATGCGATCCGGCGGAAACTCAGGATCAATCGGCAAGTAGGCTGCGCCGGCCTTGAGGATGCCGAGCAGGGCAGCGGGCAAGTCGATGCCACGATCCATGCAAAGCGCCACGAAGTCGCCTGGCTGCACGCCCTGTGCGACGAGTGCAGTGGCAATGGCATTGGCGCGGGCATCGAGTTCGCCGTTGCGCATGGCTTGCGCCGCAAAACGCACGGCCACGACGTCAGGTGCGCGCAGCAGAGCCTTGGTAACGCACTCGTGCAGTGATTCAGGAGGGAAGCGCGTGTTGAGCGGGTTGAAGCGTTCGACGATCTGCTCACGAATCTCAGCAGTGAGCAAAGGTAGCTGAGCTAGCTGGGTATCCGCCGCCACAACTGCTTCGCGCATCAGCACTTCGTATTCGCCCAGGCGGCGGGTGATGGCCTCGGCACTGTAAAGAACACTGTTGTAGGCCAGTTGGATCAGCACCTCCTGACCGCGATCAACGACGTTGAAGAACAACTCGAAGTTTTCGCGCACATGCGGCACGGTGCGCAGGTTCCACTCCAAGCCTGCAAAGCGGATGTCGTCGTTGCGCACATCCAGATTGAAGATGGCGGCAATCAGCGCCGGGCGGCTGTCGTCGCGTGGCAGCTTCAGCTCACTCAGTAAGGGGCCATAAGTGAGGCCCTGATGCTCCATCGCATCCATCACCGCGTCGGCCGTTTGGCTGGCATGGCTGCTAAAGCTGCCGTCTGCGGCGACCGACAGGCGCAGTGGCAGGAGGTTGACGCAGTGCGAGACCAGATGGTTTTGTTGGTGGAACACCTGGCCGGCGGTGGTGAGGCCCACCACCTGATCGGCGTTGCCGGTGAGCCGCTGGGTGAGGGCCGAGAAACCCGCAAGCAGCACGCTCAGCAAGCTGCCACCGGTCTGCCCTGCCAGCTTGCGCAATCCGCGCGTGAGATCGGCATCGAGTCGATGCACCACGCGGGCGGCCTCGAACTGGCGACGCGCAGGCCGCGTCTGGGACAGTGGCCATTCCAGAACCGGCGGCGGCGAAGCCAGCTTTTCCAGCCAGTAGGCGCGACGCTGCGTGTAGGTCTCCGAGGCGAAGAAGGCGCTCTCCGCCGTGCAGTAATCGCTGGCGGAGTTCGTCAGGGCTGCGAGCGCGGGGCCGGCACCGACGGCGTAGGAATACAGGCGCGAGAAATCCTTCAGCAACACCGCACCGCTCCAGCCGTCACAGACCATGTGATGCACATTGAACACGAGCTCTGTGGTGAAGCCATCCAGCACCAGCACCCGTGCGCGGATGGGCAGCTCGGTTTCGAGATCGAACGGCGTATTGGCCTCCCAGTGCTCGGCAGCACTCATCGCTGCGACCTGGCGTGAGGGATCGAGCGCGCTCAGATCCTCGATGGGCAGCGGTGTCTCGCACCACGCGGGCACCTGCCAGCAGCTGGCCTCGGCATCGACGCGCGCGCGCAGCAGGGGGTGCCGCGCCAGCAGCGCGCGCCAGGCCCAGCGCAGTGCGGGGCGATTGAGTGGACCTTCCAGCGTCAGCACGCTGACCATGTTGTAGGCCAGTGTCACTTCGGGGTTGAAACGCAGTGCGAGCCAGAGCTCCTGCTGGGCGGCGCTGAAGTCTTGCGGGGTCTCCGGTGCTGGCGACTCGACCCTCGCAGGCAATAGGTCATCGCCCTGCACCGTCATCCAGGTTTCGGCGCGCTGAGGGTCTCGGACGCGCCAGAGATCGAGTTGCGCGTCCGAGCGCACTGCACCGTGCACCGGCGGATGCTCACCAGCCGCCGCAGCGGTGGGGACCTCTGCCGTCACCGACTCGCTACTGGTTTCGCGCACCACCGACAGCGGCACGCTGGGCACGCCGACGCGGGCCTCGATGTCCTTCGCCAGCCGCGCGAAGTTGCGCGCGTCGGTCATCAGGCTGCGGAACGACACCTTCACTCCGAACTCGCTCTCCACATCGCCGACCACCATTGTCAGCGTCAACGAGTCCAGACCCAGTTCGACGAATGGGGTGTCATCGTGGTCTTTCGAGAAATCCACGCCGCTGTGCTCCTCCAACAGACTGCGCAGACGGCTGCGAATGGCGGACTCCGCAGCGACCAAGGGCTTGGAGGCCTCGGTGCTGGCAGCCACCGGAGCGACCGGGTTCGGCGTGACAGGAGGAGCTGACTTGGTCTCTGCGGCTTCGACCGCTGTAGCGGACGTTGTGGCCGCGTCCAGCCAGTGCCGCGTGCGGGCGAACACGGTGCCGGGCAGCCCGATCTTGCAGCGGGTTTCCCCGGCGTAATAGCGACGCGGATCGGCTTCGATCCCGGCGAGCCACAGACGCCCCAGCGCCTGCGTCAGATGCTGTGCTGAGTCTGCTGCCGTGTCGTTGGCGTGCGGCAGCGAAGCGATGGTCTGCGCCTGGGCTTCCGGCCTGATCGTCTGGCGCGCGCTGGTGGTGAGGTTCTGTCCCGGCCCAACTTCCAGCAGCACCCGGCCCGCAGTGCCGGTGCAGTGCAGCAGCGCGGGTGCAAAGCGCACGGCGTTGCGCAGCTGCTGCGCCCAATACGCCGGGTCTTGCGACTGGGCATCGGTGATGAGCGCGCCGGTGAGACTCGAATAGAACGGCTGGCGCGGGGCCGACAGCGGGTACTGCCCGACGATGCGGGTGAAGGCCGGAACCACCGGCTCCATCATTGAGGAGTGAAAGGCGTGACTGGTGTGCAGATCGAATACACCCACGCCTTCGCCGGTGAGCCGCGCCCGCAAGGCCGCGAGCGCCTCCAATGGGCCGGACAGCACACAAAGCTGCGGTGCGTTGACAGCAGCTAGCGCGATGCCATCCACCGCATAGGCAGTCGCTTCAACCTCGCCCAGCTTCACCGCCAACATGCCGCCTGAGGGCATCGACTGCATCAGCCGCGCGCGCTCGGCGAGGATGAGCAGCGCATGCTCCAGCTCGAACACGCCGGCGAGCGTTGCGGCCACGTACTCACCGACGCTGTGCCCGATCATCGCGGCTGGTGAGAGTCCCCAGCTTTGCCAGAGCCTTGCGGTGGCGTAGCTGATGGTGAAGATTGCGGGCTGCGCAAGCTGGGTAGCACGCAACTGCGCCGCAGCCTCTTCGCGGCGCTCGGCGGTCGGATACAGCAGCGAGCGCAAATCCAGCCCCAATGCGGGTTGGAGGATGGCGGCGCAGTGATCCACCTCGGCGCGGAAGAGCGGCTCGCACTCGTAGAGCGCCTTGCCCATGTCGACGTGCTGCGCGCCCTGGCCGGGGAACAGGAACACCAGCGAGGGCGTGGTGCTGCTGGGGCTGCCGGTGATCCACTCTGCGCTGGAGGCTGCGCTGCCCGCGACGCGAATGGCTCGCTTGGCGAAGCGCGCACGGCCGACATCGAGCGTGTAGGCCGCATCAGCGAGTGAGGGCGCAGTGGCACTCAGATTTGCATCGAGCTGAGCGGTCTGCGCCGCCAGGGCCTCGCTGGTCTTGGCGGACATGCGCAGCACCGACCACGGGCGGGTGCTGTCGCGCGTGGTGCGCGGCGGTGCTTCTTCGAGAACGGCGTGAAAGTTGGTGCCGCCGAAGCCGAACGAAGACAGCGCCGCGCGTCGCGGCGTGTCCGCGTTGGCAGGCCAGTCACGGGTTTCTGAACTAACGTAGAACGGGGTGGTTTCAAAGCCGCATTCGGGATTCGGCTGTCGATAGTTGGGTGTCGCCAGCAGCGTGCGGTGGTGCAGCGAGAGCGCAGTTTTAATCAAGCCTGCCACCGCAGCACCCGCATCCAGATGGCCGATGTTGGCTTTAACGCTGCCCAGCGCGCAGTGCTGATTTTGCTGGGTGTGCTGCCGCCAAGCCTGCGTCAAAGCCGCCACCTCGATGGGGTCGCCCAGAGCCGTACCGGTGCCGTGTGCTTCGATGTAGCCAATGCTGTCGGGGTGGACATCACATTTCGCTAGCGCGCTGGCGATGACCGCCGCCTGCCCATCCACACTCGGCGCGGTAAACGCCGCCTTGCCTTGCGCCGCATCGTTGTTCACGGCGGTGGCGCGGATGACGGCATAGATGGTGTCGCCATCGGCCTGGGCATCGGCCAGCCGCTTTAGCACCACACAGCCTGCACCGCTGGTGAGCACCATGCCGGCGGCATCAGCGTCAAAGGGGCGGATCACGCCATCAGGCGCCAAGGGGCCGCCGGGTAGGTGTGCGTAGCCTGCACCGAGCGGCAGTTGCACGGCGGCACCACCTATCACGGCGGCATCGCAGTCGTTCTCGCGCAGCGACAAGCAGGCCATATGCAGGCCCACTCCGCTGGAGGCGCACGCGGCCTGCGTGCTCACAGCTGGGCCTGACAGATTTAGTTTGAAGGCGATGCGGGTGGCGGCGTAGTCCTTGTCGCTGCCGAGGATGGTTTGAAAATCCAGCGTGTTGCTGCGCAGTGCGGAATGCGAGGCGACATTGAGTGCGTAGTAGGCATTGCGCGCGACCGCCATGAAGACGCCCATCGGCTGCGGCCCGGTGTGGCGAGCTAGGCCAGCGTGTTCGATGGCCGCTGTGGCGGTTTCCAGCAGCAGGCGCTGTTGAGGGTCCATCAACTGGGCTTCGCGCGGGGAATAGCCGAAGAACTGGTGATCGAAACAATCGACCCCAGCGGCCGTGCCGTGCCGACGCACCAGCAGCGGGTTGCCCATTGCGGCATCGCTCAGCCCGGCGGCAAGCAATTGCTCATCGTTGGCGGTCGTCAGGCCATCGCCGCCAGTGCGCAGGAGTTGCCAGAAGGCAGGCAGATCATCCGCGCCGGGGTAGCGGCAGGCCATGCCCACGATGGCAATGTCATCACGCCCACTTGTGCGCGGAGGTGCAGGCTGCGGCGAGGCCTGGGCTGCCGAGTTTGGTGTGGGGATCAAGCCTGTCCAACGCTCAACGGCGGCGGCCTGGTGGGTTTGCAGATAACTCGCCAAGCCCGCCACGGTGGGCGCCGCAAAAAACGCCACCATCGGCACCCGCTGGCCAATCTGCCGACTGAGTTTGGCGATGAGCTGAATCGCTTGCAGCGAGCTGCCGCCGAGTTCAAAAAATGGGTCATGGATGCCGACGCTGTCGAGTCTCAGCGCCTCTTGCACCCAGTGGGCCAGCTGCTGCTGCAAGGCGTTTTGCGGTGCCACCTCGGCCACCGACAGCGTGGGGCGCGTGAACGCCGGCGCAGGCAGCGCATGGCGATCCACCTTGTTGGCGGCGTTGAGGGGGAAGTGTTCCAGCACGGTCCAGGTGCTGGGCAGCATGTAGTCGGGCAGGCGTTGAAGAAGGTGTGCGCGAAGATCAGCCACCGGTGCGACACCGACGGCGCTCAGACGCAGATAGGCCGCCAGATAGGACTCGCCATCCGGGTGTTGGCGGACGACCACCACCGCCTGCACCACTGCTGGATGGCTGCTGAGTGCCTGCTCGATTTCAGGCAACTCGATGCGATAACCGCGCAGCTTGATCTGGTGATCCACGCGGCTGAGATAACGCAGCACACCGTCATCACCCGCCGTCACCAGGTCGCCGCTGCGATACATGACGACGCCCGGCTCATACGGATTTTCGACGAACTTTTGTGCCGTCAGCGCCGCCTGCCCGGAATAGCCGCCGCCCATGAGCGCGCCGCTGATGCACAGCTCGCCGACCTGTCCCGTCGGCACGGCTTGCAAGTGCTCATCCAGCACATACAGACGGGTATTGGCGATGGCGCGGCCAATCGGCAGGATGCCCTCGCCGTCGAGTTCTGCATCGCGGACCGGATGCCAGGTGGTGAGGTCTGTGGTTTCGGTGGGGCCGTAGGTGTTGATGACCTGGCAGCGGCAGTGCGCCTGGCGCTGCCAGGCACGCAGGCGCTTTGGCTCCAGCCCCTCGCCACCGGGGAATACATGAGTGAGGCTGGTGAGCTTGCGATAGGTGGCTTCATCGGCGTCGTCGATCAGGCCATACAGTGCAGTCGGCACCAGGCTGATGCTGGTGATCTGTTGCCGGGCGATGGTCTCGACGATCAAACCCGCGTCGTAGCGCGTGGACGCCAGCAGCACCACACAGCCGCCGTGCAGCAGCGGGCCGAAGATGCCTTTCTGGGTGATGTCGTGGCCGATCGACGACAGCACGATGAAGCGCGTGTGCGCGCCCATGCCAAAAGTCTGCCCATACCAGTGATACAGATTCACCGCGCCGCGCTGGAACAGCAGGGTGCCTTTCGGCTGGCCGGTGGAGCCGCTCGTATAGATGGCGTAGATGAAGTCTTCATGAGTTAAGGCGACGTCTGGACTGGTGCTCGGCAGGGCATCCAGTGCCGCGCGATCAAGGCTGAAATTGACGGTGGGCAGCGCCTGCGCCTCAACATGTGCGGCGGTGTCGGCGGACGTGACCAGCACTTTGGCCGCGCAATCAGCCAGCAAGAATGCAATGCGATCCAGCGGATATTCAGGGTCGAGCGGCACGTAGTAGCCGCCTGCTTTCTGGATGCCGAGCAGCGTCACCACCATGTCCAGGCCGCGCTCCAGCAGCATCGCCACCGGGGTGTTGCGCGTCACACCCAGGGCTATGAGGCGATGCGCAAGCTGATTGGCGCGGGCATCGAGTGCGGCATAACTCAACTGCGCCTCGCCGTGCTGCACGGCGACGGCATCCGGCGTGCGCGCAGCCTGCTGCTCAAACAGTTGCGGCACTGTGTAGTGGGGGAACGGCGTGGCGGGCGGGTTGATGCCAGGGGCCGCTGCTGGCGCAGTAGGTTCGGGCTGCGACATGTCGTTGGTCATGACTTGATATTGAGATTGGGGGAATGACTCGCACGCTCGGTGATGAGTGCGCTGCTATGGGGGGGATGACTTGGCGCCAGCGCCGTGGCTGGCGAACACCGATGGTGTGTTTTCGTCGGTCATCAGCCACACGTCATAGGCGTCGCGTTGCTCGCCCACCTCCATGCCGGGTGAGCCGATGGGCATGCCTGGCACCGCGAGACCCTTGGCTTTGGGCCGGGTCGCGAGCAGCTTGCGAATGTCTTCGGCGGGCACATGGCCTTCGATCACATAGCCGTTGACCTCGGCGGTGTGGCAGGAGGCCATGTCTGCTGGAACGCCGAGCCTTGTCTTGACCAGGCTCATCTGCGCCTCATCGCTCGCCTCGACTTTGAACCCGGCCTGCTGAAGGTGGGTGATCCATTTTTCACAGCAGCCGCAGGTGGGGTGCTTGTAGACGACGATGGTGTCGGGCGCGATGACTGCGGCTGCCACATCCGTAGCCGGTTGAGGACGCAGCTGGATTGCGAGCAGCGTGGCCCCGACGGCCAGAGCACTGACACTGAGTCCGAGCCACCAACGGAGTTTTGCCTGTTGACCAGCACTCATGCTGAGGCTCCTTGCCTTGCGACAAGCTCAGGCGTAGTTCCATTCGATGGCGCACTGATCCAATGCGCGATGCGGCTACGGAGGTCCCATTGAACTCCGACGACGCGCTGACGCGCCTCGCTCCATGCCTCCAGTCCGCCCTCAAGAATCCAGACGTGGCGGTAGCCCAGGGCCTGCAAGCATCCCGCTACTTCCGTGGATGTGATTTGGCCATTGCTTTGGCAATACACAAGTAGCGGCATCTCGCGATCCACGTCAGGCAGCTGAACTGGCTTGTCCGAGAGCGAGATGGGTATGGCATCTGGCAGCGTCCAAGGATGAGTGTCGAAAGCAGCGCGTGGACGCACATCGAGAATCAGTGTTGCCCAGCCACCACGAAGACCAATGCTTAGTTTGGAAGCCAGGCCAGTGGCGCTGACGCGCTGAATGACCGCCGGAGAAAGTTCGTTCATGGTGGTCTTCGTCTCAGAGTTTTGGTTTGAAGTCTTGCGACGACCAGTGCAGATGCACGATGCGCCACCCTTCGGCGGTCCTCTTCAGCAGCGCCGTCTCGGTGCTGGCGAGGTCAATCGACTTGCCTTTCGATGACTCGCCACGGATGCGGGATTCGGTCGTGACCCAGGCTGCATCGTCGCTACCGCCGCTCGATTGCTTGAGGATTTCGACGCGCGACTTTTTCAGAAAGGCCATGTCGGCACCGAGATGGTGGGCGGCATACTCGTCACGCGAGCGCTCTGCGGCACCGCCTTCGTAGATCAGCACTTCGGGAGCCAGCCAGCGTTTCACCAAGGCCGCATCGCCGGACTTCATCGCGGCCTGGAACGCCGCCATCGCTGCCTCTGGTGTCGATGTCGCTGCGGTGGTGGCAGGCTGATCCATCGTCATGCCGTGATGCGCATCGCTGTTTGAATGTCCCGCGCTCGCTTCACGGGCGGTGGCTTCGGGCGCATCGCCTTCGTGATCCATGCCTTGCATCTCGCCTTCGGCTCGCGCTGTGAGAATTTGATACTGATCGGGGTCGAGCGTCGGCAGCTTTTGCAGGAACGCCACCATCGCCCAAATCCGCGCGTCATCGTGCGTCGGCCCGAACGCCGCCATGCCGCTGGCCTTGATGCCGTGTTTGATGATCCAGAACTGCCGTGCGGCGCTGGTATTCACATCGCCATGTCCACCCTCGTGCCCGGCGTGGCCTTCGATGCCTAGCGAAAGATTGGGCGGCTGGGGATAGAGCCCCGCGCTCATCTCGGACGACTTCTTGCCGGGCTTCAGATGGCAGCCCGCGCACATGTCGTTGTAGTCCGCGCCACCCGTGAGCAGCATCTGCGGGTCGTCGAGCGGCGGCACTTCGATGTCGCCGGCTCGCGCGGCAATGGATCGCTCGCGCAGCGTTTCAAGCGCCCAATACACGGGCTTGATGTGCTGATCGTCGGCACCGATGTTGTAAACGCCGGAGTAGAGGAAGCCGAGTCCCGCAACGGCGGCGACGGTAGTGGCGATGAGGGTTGTTTTGAGCGGTTTCATGCAAGGCTCCTTCGCACGGCGTTACTTGCCGTGCTTCGAGTGATCCATCCCTTCCATCGGCGGCACCACCAACGTCGCCGCTGGTGAAGACGAGGGGCCGTAGGGCTGTCGGCGGTACGGTGTGCCAAACGCCGGATCGCTGCTGACCTTCCTAGCGATCTTGTCCTTCGGGTGGCGATACCAGCCAGGGTTGGTGAAGTCGCCCGGCTTCTGGTTGTCGCGCACCTTCACGATCGTGAACATGCCGCCCATCTCGATAGGCCCGTAAAGCCCTTCGCCCGTCATCATCGGCAGCGTGTTGTCCGGCCCGGCGAGTCCCATCGCCACATGGCCACCGTGCTCGCTCATCCCGTGTTTCCCCATCGCCGCGAAGCCCGGCAGCATCTGGCGAATCTCGGCTTCCACACCCGATTGATCAACGCCGGTGGGATTGGGAATGCCATGCCCCATCGGCCCCATCGTGTGGTGCGCCATGTGGCAGTGAAACGCCCAGTCGCCCGGCTCGGTAGCGACAAACTCGATGTCGCGCATTTGCCCGACGCCGACGATCTCGGTGACTTCGCGCCGCCACTGGTTACGCGGCCAACGGCCGCCGTCGCTGCCCGTCACCCAGAAGGGATTGCTGTGCAGGTGGATCGGGTGGTTCCACATCGAGAGGTTGCCGATGCGGATGCGGCAACGCTCGCCGGTTGCCATCACCAGATGCTCGATGGCCGGAAAGGTCTTGCTGTTGAAGGTCCAGAGATCGAAGTCCTGCATGATGCTGGGATCCGGCCGATAGGTGCCGGGGTGCATCGCCCAGTTGTGCAGCAGGAAGCAGTAGTCGCGGTCGATCTTCACCTCTTCACCCGCCTTCGGGTGAATGATGAACAGGCCCATCATGCCGAACGCCATCTGCGTCATCTCGTCGGCGTGCGGGTGATACATGTGGGTGCCGTGCTGCTTGAGCGTGTACTCATAGACGTACGTCTCACCCGGCCCGATGGTGGGCTGGTTCAGACCGCCCACGCCGTCGTAGCCATTAGGCAGGTCGATGCCGTGCCAATGCACGCTGGTGGGCTCGCCCAGGCGATTGGTGACGAGGATGCGCACGCGATCCCCCTCGACGGCTTCGATCGTAGGCCCCGGCGTGGTGCCGTTGTAGCCCCAGCACTTGCCGCGCGAGCCGGGTGCGAACTCGTGCTCGATCTCTTCGGCCACCAGATGAAACTCCTTGACGCCGCCCTTCATGGTGTAGGGCAGCGTCCAGCCATTGAGGGTGCGCACTGGCAGGTAGCCTTGTTTATGGCGCTTGTTGCTGGCGGGCGGTTCGACGCCGGGAGCGGGCTTGGCGGCTTCCTCCTTCATTCCCGGCATGTTCATGCCAGGCATCGACGACATGTCGTGGCCTTGGTGCTGCGCCAGCACAGGGCGCGAGACACCGGCCAAGAGCCCTGCGGTTCCGGCGAGTTGTAGCAGATGCCGCCGTGTGAACAGCGTTTCAGCCGCCTCTGGGGTTTGCGGTTGGTCAGGCTTGCGTTCCATTAGTGGCCCCCGTGTGCGTCAGGCTTCTTGGGGGCGGTGGCGGGCATCGGCATCTTGGAGTGATCCATGCCCTTCATGTCCTTGTGATCGGCGGACTTCTGGCTGCCTGCGCACTTGGCCATCATGGCTTTCATGACCGCATCGTTCGGGTCCATCTTCGAGTGATCCATGCTGTTCATGGCCTCGCAGTTGGGGCCGGCCTTGGCAGCTGCAGCTTCTTTGGCGTGCTCGGCTGGGTCGTGCGCAAATGCACCCTGGGCAAAGGTGAAGAGGGCAGCTGCAAGGGTGGTGGTGAGGGTGTTTTTCATGGGTAACTCCAAGTTTTGGAAGGGGGGCGGTGCGCCGGGGACGGTGCTGTGAATGTGGTCATGGATCAGTGGCCTTGATGGTCGGTAGCGGGATCTTTCGGCTTGGGTGCAGGTGTCGCTGCGGGTGCCTCACTCGCAGCGCCTTGCTTCACCGGCATTTCGGTTTGCTGCTTTGCGCGAGGGGCACTGCTCGCTTTAGGCGCCGCAGTTTTTTCCATGCCCGGCATGGAAGACATGTCGTGACCCGAATGATCCATACCTTGCGGCTTCGACATGTCGTGGCCTGAGTGGTCCATACCCTCCATCTTCGGCATGTCGTGACCAGAGTGGTCCATTCCCTTCATCGCGGCTGCGCCGCCCGAAGGCTCGCCTTCACCCTTGTCATCCATGTCCTGCATCTTCGACATGTCGTGACCAGAGTGGTCCATGCCCTCCATGCTTTCGCCGGACATGCCCGACATGTCGTGGCCCATCGCGCCGTGGTTCATGCCGCCATCCTTGGGCTTGGCAAGGGCTTCCGCATCGAGCGTGGCAGGGGCAGCCTGGTCGCTGCTGGGCAGCTTGCGACCGACCGCCCGCGTGAGTTCCGTGCGGGCCAGCCAGTAATCGCGCACGGCATCGAGATAGCCCGAGTAGGCGTCGTATTGCTGCTGCTTGGCGGCCAGCAGCTCGAAGACGCCGATCAGCATGAAGTTGACCTCCAACTGCATCTGATCGACCACCGCCTCTCGCTGCGGGATCAGTCCGTCTCGATAGCGTTCGATTAGCGCCTTGGCGGATCGCACGGCGGCATGGGCTGCTTTCACCTCATTGCTCGCGTCCAACTGCTTGGCGGCGAGGTCGGCTTCGGCAAGGTCGAGCTGCGCCCTGGCGCGCGTGACCCGCCCCGTGCCCCAGTTGAACAGAGGGATGGCAATGGAGAGATCAGGGCCGATCAGGCGACTGCCATCGGTCTCGCGCTCGCGGGAATAGCCCAGCTCGACGCTATCCAGCAGGCGGGTGCGGCGCTCCAGCCCATAGGCGCTGGCGATGGCATCGGCATTTTTTCGGGCGGCGGCGACATCGAGGCGGCTTTCGCTGGCTAGCTTCTGCAAGGCATCGAGATCATCTTCATTCGCCAGCGGTGCGGGCAATCCACCGGCCAGTTGCCACTGATCCTGAGACGCCGGCAGCCCCATCAGACGATTCAAGGCGCTGCGGGTGCGCGCGACCTCGGCTTGTGCGGCCAGCGCGGAGAGCTGCGCCTGTGCGGCGGCCGCTTGCTCCAGCGCGAGTTCCCGCTTGTTGATATTCCCCGCCGCGAAGTAGCGCTGGGCGAGATCGGCAGAGGCCTGTGCGGCCTTGGCGACCCGGGCCTTCAAGAAGGCATCCTGCTCGGCACCAGCCAGCTCATACCAGCCGGATTGCACCTCAGCGGCCAGCGCCAATGTGGCGCTGCCCACTTCCAACTTCGCGGCTTCAAATTGCGCTTTGGCATAGCGGCTGCGGGCGGGCAGCAGGATGAGATCGGTGAAGCTCAACGCGATGCCAATGCCGATCTGTGCTGAAACTGCCGCCGGATCATTGGAGGTGAGGCGGCTGGCGCTGAACACCGGATTGGCGATGCGGGCCGCGTCGTAGACATCTGCTGCGGCCAATCCAAGCTGGGCAGAGGTTTGTCGCACGGCGGGGCTGTGAATCAACGCCAGCGTGATGGCGTTGTCGGGCGTCAGCGGCTGGACCAGCAGCTGAGCGGAGAGCTGGGCGGTATCGCCAGCCGGCAGTGC
>JAUSQI010000047.1 GCA_030652575.1 Stagnimonas sp. | reverse complement strand
CAGGCATGAGGGGCTGCCGGTGGTGCCGGCCACAGCGGGGGGAGGTGGAAATTGTCGGCGATGTTGGTCTGGACGCGGGGCCGGGCGGCCGCTGCAGCCCGCCAGCGCGGTGCAGGCCACTCCTACAATCGGCCGCCTGCCCACCTGAACCCCGGACCCGGCCGCCCGCGCCGGCCCCTCCCATGCCCGGATCCACCTTTGGCGAACTGTTCCGCGTCACCAACTTCGGTGAAAGCCACGGCCCGGCCATTGGCTGCGTGATCGACGGCTGCCCGCCGGGCATGGAACTCAGCGAGGCCGACATCCAGGTCGAGCTGGACCGCCGTCGCCCAGGCACCAGCAAGTTCGTCACCCAGCGCAAGGAAGAGGACCAGGTTCGCATCCTCTCGGGTGTGTTCGAGGGCCTGACCACCGGCACGCCGATTGCGCTGGTGATCGAGAACACCGACCAGCGCAGCTACGACTACGCCAAGATCGTCGAGGTGTTCCGCCCCAACCATGCGGACTACGCCTACATCCAGAAATACGGCATCCGCGACCATCGCGGCGGTGGCCGCAGCTCGGCGCGCGAAACCGCCGCGCGCGTGGCGGCGGGCGGCATTGCCAAGAAGTGGTTGCAGCAGAAATACGGCATCGTGATTCGCGGCTGCCTGGAACAGATGGGGCCGATCAAGGTCGCGCGCACGAATTGGGAGACGGTGAACGACAACCCCTTCTTTGCCGCTGACCCCGCGCGCGTGTCAGAGCTTGAGAACCTCATCGACGAGCTGCGCCGCGCGGGCGATAGCTGCGGCGCGCTGCTCTACGTTGAAGCCACGAACGTGCCGCCGGGTTTGGGCGAGCCGGTGTTCGATCGTCTCGATGCCGACATCGCGCAGGCGCTGATGAGCATCAATGCGGTGAAGGGTGTCGAGATCGGCGATGGCTTTGCGGTGGTGAACATGCGCGGCAGCGAGCACCGCGATGAACTTTCGCCCGAAGGCTTTCTCGCCAACCACTCCGGCGGCATCAGCGGTGGTATCTCGACCGGGCAGACGGTCTATGCGCGGCTGGCGATCAAGCCCACGTCGAGCATCCAGATCAAGGGCAAGACCATCAACGCGGATGGCGAGGCCACCGAGATGCGCACCACCGGCCGCCACGACCCCTGCGTCGGCGTGCGCGCCACGCCCATTGCCGAGGCCATGCTGGCGCTGGTGCTGATGGACCATGCGCTGCGGCATCGCGCGCAGAACGCGGATGTGGTGCCGAAGACGCCGCGTATTGCAGGCCAAGCCTGAAGTGGTGTCAGTCGCCAAGAAAAACGTGCTGTTCGTCTGTAGTCAGAACAAGCTGCGAAGCCCGACAGCCGAGCATGTGTTTGCCTCACATCCTGGGATCGCCGTGACATCGGCAGGAACTAACCACGATGCAGAGAATCCGCTCACGCCGGAGTTGGTCGAGTGGGCCGATCTCATTTTCGTGATGGAGCCTGTACATCGAAAAAAACTGACGTCCAAGTTCAGGGCCAGTATTCGAGACCAACAGATTGTTTGCCTCGGTATCCCCGATGAGTTCGATTTCATGGAGGCCGCACTAGTGAGCCTGCTACAGCGAAAGGTGCAGCCTTACCTGCCAACACCGTGAACCTCGGCCTCCTCTACGCCATCGCCGCCAACCTCATCTGGGGCCTGGTGTTCCTCGGCCCCATCTGGGTGCCAGGGGCAACGCCCGTGCAGATCACCGGCGGGCGCTACACCTTTTATGGCTTCTTCGCGGTGCTCTGCCTCGTGTGGGTGTGGCAGCGCACTCCGCCCTCGCACGCGATCATCCGCAACCTCAAGGCCTGGCGCGCGGCGGCGGGCCTCGCACTACTGGGCAACTTCGTCTACTTCCTCTGCGTATCGGCGGCGGTGCAGAGCATCGGCATCGCGCTGCCGACGATGATTGTCGGGATGATCCCGGTCACCGTGCCGGTCATCGCCTGCCTCGTGGCGCGGCGCTGGCCGACGGGCTGGCTGTGGCTGGCGATGACGGTGATGGCGGGCGGCATCGTGCTCGCCAACTGGCGGCCGCTGGATGGCACGCCCAGCACTCAGGGCGTTGCCTTTGCAGTGGCCGCACTGCTGTGCTGGTCGGCCTACGCGCTGCTCAACCAGCGGGCGATGCGGCGATATGCGCCGGGGCAATCGCTGCTGTGGGCGAGCTTGCAGGGCGCGGCGGGCCTGCCGTTTGGCTTGGCACTGTTCTGGATTGCGGGCGGCACCGCGCAGCCGCATCTGGCCGCGCTGCTGCCGGTGTGGATCGTGCTCGGCGTGGTCTGCTCCGGCATCGCCAACGTGCTGTGGAATCTTGGCAGCGCGCGGCTGCCTTCGACCCTGCTGGGGCCGATGATCGCCTTCGAGACCTTGAGTGGCCTGGCCTGCGCCTGGGCCTACGACGGCAAGCCCTGGCCGATGACGGCCTGGCTCGGTGTCATGCTGCTGCTCACCGGGGTGATGCTGGCCGTCCACGGCGAGCGCAAGCCCGCGCCACCGGCCGAGGCCATTAGCACGTCGTAGGGTGGGCAAACATTTTTACGTTTGCCCACGCGGGTGAGCGCGCATTTGGTGGGCCAAGGCCCACCCTACGGTTATCGAGAACAACATGGCGCTGAAAGCCACCATCTGCAAAGCCGAACTCAACATCGCCGACATGGATCGCGGCTACTACGCCGACCATGCGCTGACGCTGGCGCAGCATCCGAGCGAGAACGACGAGCGCCTGATGCTGCGGCTGCTCGCCTTCGTGCTCTACGCCCATGAATACCTGGCTTTCACCAAGGGCCTCAGCGACCCCGACGAACCGGACATCTGGCAGAAGGATTTGACCGGCGCGATCGACGTCTGGATCGACCTCGGTCAGCCGGACGAGAAGCGCGTGATGAAGGCCTGCGGGCGCTCGTCTCAGGTTGTCGTCATCACGTATGGAAATGCCGCCCCCATCTGGTGGGAAAACATTGCCCCCAAACTGGAGCGCGCACGCAACCTGAATGTGCGGCGCCTGGTAGTGAGTGGAGATACGCCGCTTGCTTCGTTCGTGCAGAAAAACATGAAGCTGCAATGCACCGTGCAGGACGGGCAGCTCTGGCTCAGCGATGGCGACCGCAGTGCGCAGATCGATGCGGTGACGTTGCGCTAAATGCACCGACTGTTGCGGGCTGTGATGGTCCAGCAGGCGGCCGTGAAGCGCACCTGCTCGCCCTGCACATAAGGCTCGAAGGCCGCACGCACCGTGTTGATGACCTGCTCGCGCATCGGTTCTGCGGTGTGCTGCAAGGCCAGACCCAGCGGGCCAAGCCGCGTCAGATAAGGGAGTAGTGCCGGTTCCGGCAGCGTGCAGGCCACGTCCAGCGGCTGGATGTCGATGCCGGCCCAGCCACTTTCGGTGAGGATGCCATGCACTTTCTGCGCATCGGCCCACGCGAACTGCCCCGGTGCATCGGGCTGGCGCGCGGGCAGTGTCAGCACTGAGGCCGCGGCGCGCTCTGCCAAGGTCATGAAGGCGTTTTCTGCGGCACTGCGCCAGGCGATGCAGTGCAAGACCGCATCGCTTGCAGCCACGCGGCGCAGGTTTGTGAAGGCCTGCGCGGCATCACTGAAGAACATCACGCCAAAGCGCGAGACCAGCCGGTCGAAGTGAGCGGGCTCGAAGGTCTGCGTCTGCGCATCGCCGCAGAGAAAGTGCGCCGCGCTGCGTTCGAGCACAGCGCGCTGGCGGGCGGTGGCGATCATCGGCTCTGAAATGTCGATGCCAAGGCTATGGCCCTGCGGCCCGACCTTGCGCGCCAGAGCGAGCGTGGTGCTGCCCGTGCCGCAGCCGATGTCGAGCACACGCTGGCCGCGATGTGCTGCGGCCACCAGCAACTGTTCGAAGGGCTGGAACAGTGCATCCAGCACCGGCTGGGTGTCGACCCAGGCCCGCCCGGCGGGGCCATTCCAGAGCTGGGCCTGTGCGCCATCGGCGGGTGTTTTTGCGGTGATGAGTGTTTGCATGGCTTGTCTTCAAAGGGGTGAAGCGGCACTCTGCCACTTCAAGTTGACTTGAGGTCAAGTGCCGTGGCGGTAATGGATATATCGACAGTGGTTCAGCGCAGTGGCGTGTCGGCTTCGGCGCTGCGCTTCTACGAAGAAAAGGGCCTGATCGCTTCAATCGGCCGACACGGTCTCAAGCGTCTGTTCGATGCCGAGGTGCTGGAGCGGCTGCCGCTGATCGCCGTGGCGCAGACGGCTGGCTTTTCGCTGGATGAGATCGCGTTGATGTTTGCGCCCGATGGCCGCGTGCGTATCGACCGGCAGCAGCTGGCGGCCAAGGCCGATGCGCTGGATGAAACCATCCGCAGGCTCAGCGTCATCCGCGAGGGTCTGCGTCATGCGGCGGTCTGCCCCGCTTCGAACCACATGGAGTGCCCGACCTTCCGCCACATTCTGCGCGGTGCGGTCGAGCGCACAAAAAAAGCGCGGCAGCGAAAACCGCTGCCGCGCTGATCCAGCTGATGGCGTTACCGGGGCTTATTGAATCTTGCCGAGAAAATCCTGCTTGCCGATTTCCACGCCGTTGTGGCGCAGGATGTTGTAGGCGGTCGCGGAGTGGAAGTAGAGGTTGGGCAGCACGAACTGGAACAGATAGTTCTGTCCGGTGAACTTCATCGTGCCCCGTGGATTGGGCAGGTTGATCTCGCGGGTTTCGCTGCCGTCGATCTGCACGGCGGTGAGGCTGCCGATGAAGTCGAGTGTCTTCTGCACGCGGGCAATCAGTTCGTCGAAGGTCTTCTCTTCATCCGCGAACTTGGGCGGGTCGATACCGGCCAGGCGCGCGCCGCCGCCCTTCACGATGTCGCAGGCGATGCGCACCTGGGCCGCCAGCGGCAGCATGTTGGGGAAGAGACGGAAGTTGACGAAGGCCGCCTCGTCGAGCTTTTTCTCGTCAATGTGCGCTTTGCCTTTGACCAGCACGGCAGCGAGGTTGTGGAGCGCATGGGCGCAGACGGGCATCGAGGCCTGATACATCGATAGTGACATGGTGAATCTCCGAGAAAGTTAGTGTGTCTGCACGGGCACCACGCTGAAGCCGCTGCGCGGAAAGTGCACTCGCACTTCACCCGCGCGCTCGTCCTTGCGCTGCACCACCAGTTCAAACACTGAGGCGTGTATGAGGGCGCCTTCGACCGGATCAACCCCGTAGTCGGTTGCACGCACCACCACGGGCTGGCCGAGCTTGATGCCGTCCGGCTCCAGCAGGGGGCCATCCAGATCAAGCCATTGGGTCGATTCACGGGCCACCGTCAGCGCGGCTTCGGCACTCATCTCGCTGGGCCTGCCGTGGCCGAGGCTCTTCATGCGGTCGTACCAGACCAGCAGATTCTTGAAGGGATCGAGCGCCGTGGTGGTGCCGGGGTTGTTGCGCACGAACCAGGTGGGGTGAAAGGCGCAGAAGTCGGCGAGGGTGGGCGCATCGCCGAGCAGAAAGGGCTTGCCTTCGGCCAACTGCACGTCGATGGCGTGCATGTGCGGGATGAAATTGAGTTTGCCGAACTCGGCATTGGGGCGGCGCGCGGCACCACCGACGAAGAAGGCCTGGCGATCGGCACCGAATACCTGCATCAGCTCCGGCCCCATGCGCTCGGCCATCGCCTTGATGCCGGCAGGGGCGAAGTTGGTGGCCACGGCCGAGAAGAACAGCGTCTGTTCGAGCGCGGCCCAGGCGGCACAGCTGGCGCGGTTCGCGGGCGGAACGACCAGCGTGGTGGGGTGCAGGCGGTCGAGCACGCGCACGATCAGCGCGGTATCGCAGATCACGTCGCGGCCCACTTGCAGCACCGGCGTCTTGCGATAGCCGCCGGTGAGCGGCATGAGGTCGGGCTTGGGCATGACCGGCGGGATCTGCACCGAGTGCCATGCCAGCCGCTTGTAGCCCAGCACGGCGCGGGTCTTTTCGGCGTAGGGCGAGAAGGGGTAGTGGTGCAGGATCAGGGCGGACATGAGAGGCGGGGTACGGGGGGCGGGGTACAGGGGATGGGGGAAG
Organism: Stagnimonas sp.; assembly: GCA_030652575.1. Classification (GTDB taxonomy): domain Bacteria; phylum Pseudomonadota; class Gammaproteobacteria; order Nevskiales; family Nevskiaceae; genus Stagnimonas. The sequence continues at coordinate 11,088 of JAUSQI010000047.1, read as the reverse complement.
CAGGATACGGCTCCGCGTCGTTTGCGGCGTACCCAATCCCCCGTACCCCGCCCCCCATCCCCGCTTCATGCCTTTAAGATTCGCGCCGCCCATGTCCCCGCAATCGCTCCACGCCCGCCTTGGCGGCTACTACTTTTTCTATTACGCGACGGTGGGCGCGTTCATGCCGTACTGGTCGCCGTATCTGGAGGCGCGCGGCTTTACCGCAACCCAGATCGGCATCGCCTATGCCTTTGCCGGCATCTCGCGCGCGACCATGCCGTTTCTGTGGGGCTGGCTGGGCGATCACAGCGGGCGGCGCATCCATCTGGTGCGTATCACCAGCGTCGCTTCGCTCGCACTTTTCCTACTGATTCCCTTCGTGGACGGCGTCTGGGCCATCACCGCCGCGATGCTCGCCTACAACCTGTTCTGGCAGGCGCTGCTCTCGCAGTTCGAGACGGTTTCGATGGTGCATCTCGCCAAGACCGGCGGCGACTATTCGCGCGTGCGGCTGTGGGGATCGGTCGGCTTCGTGGTGTCGGTGCTTTCGCTTGGGCCGCTGCTGGATCTGTGGGGCATCCTGCCGCTGCCCTGGCTGGTGGGCGTGCTGTTTGCCGGCATGGCGGCATCGAGTTATCTGGTGCCCGAAACCGTTTCGCCGCCACACGACCCGGCGGTGCCGATGGCGGGCATCGGCTCGGTCATCAAGCGGCCGGAAGTGATTGCGCTCTTCATCGCCTGCCTCTGTTCGCAGATGTCCTTCGCGCCGTACTACAACTTCTTCACGCTGTTTCTGGAGCGTCACGGCCATCCGCGCAGCCTGAGTGGCATCCTGTGGGCGATCGCCGTGATCGCCGAGATCGTGCTGTTCTTCTATATGAGCCGCGTCATCGCCAAGGTGGGCGCCAAGCGGCTGCTGCTGGCCGCACTCGGCACGACCGTGCTGCGCTGGCTGCTGACGGTGGCGCTCGCGGATTCGTTCACGGCGTTGATCTTTATCCAGATGAGCCATGCGCTCACGTTTGGCGCCTACCACGCCTGCGCGATGCACTATGTGTTCACCCTGTTCCCGGTCCGCCTGCAGGGACGCGGGCAGGCGATCTACAACGCCAGTGCTTACGGCGTCGGTGGTTCGCTGGGCAGTCTGGGGGCGGGCGCAATCTGGGATCATGTGCGGCCGGAAGCGACGTTTTTGATCGCTGCCATCATTGCGCTGATCGGCACCTGGATTGTCTGGAAGAAAGTGCCCAACTTGTGAGACCCACCATGAGTGACCGCGTCAAGCTCGACATCGAAGGACCCGTCGCCATCGTCCGCCTCAACCGGCCCGACAAGCACAACGGCATGGACGTCGCAATGATCCAGGCGCTGATCGCCACCGCCAAGCAGCTCAAGAAAAACCGCGACATCCGCGCGGTGATCCTCGCCGGCGAAGGCCCTTCGTTCTGCGCCGGCATCGATGTGAAGAGCATGTTTGGGGGTGGCGCCATGAGCACTGCGCTCGCCTTCTTGCCGCTGCTCAAGCCGGTCGCCAACAAGTACCAGAACGTCTGCCTGGTCTGGCGCACGCTGTCGGTGCCGGTGATCGCCGCCATCCACGGCAATTGCTTCGGCGCGGGCATCCAGCTCGCTCTCGGGGCCGACATCCGCTTCGCCACACCGGACGCCAAGCTGGCGGTGATGGAGGCCAAGTGGGGCTTGATCCCGGACATGGCCGGCATGTTGCTGCTGCGTGAGGTGCTGCCACGCGATGTGGCTTTCGAGCTCACCACCACCGGTCGCATTCTGATGGCGGACGAGGCGAAGGCGCTCGGCCTCATCACGCGTATCGAAGCCGATCCACTCGCCGCAGCCAAAGCGTTTGCCGCACAGATCGCCACCCGCTCGCCCGACGCGAGTGCGGCCGCCAAGTGCCTGTTCCGCGAGGTGTGGAGTGCCAGCGAGCACCGTGTGCTGGCGGGTGAGCGCCGCTGGCAGTTGCGCATGCTGCTGGGTCGGAACCAGCGCATCGCCAGCCGCCGCAACATGGGCAAGCCGGATGCGGCTTATCTGCCCAGATCGTGGTGACAACGCTGCCACAGCCTGTGATACGGTTTGCAGTAACGCCGCAAGTATGAGGAGCCCACGATGGGCGCAGCCGCCTCCATCCGCATTACCGTTGATTTGCCAGAAGCCCTGCACAAGCGTCTGAAATTGCAAGCCGCCAACAGCGGTCAGCGGGTAGCCGATTTGGTGCGCGGCTGGGTAGAAAGCCATTGCCCCGATTACGACGCCTGGTTTCTGGCGCAGGTCGATGAGGGCATTGCCGCCTGCGATGCGGGCGATGTCAGCAGTGGCGATGAACTCAAACGCCGAGACCAAGCCCGTAGAGACCTGGTGATGAGCCATGCTGCTCGTCAGAACCAGTCCCGCTGAGGCTGATTTGGATGCACTGGCGGCGTACTACGGCGCGTTGAATCCGTCGGCGGCTCTTCGCCTGTTGGATGCCATTGCAGCGGCTGAAAGTCAGCTCCAATCGTTCCCCGAAATGGGCAGACTGGGCCGCAGGGACGGCATCAGGGAATGGGTCATCGTGAGCACGCCATTTCTCATCGTCTACCGCATCCGCGACAACACCCTGCGCATTCTGCGTGTGCTGCACCATGCCCAGCAGTGGCCGCCTGCCACTCCCTAATTTCCCTTCACCAACGCCCGCCATGAGCCAGCCCTATCCCCACCTGCTGCAACCCCTAGACCTCGGCTTTACCACGCTGAAGAATCGCGTGTTGATGGGCTCGATGCACACCGGCCTTGAAGACAAGGCCAAGGATTTCGACAAGCTCGCCGCCTACTTTGCCGAACGCGCAAAGGGCGGGGTGGGCCTGATGGTGACCGGCGGGTTCTCGCCCAACATGCAGGGCTGGTTCTACCCATTCGCCTCCAAGCTCTCGTCGCGCAGCGAGGTGCCGCGCCACCGCACCGTGACCGATGCGGTTCACGAAAACGGCGGCAAGATCGCGATGCAGATTCTGCACGCCGGCCGCTACAGCTATCACCCACTGTCCGTCTCGGCCTCGGCGCACAAGTCGCCGATCAATCCCTTCAAGCCGTTTGCCATGTCGGGCTGGGGCATTCGCCGCACCATCGCCGCCTATGCACGCTGCGCTCTGCTCGCCAAAGAAGCGGGCTATGACGGCATCGAGATCATGGGCAGCGAGGGCTACCTCATCAACCAGTTCACCACCAGGCAGGTGAACCGGCGTGACGACGAGTGGGGCGGCAACATCGAAAACCGCTGCCGTTTTCCGGTCGAGATCATCAAGGCCGTGCGCCGTGCGGTCGGCAAGGATTTCATCATCGTCTACCGCCTCTCGATGCTCGATCTGGTCGAGGGCGGCAACACCTGGGACGAGGTGGTGTATCAGGCCAAGGCGGTCGAAGACGCGGGCGTGACACTGCTCAACGCCGGCATCGGCTGGCATGAGGCGCGCATCCCCACCATCGTCACCAGCGTGCCACGCGCGGCGTTTGCGTTTGTGCCGCAGCGCATCCGCAGCGAGGTGAAGATTCCGGTGATTGCCACCAACCGCATCAACACGCCGGAGATCGCCGAAGGGCTGCTCAGCAGCGGTGCCTGCGACATGGTGAGCATGGCCCGGCCGCTGCTGGCCGACCCCGATTTCGTCAACAAGGCCGCCGCTGGCAAGGCCGAAACCATCAACACCTGTATCGCCTGCAACCAGGCCTGCCTCGATCACACCTTTCAGGCCAAGCGTGCCTCCTGCCTGGTCAACCCGCGTGCGGGCTTTGAAACCGAGATCGTGTTCAAGCCGGTGGCGACCGCCAAGAAGCTGGCAGTGGTCGGCGCCGGGCCAGCCGGTCTGGCCTTCGCCTGCTATGCCGCCGAACGTGGCCACCGCGTGACGCTGATCGACAAGGCTGCGGCCATCGGCGGCCAGTTCAATCTCGCCAAGAAGGTGCCGGGCAAGGAGGAGTTCTATGAGACCCTGCGCTACTTCACCGAGCGTCTGAAGGCGACCGGCGTGACGCTGCGTCTTGATTCACAGGCGACTGCCGAAAGTTTGAAAGCTGAAGGTTTCGATGAAGTGGTGCTCGCCACCGGCGTGCTACCGCGCACGCCCGGCATTGCCGGCATCGACCACCCCAAGGCCGTCAGCTACATCGACGTGCTCAACGGCACCGTGCAGATCGGCAAGAAGGTGGCGGTGATCGGTGCGGGTGGCATTGGTTTCGATGTCAGCGAGTTCCTGGTCGCCGAGGGTGACAGCGCCACGCTCAACCCAGAACACTGGTATCGCGAATGGGGTGTCGACGCCACGCTCGCCGCGCGCGGTGGCATGGTGCCCAAGCAGCTCACGCCACCGGCGCGCGAAGTGTTTCTGCTGCAACGCAAGGACGAATCCCTCGGCAAGAATCTGGGCAAGACCTCGGGCTGGGTGCACCGCGCCGCGCTCAAGGACAAGCGGGTGCAGATGATGGGCGGCGTCTCATACGACCGCATCGACGATGCCGGTCTGCACATCACCTTGAAGGGTGAGCCGCGCACCTTGGTGGTGGATCACGTGGTGATCTGCGCCGGGCAGGAGCCGTTTCGTGCCTTGCAGGCGCCACTCGAAGCCGCTGGCGTCAAAGTGCATCTGATCGGTGGCGCACATACGGCGGGCGAGCTCGATGCCAAACGCGCCATCCGTCAGGCGGCGGAGCTGGCGATGGTCATTTAGTCTTACGATGCTGCCGTTAAGCCTGTCGATTGACGACGTTCGTCGGAAAATAGACTGCCGTTCGTCGGCGATTAAGGGCAGAGTGCGAGGAGCTGAATGAACTGAAGGGTGCGCAGTCAGCGCATCAGGCAGCAACATGAAAATAGTCAGGGTAGGAAGCCCGGACAGTCAAAATTAAGGAGCGGCAAGGATGCGAATGGCACGATTTGGCATGGCCCTGTTGGTGGGCCTCATCAGCGGTTGCGGCGGTAATCTCAGCAGCCCCGACTTTTTCCCGCAGCTGACGGGGGTCGTCATTGAAGACGTGACGCCCGCCACACTCGATGCCCTCGGGCAGACACGGCAGTACCGCGCGCTGGGGAAGTATTCGACACCGCCTGATTCCACTGAAGCCTTCACCACCAAGCCAGTAGCGGCCGAGAGCTGGGAGAGCAGCACGGCCGCCACGGCCAGCATCAGCAACGCGGGTTTGGCGACAGCCCTGCGCAATGGCACCACCACCATTCAGGCCCGCCTCGGTGGTTTCACCAGCGCGCCGGTGATGCTGACTGTCGCTGCCCCGCTGTTGCAGACCATCACGCTGAGCCCTGCCCAGGCTTCGGTGCCGCTGGGTTTGACCCAGTCCGTAACGGCGACAGGCCGTTACATCAATGCCGATGGCAGCACCACCACGAGCAGTGTGGTGGAGACACTGAGCTGGGTTTCCGGCACGCCGACGGTGGCAACCGTCACCCCAAGCGCCAATCCGGCCACGGTGGGCACGCTGTTGCAAAGCACGACACCCGTGCAGATTCGCGCCAGCGCCATTGCGGCCGATGGCAGCACGGTCACCGCGACCTCCGCCATCACCGTCACGGCGCCGGATCTGGTGCAGTTGGTGGTGGTGCGCACGCCAGCCAATACCAGCCCGCCATTCGCGGTGCCGCGCGGCGCCACCATCAACCTGCAGGCGCTGGGCATCTATACCAACAGCACTACGCCGCGCGCCGTGCCGAACGCCGTCAGTTGGGTCTCGGCTGATGCGGGCGCGACGGTCATTTCAGTCACCCCCCAGACCAATGGCACGCTCAATGTCACCGGCGTGAATGTGGGCAGCTCCGCGGTCACCGCCAGAGTGTTGAAGAACGATGGGGTGACCAGCGTCAGCAGCAATCCCGCAACGGTCAATGTCGGTGCTGCCGTGTTGCAGTCGCTGGAGGGGGCAAGGATCACCCCCAATCCGGCCGTGGTTGCCGCCGGTGCAAGCTTGCAGCTGGCCGTGATCGGCATCTACAGCGACGGCACGGAAGCCGAAGTGCCGCCCACCAGCCTCAACTGGACCTCGTCGCTGACCGGTATTGCCGTAGTCGGCGATACCGGCGTGGCCGTGGGTGTGGCAGAAGGCATCACCATCATCACCGCCACGCTCAAGCAGCTGCCGGAGAGCGGGGCGGGCAGCGTGTCGGCCCCGCTGACAGTGACCGATAGCGTGTGCACCGGCCCCTTGCTGGCCAGTGCCGGCGCCACCGTGGCGACCGCGACCACGCCGGTGCTCTGCCTGCTCTGCTCGGTCAGCGACGCCCCCTTGGCCATCGACAACAACGTGGCGAGCTTCGCCTCCACCAACACCACCGTGGGTCTGCTGTTCGGCGCGGCAACGCTGACGGCCAGCTCGGCTGCGGATGTGCCGTTTGCGGCTCCCGGCCAGCGTGCGGGCTTCATCATCAGCCGGCCTGCGGGTGAGCTGCTGTCGCTGGCGCTGCTCAGCAACATCGAGGTGCGCACCCTCAATGCCAGCAACACCGTGCTCGACACCGCGACCACACAGGACGGTTTGCGCCTGACGCTGCTGGGCTCGTACGTGGCGGGTCAGGATGCCTTCCTGCTGACGCTGCCGGTGACGCAGCCGTTCCGCAAGTTGCAGTTGACGCAGAACGCCGGTGTGCTCACCGCCCTGCAGACGCTGCGCATCAACTCCGCTTGCGGTGTCGCTGCGCAATAACGGCGCCGCAGTCGCACAAAAAAGGCACCGCGAGGTGCCTTTTTTGTGCCCATCGATCTTTCAGCGTTCGCCGGGGCGGAAGGTCGGGTCCAGGCGCCGCCCATTCTCGAACGCTGCACGCTGCTCGTTCATCACGCTCGCCCAGCGCGACCACTGGCTGGCATCGAGCGTGGTAGCCACCGCCTGGTTGAACTTCGCCAGCATCTTGAGGCGATCTGCCGAGACGCTGGCGGCTTTCTGCGCAAGGTCATCCACCTGCGCGAGATAGTCGGTGGCATGCGGGTCCAGCGATTCCCACTGGCGCTGCACCCGCAGATCTTCCGCGTCGTTCTTCTTCAGGCGCGGGGCCATCACGTCGTAGGCCGCCAGCACCGCTTGCCGCTGTTCGCTGCTCACCTTGGTCTCACCCAAGGCGCCAATCACCTGCCGTTCGTAGGTGGACCCGGTGGTGGGCGCATACGGCCCGTTGCGGGCGCCGGGGGCAGAGCAGCTGCTGATGCTGGCGACCAGCAAGGCGAGGGCGGCGGTATTTTTCATGGATCGCGGAGCAGTTCGAGTGAGTGATGCGGTGGATGATGCGTGGTTCGACCACGGCCCGCAGCAGAGTTCATTTGCTGCGACGCAGCAAAACGACTACTCTGCGCGCCGTTGTCTGATCTGCCCGTGATGGGCAGGCAGCCCAACCAAGCAATTTCCAGGGCCAGTGACACGACATGTCGAGTGCCCTCTCCGTAGTTTTTTGAGGCGTACCACATGACCGCTGAAACCCCTTCGCCCGTCGAGGGCGACACCCTTCGTTTTTCCGATTTGGGCCTGCCGCAGGCCATTCTCGATGTGCTGACCTCGGTCGGCTACGAGACGCCTTCGCCGATCCAGGCCGAGACCATTCCGCATCTGCTCGCCGGCCGCGATGTGCTGGGCCAGGCGCAGACCGGCACCGGCAAGACCGCTGCATTCGCGCTGCCGTTGCTCGCCAAGATCAACGTCCATGAGAAAAAGCCGCAGGCGCTGATTCTCGCCCCCACCCGCGAGCTGGCGATCCAGGTTGCCGAGGCCCTGCAAAAATATGCTTCGAAGCTGCCCGGCTTCCACGTGCTGCCAATCTACGGCGGCCAGGCCTATGGCCCGCAGCTCGCAGCGCTTCGCCGCGGTGTGCACGTCGTCGTCGGTACGCCGGGTCGCGTAATCGACCATCTTGAAAAGGGCAGCCTGAAGCTCGACGAGATCAAGCACCTGGTGCTCGACGAGGCCGACGAGATGCTGCGCATGGGCTTCATCGACGATGTGGAAAACATCCTCAAGACCACACCTGCCACCAAGCAGGTTGCGCTGTTCAGCGCCACCATGCCGCCGCAGATCAAGCGCATCGCCAGCACGTACCTCAAAGACCCGATCGAAGTCGCCATCGCGTCGAAGACCCGCACCGCCACCACCGTGCGCCAGCGCTGCATCGTGCTGATGCCGGGGGCCAAGCTCGACGCGTTGACGCGCCTGCTCGAAGTCGAGAGCTTCGAAGGCATGATCATCTTCACCCGCACCAAGATCGCCACCGAAGAGCTGGCCGAGAAGCTCAGCGCTCGCGGCTATTCGGTGGCGGCACTCAACGGCGACATCGCCCAGCAGCAGCGCGAGCGCACGGTCGCCAAGCTCAAGGATGGACAGCTCGACATCGTCGTCGCGACCGACGTCGCGGCCCGGGGGCTGGATGTCGAGCGCATCACCCACGTCGTTAACTACGACGTGCCGAACGATGCCGAGAGTTATGTGCACCGCATCGGCCGCACCGGCCGTGCCGGCCGCGAGGGCGATGCCATCCTCTTTATCGCGCCGCGCGAGCGCGGCCTGCTGAAGATGATCGAGAAAACCACGCGCAAGCACATCGAGATCATGTCGGTGCCCAGCGATGCCGCCATCAAGGCGACCCGCGTGGCCAAGTTTCAGCAGAAGGTGGTCGATACGCTGGCCACCGACAAGAAGCTCGACCCGATGCGCGAGCTGGTTGCGCAGTTGGAGCGCGAACTGGGCCGTGAGAAGGAAGTCTCGCTGCTCGACATTGCCGCAGCCCTCGCGCACATGGCGCAAGGCGGCAAGGCGCTGCAAGGCAGTGCTGGCAGCGATGCCGCACAGACGGTGCGCGAGCATTCTTCCGATCGTCCTCAGCGTTCAGCGCCCACCTACGAGCGCCACTCGCGTTCGAGCGAGCGTCCGACGGAGCGCAATGGCTCAGATCGTTTCAGCGAGCGATCTTCCAGCAGCGACCGCTACAGCAGCGACAAGCCCGCACGCTTTGCCAAGCCCAGCTTCCGCGACAGCGCCCCGGCTACTTACACGCCGAGTCCTGTGCCCAGCGAGAGTGACAAGCCGCGCTTCCGCGCACCGTCCGAGACGGCGGCACCGCGCACGCCTTTCGAGCGACCAGAGCGCACCGAGCGTTTTGCCAAGCCCGAGCGTGCAGAGCGGCCGGAGCGCAGCGAGCGCCCCAGCTTCGAGAGCCGCGACGAGGCGCCCAAGGCGAAGCGCGCGAAATCCGACGAGGGCATGGAGACCTTCCGCATTGAAGTCGGCCATCAGCACGGCGTGCTGCCGAAGAACATCGTCGGCGCCATCGCCAACGAGGCGGACCTCGACAGCCAGTACATCGGCCGTATCGACATCCGCGACGACCACAGCCTGATCGACCTGCCCGCAGGCATGCCGAAGGAAGTGTTCCAGCAGCTGCAGAAGGTGTGGGTAGCGGGCCAGCGCTTGCAGATCAGCAAACACGGCGCGGGCGACAGCACGCCGAAATCGACCTATGTGAAGAAGCCGTTCAAGGCCAGGTCGCGCGCTGAGGCGGACGAGTAACTGTTTGTCGTTCCTGCGAAAGCGGGAACCTAGGTGGCGCGGAGCGCCATGCTGGCAGCAGCTAGAAAGCCCACTGGATTCCCGCTTGCGCGGGAATGACAGGCAAAACAAAAAGCCGAATTGCCGCAAGGCAGTTCGGCTTTTTGCTGCAATGCGGTAATCTCGCGCTCCCCATTTTCCCTTCCTGTCTTTCCACTTAACGGAGCACCCCCATGGGTCAATACGTCGCCCCCCTGCGTGATATGCAGTTCGTCCTTCACGAGCTGCTCAATGTCGAAGCCGAGCTGAAGGCCATGCCCAAGCACGCCGACCTCGATGCCGACACCATCAATTCGGTCGCCGAAGAGGCCGCCAAGTTCACCCAGAGCGTCACCTATCCGCTCAACCAGACCGGCGACAGCGAAGGCTGCCACCACGACAAGGTGAGCGGTGCCGTCACCGCGCCCAAGGGCTTCAAGGAGGCCTACGCGCAGTTCGTCGAAGCCGGCTGGCCGTCACTCTCCTGCGACCCCGAATACGGTGGTCAGGGCCTGCCGGAAGTGATGAACAACGTGCTGTACGAAATGATCAACTCGGCCAACCAGAGCTGGGGCATGTACCCCGGTCTGACGCACGGCGCCTACGCCGCGCTCATCGCGCACGGCACCGAAGAGCAGAAGCAAACCTATCTGCCCAAGATCGTGTCGGGCCATTGGACAGGCACCATGTGCCTCACCGAATCGCACTGCGGCACCGACCTCGGCATGTTGCGCACCAAGGCCGAGACGCTGGCCGACGGCGCTTACGCCATCAGCGGCCAGAAGATCTTCATCTCGGCCGGTGAGCACGACTTGGCTGAAAACATCATCCACCTCGTGCTCGCACGCCTGCCCGATGCACCGGCTGGCACCAAGGGCATCAGCCTGTTCATCGTGCCCAAGTACATCCCCAATGCGGATGGCACCATCGGCGCGCGCAACGGCATCAAGTGCGGTGCCATCGAGCACAAGATGGGCATCCACGGCAACGCCACCTGCGTGATGAACCTCGACAGCGCCACTGGCTGGCTGGTGGGCGAACCGCACAAGGGTTTGAACGCGATGTTCGTGATGATGAACGGCGCGCGTCTGGGTGTGGGCATGCAGTCGCTGGGCCTCGCCGAAGTGGCGTACCAGAACTCGCTGATCTACGCGAAAGACCGCCTGCAAATGCGCAGCCTCACGGGCAAGAAGTTCCCCGACAAGGCCGCCGACCCGATCATCGTCCACCCCGATGTGCGCCGCATGTTGCTGACGCAGAAAGCCCACGTCGAAGGCGCGCGCGCCTTTGCCTACTGGAGCGGCCTGATGCTCGACAAGGAGCACAACCACCCGGATGAGAAGGTTCGCAAAGAGGCCGCTGATCTGATGGCCCTGCTCACGCCCATCGTCAAGGGCTTCATCACCGAAAACGGCTACATGAGCACCACGCTCGGCATGCAGATTTTCGGCGGCCACGGCTACATCAAAGAGTGGGGCATGGAGCAATACGTGCGCGACGCACGCATCAACATGATCTACGAAGGCACCAACGGCATCCAGG
>JAUSQI010000037.1 GCA_030652575.1 Stagnimonas sp. | reverse complement strand
GCTGGCCACCACCAAGGCGCAGCGCAAGCTGTTTTTCAATCTGCGGGGTGCCAAGAAGCGCCTCGGCTGGATGAATGCTGCCGAGGTGCAGGCCATCGCCAAGGACTTGAAAGTCAAGCCTGAGGAAGTGATGCAGATGGAGGCGCGTCTGGGCAATTCCGACATGAGCTTCTCGGCCACACCGAGCAGCGATGGCGAAGAGGCCTACATGCCCGAGGACTACCTGGCCGATGCCCGCAACGACATCGCCGCCATCGAAGAGGCCGAATGGCAGGATGCGCGCGAAGAGAAAATGCGCGGTGCGCTGGTGTCGCTCAACATCCGCGAGCGCGACATCCTCACCCGCCGCTGGCTGGCCGATGGCGAGAAGGCTGGTTTGCAGGAGTTGGGTGACGAATACGGCGTGTCGGCAGAGCGTATCCGCCAGATCGAATCGGCGGCGATGAAGAAACTGCGCAAGGCGATCGAAACCGTTGAAGCCTGATTGCCGAAAGCCTTAAACAAAAAAGCCCGCGCAGTGCGCGGGCTTTTTTGTTGACTGGGGAATGCTCAGGCGGCAGGTGCCGCCGGCGCATCGAGCGGAATGGCGGATTCGTTTTTATCGAGCGCGACCTTCTCATACCCGGTCTTGCCCATCGTTTCGATCAGCAGCACCACACGGCCGTAGTCGATGCGGGGTGCGGCTTTCACGTAGACCAGTTCCTTGCTGTATTCATCGGCCTTGGCGATCAGCTTGGCGGGCAGCTCCTCGAACAGCACCGGTTCCGGCACGCCATCAAGGCCGAACTGCAGGTAATAGGCCCCGGCGTCATCCACCAGCACGTACATCGTCGGCTTGGGTTTGACGTTGAGCGGCGGCGGGGTGCTGGATTTTTTCGGGATCTCGATCACCAGCTGATTCATCATCGCCGGCATCGACACCATGAAGATGATGAGCAACACCAGCATCACGTCCACCAGCGGAGTGACGTTGATCTCGGCGACCGGAGCTGCCTCGTCGCCGCCGCTTTGTTTGACACTTGCGCCCATCTTGAATCTCCAATGTGAGGGTTCCCGCCACCGCAGGTGGGGGAAGTATGACCAAATCATAGCGTGCGGCCCCATGCAGGTGCAGGGCGGCCAACGGCGCATGTGAATGCGCATACAGAGACAAGATCTATGCCGTCTTTGACGGTGCTGGCTACAATCCCGGGCATGAAGCAAGTCTCTCATCTGCCTCGCAATGCCGCCCTGAACGGGTGGCGCGCACGCGTATGGGCCTGGGTGCTGTTTCTCGCCTTGTTCAAAGGGCTGATCCCGCACGCCGCGCTGGCGAGTGTGCTGATGCGGGGCGAGCCGGCACTGGTGTGGTGCGCCCCCGGCGCAGCGGCAATCAGCAGCGAAGGCAAGTCATCGGCGAGCCTGCCGGGTGAGCTGCATGCCTGTGTCTGCGCCGCTGCTGCCGATGGTGCGCTGCCCTCCGACCCGAGCGCTGCCGTGTATGGGCGAATGGCGCCTGTTCAGCCCTCGGCCGTGGCGGCCATCGCCTCGGACGCACAACCGGTATGGCTGCCGCCGGTGCGCGGTCCGCCTGCACTCTAAAACGCCCGCATGAGGCTGGCGCGCTCGCGCACACCAGCCATCTTTGGATCCGTTAAATAGAGAGACATCATGAATTACCGCCTGTTTTCCATTGCCTTTTTGGTGGCCTGCGCCAGCACCCGCGCGCTTGCCGCGGCACCCAGCACGCCGATTGCCATCGAGCACCCCTACAGCCATCCCACCGCCGCACCGGGTGTGCCCGGCGTGGGTTTCTTTACCCTCATCAATCGCGGCAGCAAGGCGGATCGCCTGATCTCGGTGCAAAGCCCGGTCGCGGGCAGTGTCGAAATCCACCAAAGCCAGGTCAAGGACGGCGTGATGCAGATGCGCGCCGTCACCGAGGGCGTGACATTGCCGGTCGGCAAGCCGGTGGCGTTCGCACCGGGGGGATTGCACCTGATGCTGTTCTCTCTGCGCGAGCCCTTGCAGGAGGGCGTGCCGGTGCCGGTGACGCTCACTTTCGAGCGCGCAGGCACGGTCACCACCCGCTTGCAGGTGGAACCGCGCGAACCGCCGTCGGCCGACGCCGACCACAGCCAGCACCAGCACTAAGCGGTTCGCGTCCTCGCGCCGTGCGCCGCCCCTGCGGCGCGCAGCGGGCGCGTGCGCGTCTCCACCAAACCCATTCGGGAATCCCATGAACGCCTTTTTATCGGCCGGCCGCCTTGCGCCTGCGCCTTTTGCCTTCTCGCTGTTCGTCCTCGCCAGTTTCACCGCCCACGCCGATCACACCGAAGCCCATCAGCTCGAAGCCGTCAGCGTCACCGCCGTCAATCCCTCCACCCAGAACAGCACCGCCGACGCCCGCGCCGAAGTTGCCCGCACCGCCGGTGGGGCGACGGTGATCGACGGCGCCGACCTGCGCGACCAGCGCGCCGGCACCTTGAGTGATGCGTTGAGCCAGGCGGCCGGCGTGTTCGCACAGAGCCGTTTCGGCTCGCAGGAAATGCGCTTGTCCATTCGCGGCAGCGGCCTGCAACGCACTTTCCACACGCGTGGCATCACCGTGCTGCAAGACGGCGTGCCGCTCAACCTCGCTGACGGCAGCGGCGATTTTCAAAGCATCGACACGCTCGCGGCCAGCCACATCGAAGTGTTTCGCGGCGCCAACGCGCTGCAATACGGCGGCGGCACGCTGGGCGGCTCGGTCAACTTCGTCACCGACACCGGCTACACGGCGGGCACCGAGCTGCGGGCGGAAGGCGGCAGCTTCGGCTACGGCCGCGCCTATGCCTCCAGCGGACTGGTGAAGGGCAATCTCGATGGCTTCGCCTCCCTCGGCTATTTCGGGCAAGACGGCTTTCGCGAGCATGCCCGCCAGCGCGAGTTTCGCTTCACCTCCAATCTCGGCGTGCGGCTCGCCAATGGCATCGAAAATCGCACTTTCCTCTCGCTCACGCGCTCTGAATCCGACCTGCCCGGCAGCCTCACCAAGGCGCAGCTCGAAGATGATCCGACCCAGGCCAATGCCAGCAGCCGCGACGCCGCACTCGATCAGGGCCGCGATACCAAGGTGCTGCGCATCGCCAACAAATCGGTGACGCGCGTCGGCGACAACACCACGGCGGAGCTCGCGCTCTACGCCGCCCGCAAGAGCCTCGACCACCCCATCTTCCAGGTGCTGGCGCAGGACAACTTCGACTACGGCCTGTCGCTGCGCTTCGTCAACACCGACACGCTGCTGGGCTACAAAAACCGCTGGGTGCTGGGCGTGAATCCGCAATACGGCCTCACTAAAGGCGACAGTTACGCCAACACCGCAGGCACCGAAGCACGCGGTGCGCGCACCGACCGCTATCGTCAGAACGCGACCAACTTCATCGCCTATGGCGAAAACCAGTTCGGTCTCACTGAAAAGCTGACGCTGGTCGGCGGCGCACAGGCCGTGAAAGCCTCGCGAGACAATCTGGATCAGTTCGTGCCGGCGGGGCAGACGGACGGCACTTACAACGCCGGCTATGTCGGCTTCTCGCCCAAGGTCGGCGCGATTTACGCCCTGCAGAAAGACGTGCAGGTGTTTGGCAATGTCGCTGGCAGCTTCGAGCCGCCCAGCTTCGGCGAGACGCCGCAAGCCATTGCCGGTGGCCCGCTCAAGGCGCAGCGCGCGGTCACGGCCGAACTCGGCAGCCGTGGCATCAGCGGCCCGTTTAACTGGGACGTGAGCATCTACCGCGCCGAGATCAACAACGAACTGCTCGCCGTGCAAGTGCCGGTGGGTGGCAACCAGACCAGCGGCGTGACGGTGAATGCCGAGAGCACGATCCATCAGGGCATTGAAGCCGCCGTGAGTGTGAGGCCCCTAGCGTGGGCGACGGTGCGGGTGAATGGCCTCTACAACCACTTCAAGCTGGATGACGACGCCAACTTCGGCAACAACACCATCCCCGGCGTGCCGGAAGTGCTGGTGCGCACCGAGTGGCGTGCGGACATCGGCCAGCAGTTTGTGGCGCTGACCACCGAAACGGCGGACAAGAGCTTCATCGACTTTGCCAACAGCTTCAGCGCCGACGGTTACACCCTCTTCGGCCTCAAGGCGGGCGGCGCGCTGCTGCCGACGCTGAGCTGGTTCGCCGAAGCCCGCAACCTGGGCGACCAGCACTACGCCGCCAGCACGGGTGTGATCCGCAATGCCAACAGAAACGACCAAGCGCAGTTCCTGCCGGGTGAAACCCGCAGCGTCTACGCGGGGCTGACATGGACACCGTAAGTGGGGCTTCGCGCCCCGGCCTGCGTCGCTGGCATCGGCGCATCGCCTGGATGGCGCTGTTCGCGGCGTTCGTTTTGCACTGACCGGCTTGCTGCATCCGCTGATGACGCGGCTGCAGCCCGAACCGGTGCAGTTCACGCCGCCTGCGATGCCCTGAGTGCGGGCTTTGCGGCCTTGCTGATCGAGGTGGGCATCGGCGGCACCTTGCTGCGCCGGCGGCGGTCGGTCATCGGATGAAAGGCGCTTTCACGGCCCGGTGGGTGTGCGGATGGCTGTGCCCATGCTCGGCCATCGGTACCACCAGAATCTTGCCGTGGCGCACGCCGCGCTCGGCGATGAGGGCTTCTGCAAAGCGCATCACGGTGTCCATCGGGCCGCGCAGCACGGTGGTCTCCAGGCAGTTGTCGTGGTCGAGGTGCACATGCAGCGTCGAGAGGCAGATGTCGTGATGCGCGTGTTGGGCTTCGGCTAGGCGACTGGCGAGCTGGCGCTCGTGGTGGTCGTAGACAAAGCTCACGGCGGCGGCGCATTCCTGCGTGCCGCCCTGGGCCAGCTCTTCGGTTTCAAGGCGGCTGCGCAGCAAGTCGCGGAAGGCCTCGCTGCGCGTGCCGTACTGGTGGCGCTCGGCCCACTGGTCGAACTGGTCGGCGAGCTCGTCGTCGAGCGAGAGGGTGACGCGGCGCATGGTGGCTTCCGGCAGCAGGGGGTGCCCGCACAGTACAGTCACGGCATCCCATGCGCCTTAACACCACACCGCTGCTCTCGACCTCGATGACCTCTTCCAGATTGCCTCGTGGTTTTTGCCTTGCGATGTTCTGCGGTGTTCTTGCCTGCGCCAGTGTGTCCCCGGCGCGTGCCGCCGAGCGGGTGGTGACGCTGGCACCGCACCTTGCAGAGCTGGTCTGCGCGGCGGCGGGCTGCGGTGTTCTGGTGGCGGTGACGGCCTACAGCGACTATCCGCCGGAGATCAAGACGCTGCCCGATGTCGGCGATGTCGCACAGCTCAATCTCGAAGCGCTTCTGGCCTTGCAGCCCACACAGGTCATCGCCTGGAGCGGCGGCACGCCGGCCGCGCAGCTGGCGCGTTTGCGAACGGTGAAAGTGCCGGTGACGACACTGCGCATCGCCCATCTCGACGATGTGGCGACGGCGCTGGTGCAGCTCGGCACCCTGCTGGGTACGCCCGAGCGGGCAGCGGTGGCGGCTGCGGATTACCGCGCGCGGCTGGCCGCATTGCGCGCGCGCTACGCCAAGGCCACGCCCGTCAGGGTGCTGTACCAGATCGAAACCGCGCCGGTGTATTCGATCAACCACGACAGCCCCATCAGCGAGGCCATCAGCCTCTGCGGCGGCATCAACGTGTTTGCGGCCTTGCCGACGCTGGCAGCACCCGTCACCGACGAATCGGTGCTGGCGGCCCGGCCTCAAGTCGTCATCCACGGCCCGGCGGATGACGCTGCGGTCACCGCCTACTGGGCGCGCTTTGCCAAGGCGGCACGCGTGCAGCCGCGGCTGGCGGCGATCGACCCGGACCTGCTGGCGCGCGCCGGTCCGCGCCTGGTGCAAGGCGTCGAGCAACTCTGCGCCGCGCTCGAAGCCGCGCGCTGATTGCCTTGCCACCAAACAGCCAGTAGCGTTCACCTCTTGCGGTTGGGGTTTGCGGTCGGGGTCTTAAAAATAACCATGCCACTCGTGCTGGTACGCCATCTGCCGGTGGCGCTCGAAAAAGGCATTTGCTACGGCCGCACCGATGTGCCGCTGTCGGATGAGTCGCAAGCACAATTGCCGGATTTCACCCGCCAGCTCATCGCCGAGCACGGGCCGTTCAACACCGTGTTCACCAGCCCGCGCCAGCGCTGCCGCTGGCTGGCCGATACCATTTCGGTGCACAGCACCGTCGAGCCCGCACTGGCCGAAGTCGATTTCGGCCGCTGGGAGGGCAAGCGCTGGGTCGACATCCCCAAGCAGGACATCGAGGACTGGACCCGCGATGTGCTCACCTACTCGCCCGGTGGTGGAGAGTCGCTGATGGCGATGGCGAGGCGTGTCATCCCCTGGCTGGAGCAGACCACGGCCTACGCCCAGCGCACCGGGCAGACGGTGCTGGCGGTGACCCACGGCGGGCCCATTCGCGTGGCCATTGCGGTGGCCAAAAAGTTGCCGCTGGACAAGGCGATGGACATCCCGGTCGGCTTCGGCTGGGCGGTGCGCTTCGGCTGAGTTACATCGCTGCGTCAGCGTAGTTTCTTCAGCACGCAACACGCGTGCGGCATCGTGCGCGCCGTTTTGAGAGCCGACCCTCGGCCGGCTCGGGCGTGCACTGACAAGTTGTTCCTGGGCGATCGGTACCACAGCGACCACCGGCCGCACTACCGCTGCGCCACTCGCACCCAGAGTCAGGCGTTCAACAAAAAACCCGCGTCTAGGCGCGGGCTTTTTTGCTGCTCAGTTGGCGCGCTTAGGCGGCGATCTTCTGCCCGCTGGCAGCGGCCTGTGCCGCCTTTTTCGCCTCGTTGGCTTTCTTGCTGGGCAGAATGCCCATGCACTTGCTGATGATGCCGAGCATGATCTCGTCGGCACCGCCGCCGATGCTGATGAGGCGTGCATCGCGGTAGGCGCGGGCGACGTTGCTCTCCCACATGAAGCCCTGGCCGCCCCAGAACTGCAGGCAGCTGTCGGTGACCTCGCGCGAGACGCGACCCACCTTGAGCTTGGCCATGCTGGCGAGCATGGCGATGTCTTCGAGTTTCTCCTTGCCGCCGATGTAGCGCTCCGTGGTGTCGTAGACCAAGGCGCGCAGAGCCTCTACCTCGGTGCGCAGTTCGGCAATGCGGAAGTGCACGTACTGGTTGTCCAGAATGCAGCCGCCGAAGGCCTGCCGCTGGCGCGTGTAGTCGATGGTTTCGTTGATGAGATTGAACAGGCTGTCGATGCCGGAGGCGGCACCGTACAAGCGCTCTTCCTGGAACTGCATCATCTGGTACATGAAGCCCATGCCTTCTTGCCCAACCAGGTAGCGACGTGGCACGCGGACGTTGTCGAAGAAGATCATCGCGGTGTCGGACGAGCGCATGCCGAGCTTGTCGAGCTTGGTGTTGCGGGTCACGCCCTTGGTGTCGAGCGGCACGATGATGAGCGACTTGTTCTGGTGCACCTTGCCTTCGCTGGTGTTGCACAGCACACAAGCCCAGTCGGCTTGCGTGCCGTTGGTGATCCACATCTTGCTGCCGT
>JAUSQI010000028.1 GCA_030652575.1 Stagnimonas sp. | reverse complement strand
CAGATGCGCTTCAACGAGCTGATCTCCGGTGTGCGCTCAGACCTCGCTGTGAAGGTCTACGGCGATGATCTCGACGTGCTCAACGCCGAGGCCGAGAAGATCGAGGTGGTGCTGTCGAAACTCCCCGGAGCCGCCGACGTGAAAACCGAGCAGACCACCGGCCTGCCGGTGATGAGCATCACGCCCAAGCGCGAAATCCTCGCGCGGTACGGCTTGTCGGTGGCCGATGTGCAGGCGGTGGCGGCGACGGCGTTCGGCGGCAGCGATGCCGGCACCCTGTTCGAGGGCGACCGTCGCTACGAGATCGTGGTGCGTCTGCCCGATGCCCTGCGCGCCGACCCGCGCACGCTGGCGCAATTGACCGTGCCGTTGCCGAGCGGAGGTTATGTGCCCTTGCAGGAAGTGGCCGATATCACCATCGCCCCCGGCCCCAACCAGATCAACCGCGAGCAGGGCAAGCGGCGCGTGGTGGTCACCGCCAACGTGCGCGGGCGCGACCTCGGCAGTTTCGTCGCGCAAGTGCAGCAGCGCGTCGATGCCGAAGTGAAACTGCCGGCCGGTTACTGGCTCGACTACGGCGGCACGTTCGAGCAGCTGCAATCCGCGAGCCGGCGTCTCGCCATCGTCGTGCCGGTGACGCTGGTGCTGATCCTCGGCCTGCTGCTGATGGCTTTCGGCTCGCTCAAAGACGCACTCGTCATCTTCAGCGGTGTGCCGTTGGCACTCACCGGCGGCGTGCTGGCGCTGTGGCTGCGCGATATTCCGCTCTCCATTTCAGCAGGTGTCGGCTTCATCGCCCTCAGTGGCGTGGCGGTGCTCAATGGCCTGGTGATGGTCAGCTTCATCCGCAGCCTGCGCGAAACGGGCAAGGCGCTGGACGAGGCGATCCTCGAAGGTGCGATGACGCGGCTCAGGCCGGTGCTGATGACCGCGCTCGTCGCGGGGCTGGGTTTCGTGCCGATGGCTTTCAACAGCGGCATCGGCAGCGAGGTGCAGCGGCCGCTGGCGACGGTGGTGATCGGCGGCATTGTTTCTTCAACGCTGCTGACGCTCTTGGTGCTGCCGGGTCTGTATCGCCTGGCGCATCGGGCGGTGAAAAGGGATGCGGCAATGCTGCCCAGCCGGCCTGCTGCGACAGACTGAGCGGCACGTCCTCGTTCATGCGCATGAAGCCATCGGGCTGCAAGACGAGCACGATCGCGACTAGAGGCATCATCTGCATCGGCATTGATCTGCGGTGTTTGGGCAAAACGCATATCCATATGCCGCAAGTCACTGCGTGATGATGCTAATGTTCGCGCCCGTTTTTTAGCCACCTCCTCCGAGCACGCCACGATGGCCGCCGCCTTCCGCACTGAACGCATCACCAAAGTCCATCACTGGAACGACACGCTGTTCACGATCACCACCACGCGTGATCCGGGCCTGCGCTTCGAGAACGGCCAGTTCGTGATGATCGGCCTGCATGTCGAGGGCAAGAATCTGCTGCGCGCCTACTCGATTGCCAGCCCGAACTACGAAGACAAGCTGGAGTTCTTCAGCATCAAGGTGCAGAACGGCCCGCTCACCTCGCGCCTGCAGCACGTGAAGGTCGGTGACGAGCTGCTGGTGGGCGTGAAGCCGACGGGCACGCTGGTGCTGCACGACCTGAAGCCGGCCAAGAACCTGTATCTGCTCTCCACCGGCACGGGCCTCGCACCCTTTCTCTCGACCATCCGCGACCCGGAAACCTACGAGCGCTTCGAGAAGATCGTGCTCATCCACGGCGTGCGCAACGTCAACGACCTGGCCTATCACGACTACATCACGCAGGATCTCGCCAACGACGAAGCCTTGGGCGAGCTGGTGCGGAGCCAGCTCATCTACTACCCCACAGTGACGCGCGAGCCCTTCCGCAACCAGGGCCGCCTCACCGAGCTGCTGGACAGCGGCAAGCTCTGCGACGACATCGGCCTGCCGCACTTAAACCCCGAAACCGACCGCGTGATGATCTGCGGCAGCGACGCGATGCTCAAAGACTGCCGCGTGCTGCTCGACAAGCGTCAGTTCGTGGTGTCGCCGCACATCGGCACGCCGGGCGATTACGTCATCGAGCGGGCTTTCGTCGAAAAATAATGCCCCGCCCGCTCGCCCTGCTCTTGCTCGCCGGGCTGGCCATCGCGGGCTGTCAGCATCGGGGCAGCGCGCCTTACGAGGGGCCGGTCAGCGATCACTTTGACGGCGAGCGGTTTCACAACGCCGAACCGTTCGAGAAGAATGTGCTCGATCTCGTCCGCTACTACTGGCAACGCGAGCCCGGCGTGTGGACGCGCAATCTCGACACACCACCCGGCCCCAGGCCGCTTGCGACCGTCGGCGAGGGTGGCCTGCGCGCGACCGTCGTCAATCACGCGACGGTGCTGATCCAGGCCGATGGCCTGAATCTGCTGACCGACCCGATCTGGAGCGACCGCGCCAGCCCGGTGCAATGGGCCGGCCCCCGCCGCTTTGTGCCGCCCGGCATCCGTTTCGAGGATTTGCCGCACATCGACGCGGTGCTGATCTCGCACAGCCATTACGACCATCTCGATCTGCCCACGCTCAAGCGTCTCAAGACCGCGCATGACCCGATGTTCTATGTGGGGCTGGGCGAGGGTGCGACGCTGCGCGGCGCTGGCATCGAGAAGATCACCGAGCTGGACTGGTGGCAGTCCGCAACACTGCCCAATGGCCGCAAGCTGCACGGCGCGCAGAGCGTGCACTGGTGCGGGCGCGGTTTGGGCGACCGCAATCGCAGCCTGTGGCTCTCGTATGTGATCGAGACAGCGGGCGGGCCGGTGTACTTCGCGGGCGATACCGGCTATGGGCCGCAGTTCAAGGCGGCCGCCGAGCGCTACGGGGCGATGCGGCTGGCGCTGTTGCCGATCGGGGCCTACAAACCGCGCTGGCTCACCGCCTACCAGCACATCGACCCTGCGGAGGCGGTCAAGGCCCATCAAGAGTTGGCGGCAACGCAGTCGCTGGCGGTGCACTTCGGCACCTTTGAGCTGTCGGATGAGGGTCAGCACGAGCCGGTGACCGATCTGGCACAGGCGCTCGCCGCCGCCGGGGTGGCGGCCAGTGCCTTCACTGCACCGACATTTGGCAGCGGTTACGATTTCGCACCGATCACAACGCAATAAGGATTCACTCGAATGGCTTTCAGAATCCCGCATGCGCTTGCCCTGTTGCTGATGGCGGCTGCCACCTTTGTTGCGCGTGCCGAGGGTAGCTTCTACGGCTACGCCTACGATCTGGACAGCGGCAAGTATCTCTATACCGAGGTGCACCAGCCCGTGGTTGAGGGCGGCAAGGAGGTGGCGAGCACCATCCGTTACTACACGCCGGACGGCAAGGAGGTGGGCAAGAAAACGCTGGATTACCGCGCCGATGCCTACGTGCCCAAGTTCCGTTTCGACCTGCCGGACGAGGGCTATGCCGAGGCGATCACCGCCAATGGCGAGACCATCGACATGCTGAAGATTTCCGGCAAGGGCAAGGAGAAGCGCAAGAGCCTCAAGCGCGAAGGCTTTACCGCCGCCGACTCGGGCTTCAACCACGCCGTGCAAGACAATCTGCCCAAACTGGTGAAGGGCGAGGTGGTGAGTTTCCGCTTCGCCGTGGCCGGGCAGCTCGACAGCTACCGCTTCAAGATCAGCAAGGTCGGCACAGGCACCTTCGAGGGCAAGCCAGCGGTGAAACTGCTGGTGCAGGCCGATTCGCTGCTGCGCTTCGTCGCCCCCGACCTCAACCTGCTCTACGACCCCGAGAGCAGGCGCCTGCTCGAATACAAGGGTGTGTCCAACATCCACGACCCTGCCACCGGCAAGGCCTACAACGCCCGCATCGTCTACTTCGCCAAGCCGCCGGAAGACACCCCCAAGAACCTACCGCCTTTGCCCTGAGAGTGATCTGACATGCGTAACTTCCTGATCGCCACGTTTCTTCTCGCCAGCAGCGCGCTGGCCCATGCCGACGGCAGCCCGCTGGATGCCGCACTCGCCGAAGCCAAGGCCAAGCAGGTGCCGGTGCTGCTCGATTTCCACGCGCCCTGGTGCTACTCCTGCTACTTCATGAAAAAGAACGTGCTCACCGGGCCCGAGTGGGCCAAGGTGGAACGCACGGCGGTGGTGCTGGAGGTGGATGCCGACTCCCCCGAAGGGGCGGCGCTCAAGGATCAGTTCGTGGTCAAGGCGCTGCCGAGCTACGTGGTGCTCAACGCCGACGGGCAGGAGCTGGGGCGCATCAATGCCGAGCGCACGCGCCAGCAGTTCTATAGCGAGCTGGCCGTCATCACCCAGCGCAACACCACACTCGATGCGCTGCGCACCAAGGCCGCCGCCGGCGGTGCGCAAAGTATTGCTGCCACCAAGACGGTGCTGGCCGGTTATCTCGCCCGCAACGACGGCCAGGCCGGACTGGACTGGTTCGCAACGCTGCCCGCCACCGCGCAAACACCGGCCCAGCAAGACCTCGCCGTGCAGCGCATGCTCGCACGCCTGCAACTGAAGGCCGCCGCCAAAACCAAGCAGCCCGAAGCCTGCCTCGCCGCCGCTGAAAAAGCGCTTGCCGGCAACCTCGATTGCGAAAGCCCGTACGATCTCGACGCCGCGCTCGAATGCAGCAAGCCAGAAGCCAGCGACCACCGTCGCGGCTTCCTCGCCGCCCAGGCACCGCGCTTCGAGACCCTGCTGACCGGCACCGTGCTGGCCAAGAAGAAGCAGGGTTGTGCGGATGCCCGCAGCGCCGTGTTCGCGCTGGCCGATCTCTATGACGCGCAGGGCAACACGGCGGCCAAGGCCGCGACCTTCCAGAAAGGCATCGCCTACTTCGCGCCCAAGATCGCCAAGAGCCCCAAGGCCGACCGCAACGCCGCCGACAACCTGCGCGTGTTCTACGACGCCGCCGGCGAGCAGGCCAAGCTCGATGCGCTGCTGCTCAAGCTCATCGCTGCCTATCCAGAGGACTATGTCTACGCCAACCGCTACGCGCGCGTGCTGGCGGCACGCGGCGAGCACGGGAAGGCGCTGCCGTACTTCGCGCAGGCGGCCACACTGGCCTACGGCATCAACCGCCTCAAGAACGCGCAGGCGCGCGTGCAATCGCTGCTCGCGCTGAAGCGCAGCGACGAGGCCAAACAGGCCGCCGCCGAAGCGCTGAAGGCCAACGGCCCTTGGTTCCCGGAAGAATCCGCCAAGCTCAAATCGCTGCTGCCACAAGCCTGATCGTCCGCGTATGACCACCTCTGCTGAAACCACGGCGCGCCTCAGCGTCACCTGCCCCGACAAGCCCGGCATCGTCTCGGCCGTCACCACGTTTCTGTATCACCACGGCGTCAACATCACCGAGCTGGACCAACACTCCAGCGACCCGTACGGCGGCAAGTTCTTTCTGCGGCTGGAGTTTCAGACGCCGACGCTCGATGTGACCGGCGATGCGCTCGCCCGCGCCTTTGGCGAGCTGGTGGCCAAGCGCTACGACATGGAGTGGTGGATCAGCTTCGCCGCCATCAAGCCGCGCATGGCGATCCTCGTCAGCAAGCACGACCACGCGCTGATGGAGCTGCTGTGGCGCTGGCAGCGCGGCGATCTCAGGGTCGACATTCCGATGGTGATCTCCAACCATCCCGACCTGCGCGAGGCGGTGGAGGGTTTCGGCGTGCGCTTCGAGCATGTGCCGATCGACGCCGCCACCCACGCCGAGGCCGAGGCCAAGATGAGCGCGCTGCTGGATGGCCATGCCGACTTCATTGTACTGGCGCGCTACATGCGCATCCTCTCGCCCGGCTTCGTGGCGGACTGGCCGCACCAGATCATCAACATCCACCACAGCTTTTTGCCCGCCTTCGTGGGTGCCGACCCGTACCAGCAGGCCGACCAGCGCGGCGTGAAGCTCATCGGCGCCACCGCGCATTACGTCACTGCCGATCTCGACCAGGGGCCGATCATCGAGCAGGACGTGGGCCGCGTCAGCCATCGCCACAGCGTGCCGGACCTGCGCCGCCTGGGCCGCGACCTGGAACGGCAGGTGCTGGCCCGCGCCGTGCGCTGGCATGTGGAAGACCGCGTGATCGTGCACGGCAACAAGACGGTGGTGTTTTCATAACGTCGCAGGTCATTGCAGCGTTGCCATGCGGCGGCCAAGATCACTGCATTCCCTTTTGATCTTCAGAGCCTTCCCATGAATCTGCGCGACCAGTTCTTCAAGAAACCCTGGCTGTTCAAGACCTACATCAACTTCTGGGGTCCGTATCGCAGTGCGGGCATCCGTGTGGTGCAGATCGCGCCGGACTACAGCCGTATCGTGGTCGAGCTGCGCGAGACCCTGAATAACCGCAACGCCGTCGGCACGCACTTCGGCGGCAGTCTGTATTCGATGTGCGACCCCTTCTACATGCTCATGTTCATCGCCCGGCTCGGCAAGGAATACGTGATCTGGGACAAGGCCGCCAGCATCGACTTCGAGCGCCCCGGCAAGGGCACGGTGCGCGCCGTGTTCACGCTCACGCCACAGGACGATGCGACCGTGCGGGCTGAGACCGCCAACGGCGCGCGCTACACGCCCACCTATGTCGTCGAGGTACTAGACGAGCAGGGCCAGCGCGTTGCCAAGGTGGAGAAAGTGCTTTACTTCCGCCGCAAGGACGCCGCCCGCAAGCCGTAACCGTTCGACTGTGCAGAGGCAGCGCCATTCATCGAGGAGCTGCCATGTCTGCTGTCACCTGCACCGATTTTCTGGTCCGCAAGGACGACCTGCACTGATTGAAGACAGCATCAACAATTCCGAGTTTTGCTTTACACGGGTAGCTACGCGCGGACTAAAGTCTTAGCGCATTTTTTGAGTTTTGATGTTTTTGGAATTGAGTAGTTGAAGCCACTCGCTAACCGACTTTGTCGGAAACGGTTCACTAAAAATGTCTTTGTAGTTGTGCATCAACTGAGATTCGAACTGCCGAAGCAGGTCTTCTGGAGTAGTGGCGCCAACTAAATCAGCTTGCTGGCTGAGAAGGTGCTTCGTAGTCATAGGTGACCCCGTTCTTGATTGAGAGCAAGTTATGTTCCAACACCAACCGCTTGATGAATGCTTCGACGATGAACTTGTGCTTTTCTTTGAACGCAGCGTTGATGGTATTCGTATCTGATTTCACGGATAAGACAAATGGAAGCTCCGATAGATGGTGGTTAATTATCGGATAAGCAATTATCGACCCTGTCGAATCAGTGCTGGCGTTACCAACGATATAAGTCGCTTGTTTGTTCTTTTTGCCCTTCGCTTTCTTCTTTCTTCGCAATTCAATGTATTGAGCGATGTCTTCAATCAGCACAGGGCGCTTATCTTTGGAACAGTGCGCGAAGAAAGTTTTTTTTGCCGCCTCTGCTTTTAGTAGGTCACTTGAAGGCAATGCGTCATTTGGGAAATGGCAATACCAGCGGACAGGAAGGTCCTTCTCCATGCACGCAAGAACAACTTTAAGTGTTCTGTCCTGCGTCAAAGTGCTGAGCATCTGCCATAGGCTTTGGACTAAGGCTTCAATTTGCCGTTGAGGTTGAGTGATATCGGCAAAAACGCTTTTGGATTTTCTTCCATCACGAAGTTCCCGTGCATACTCTCCAAAGCGATTTAGCTTGCGTCCTACGATGTCATCGATAGCGGTCACTAGCGCCAATAGCTCAGCGCTTCCAGCGTCCCCAGATGTTGCCAGCGCCGACGTGAAATCGGCCAATGCTTCGAATAACACGGTGGAAACAAGAGGCCATATAAGAACGCAAAGCGGTAGCCACTTATGCGCCTCGAAAAAATCATGGGCATCCTGTTGAAAGGGAAGAGCGATGGAAAACTTAATGAGCGCGTAGGCCCAAAGAGCCGGTGGTAGACCCTGTATGAGTGCCTTGATCGCGATCGCGAATTTTCGATGCGTTAAGCACCAACGTCGAATGGCAACGACAGCATTTTTCGTATAGGAGCTAAGACTCTTCATTAGTTCTCCGCGCTGAGTCCCAATATCTCAGCACACTAGTTTTTATTTAGGTAGCTCTCACCGTAATCGCTTACGCACGCCAATGCGTTACGGGGTGTGAGCCGCATTTTTTACAGACATTGGGCCATTGCGCCAAATTATCACCAAACCCCATTCGTCACCCGCACCACATAAAAGCCGCTGTAGACATCGCTGTACCAAATCTCCTTGCGCTCGGGCACGAAGCTGGGGCTGGAGAGGGCGTAGCCGCTGGCTTCGAGTATTGGCGTGATGCGGGGCGTGAGCGGCGGGTTGTAGTAGGCGATTTCTTTCGGCTTGGCCGGGTCGCGGATGTCGAACACGCGCAGGCCGCTGACGATCATGCTGCAGGCGACGATGTCGGGGTTCACGCGCGTCGGCAGGTTGCAGTAGTGGCCGGCGTAGCCCTGGCCGATGAAGGCAGCGCCGGGGTCGTTGGCAATGGCGGCGAAGTTTTCGGCGTTGTGCACTTCGAGGCGGATATCCGAGATCACCTTGGGCTTGGTCTCGTCGGCGATGTCAATGATGCGCGCGGCACCCACGCCGCTGTCGCGCGCGAACTCGTCGATCTCCAGCAGGTAGGGGCGACCGTTGCGGGTGAAGGGCAGGGCGTTCTGCGGGATGCTTGATGGCGTCCAGCTCAGGCGCGAGATTTCACGCGCCTGCGGGTTGGCCTTTCGGCTCTGGAAGTCCGAGACGTCGAGAATGATGAGGCCGCGATCCTTGGGGATGTCCGGCACATCGCAGCTCACGGCATAGGCGCAGGCGGCACCTGAGAGGCCGACGCTGGCGAGGTAGGCGCGGTTGCCGTCGTTGCTGAGTGACAGGCCATGCGAGTAGTAGGGCATGACGCCAAGCAGCACCGGCAGTGCGGGGTTGCTGATGTCGATGGCGGTGATGGTGGGTGTGCCGGGCGAGGCGGTGTAAAAGGTCTTGCCATCGGGCGACATGCCGCTCTCGTGCCCAATCAGACCGAAGCTGGCAATGGACTTGGCCACCGGCTTGCGGCAGTCGGGTTCGAGCGAATACACATCGACGAAGCCGGGGTAGAGCGCAGCGTTGCCGGTGACGGCGGCGAGCACGCCGCTCTGCTGGCTCACCACCAGCGATTCGTGCGGGCTGAGCATGGCCGGCGTTTCCAGCCTCGCCGTGAGCTTGGGCTGGGTCGGGTCGCTCATGTCCATCACGTTCACGCCCGATTCGCCCGTGCCGAAGTTGGTGGGGTAGGTGAGCGTGGTGTCGTAGTAGGCGCAGTCGTGGCCGACCTTGTCGGTGTAGCGCTCCACCTTGAAGCCGCCGACGGTGCCCACTGCCGTCTCGGTGGTGTAGCTGCCGACCAGCGCGGTGTTGCAGGTGTAGCCCTGTGCGGCACGGCCGCTGTCGTGCTCGGCGCGGCTGACGCGACCCTGCATGCCGATCTCAGGCCGCGAGCCGGGGCCGCAGACGGCCTTGGGCGTGGCATCGGCCGAGGTGGGGGGTGTCGCGACGGTCGTCGCACTGCGTGAGTTGCCGCCGCAGGCACTCAGCCACAGCGAGGCGGTGCCGAGCAGCAGGGCGTTGCGCAAAGCTCGATTCATGTCAGGTCTCCTCCCGATCACGTCGACAAAGATATTTCTAGGTTGCTGCCGCCAAGCTTAGCGCGGCTTTAGCCCGCATCAATCAGCGGTGACGATCCAGAACTGCCCGCTGGCAGAGCGCTTCATATGGAACTTGGCGCGGTGCTCGGCGGTGGCGCCGAAGGGCGAAGTGGCCCTGAAGGAGACTTCGACCTGAAAGCGCTCGGGGTCATCGGCCGTCGGCTGGATGGTGACGACCACAACCTGGTGCAGGCTCTTGGGCACGCGGAGCCGGGGACGGATCAGCGGGATCGTGTTGGCCAGCACGTCGGCGGTGGTGGGTGCGGCGCTGGCGCTTTGTGTGGCATCGGTGGCTGCGGCGTGCGCGTGCAGCGGCATCAAAAACGGTAGCGCGACGGCAAGCAGCAGCGGCCATGCTCGCCGCAGCGTTCGGTGGCTTGCGCGTTTGCCCGGCATCAGGTCACCGCTTCGGCTGAGGGCAGACGGATGCCGGATGCAACGGCCGCCGCACTGTTGATCGAAGGCAGGGACTGCAATTGGCGGCACAGCTGCTGAAAGGCGGCTTCGGTGCTTGCCGCGAGCGGTGCGCTGAGCGCCAGCGACGGCACATGGATACAGCCATCGCGCACCCAGCCCGCATGCAGGCGGCTGGCGTCGTCGATCAGCTTGCGGTAGCGGCGGCGATGGTCGCGATAGTGATCGCGGCTGACGATACAGGCGGCATTCAATCGGGCGAGCCGCAGCAGCACGCCATCGGCAGAGCGCCCCGAAGGCGTTTCGATGCAATGGTTGGAGTGCTGCAGGAGTTGCCGATACAAATCGTGCTCATGCTTCAGCTGATGGGGGGCGCTGGCATCGAACACCATCAGAGCACGATGCCCATCGGCCAGCAGCTGCGTCATCAACGCCAGCGGCAGGCGCAGCGAGGGCGGATTGCCGCTCCAGTAGGCGACGTTGAGGGCGTCGACCAGAACGCAAGGTGTTGCAGCCAGAGATGCCTTCTCGGCAGTCGCGTGCTCCGGTTGGAGCACTGACTATGCCCGGCTCGCATAGGAATAAATTGCGAACAGCATGGGGAGCAGTAGCAACGTACTGAATCCTGCAATGATCCGTGCTCGCTTCAGACCAAGCACGTTTGCTGCATGTGTGAGCTTTGCCGACCAGAACAGCGCCAGTACCGACCATCCCAATCCAATGCAGAGCCAAAGGTACCAAACAGCAGCTGGACCAACATCGACGTTGTGAATGTAGCCATAAAGACCAATAAGCCCTATTGAAAGAAAACAGGCGTTACTGGTTTCTTCCACCTTGACGAGCGTGGAGCTTTTGTCTTTGCCCGTGAAGTAACCCCATAACTTGAAGGGAAACGGCAAGATAAGCACGGCGACCAGAAGCCAGAAGTAGATTTGCCACCACATTCATTCTCTCCTTGGAAGTAACGCGACTCCGACAGTCACCCAGTCGACTGCATCGTTGATGCGGATCAAGCGATGCCGATTTTTCGCTGTGGAGAGCGCCGCTATCAAGCCTCCCAGCTCACCTTGTTGCGCGTCTCGCCCTCTTTGGCGATGAGCGTGTGGTAGCGCTTTTCGATTTCGTTGCGCTTCACCTTCATGGTGGGCGTCATCAGGTTGTTGTCGATGGACCAGGGATCTTTCACCACCACGATCTTGCCGATGGCTTCGTGCGGTTCCAGCGTGCTGTTGACGGCCTCCATCTCGGCCACCAGTCCGCGCTCGATGTCTTCGCGCGGCCTGGTGCGGCCGGCTTCGTTGAGCGAGACGAGCATGATCGGCTGCTTCAGCTCGCTGCCGACGAAGCAGAGCTGCTCGATGTCGGTGTTGCGCGCCAGCGCGCCCTCGATGGGTGCGGGTGCGACGTACTTGCCCTTCATGGTCTTGAAGATGTCTTTGGTGCGGCCGGTGATGTAGAGGTAGCCGTCGGCATCGAGGCGGCCCTTGTCGCCGGTGCGCAGATAGCCATCTTCGGTGAAGGTCTCCGCGGTTTTCTCAGGCTCTTTGTAATAGCCGGTCATCACGCCGGGGTGCTTGTACTGGATCTCGCCGTCGGCGGCGATGCGGGTGTTGGCCCCGAGGTTTTCCTTGCCGACGGAGCCGATGCGGTTGGCGTTGGGCAGGTTGGCGCTGGCGTAGATGCTGTTCTCGGTCATGCCGTAGCCCTGCAAGATCTGGATATCGAGCTTGGCGAACCACTCGATCAGCGGCTTGGGCATGGGTGCTGCACCCGAGAAAATCAGCCAGGCGCGGTCGAGGCCGATCGCCTTCTTGATCTTGTTCTTGATGAGGCTCGACAGCAGCGGGATCTTCAGCAGCTTGTCGAGTTTTTCCTGCGGCATTTTCTTCAGCACGCCAGCCTGGATGCGGGTGTAGACCAGCGGCACGCCGAAGAAGCGGGTGGGGCGCACGAACGCCAATTGTTCCGGCAGTTTTTCGAGATGCTCCAGGAAGTAGATCTGCGCGCCGAGGTAGAGGCTGCACATCTCCACCGCGCCGCGCTCAAACATGTGCGCGAGCGGCAGGTAGCTGAAGAAGATTTCCTCCCGCTTGGGCGGCATGGATTTCATCAGGCCGTCGATGGTGAACTGGGCGTTGCGCCAGTTGAGCATCACGCCCTTGGGGTGGCCGGTGGTGCCGCTGGTGTAGACCAGCGTGATGAGCTCTTCCGGCCCGCGAATCACCGGTGCGGCGAGCGGCGCGTTGTCGGCCACCAGCGTGTCCCACTCCAGCTGGCAGGGCGGCGCGTCGGGGTAGGGCATGCGGATGGTGATGAGTTCGGGCGGCAGCACGTCCATGAACTCCTTGGGCTCCATCATCGGGCCCACGATCACGGCCTTGGCTTCGCAGTGCGCGAGGATGTAGCGCAGATGCTCAGCCGACTGCTTGGGGTAGAGACCCACGCTCACGCAACCGGCGGCGCTGATGGCGAGATCGGCCATGAACCAGTGCGCGGTGTTGCGGCCGCCGATGCCGATCGCCGATCCCTGCGGGATGCCCAGCTTCTGGATGGCCGCGGCCATACGCATCACCTGGTTGGCGATCTCCTCGTATTTCCACGCCCGCCACTCGCCGTTGATGCTCTGGTGCAGCCACGGCCAGTTGGGTGTTTCCTTGGCGCGCAGCAGCAGTTTTTCGATCGGCGTTTGGGTGGCAAGCATCGGGTCTCCTGAGTATTCGATTTGATCTGATGGGCACAGCGTGCAGTCGATGCAGCGTTTTTGACACCGACGCTATCATCGACGCGAACTTTACCTTGCTGCCGCGCCCTTCGCGTGCCCGACCAAAAACCATGAAAAGAATCCTGCAGCTGCTTGCCGTTGTCGTCGTCGCCGCGCTGGCCTATCTGCTGTTCTGGCCGGTGCCGATCACGCCGGTGGCATGGACACCGCCGGCTGCACCCGCGCTTGAAGGCGTGTACGCCGCCAACGACAAATTGAAGGCCGTGCAGCGCTTCGGCGTGGGCGTGGGCGTGGGTCCGGAAGGCATTGCGGTGGATGCGGCGGGCCGCATCTACGCAGGCTACGTCGATGGCCGCATCGTGATGTTCTCCTACAACGGCACCAGCTATCAGGAGATCGGCCAGAGCGAAGGCCGTCCGCTGGGGATTGCCTTCGGCCCGCATGGCGGGCTGGTGGTGGCCGATGCCTACAAGGGCCTGCTGCATTTCGGCAGCGGCACCACGCCGGCGGTGCTCGCCACCGCAGCCGACGGCGTGCCGTTCGCGCTCGCCGACGACGTCACCAACACGCGCCTCGACAAGAACCTCTACTTCACCGACGCCGCCGCCTATCCGCTCGACCAGGTGCTCTACGAGTTCGTCGAGCACAAGGGCACCGGCCGCCTGCTGCAATACAACACCGACAGCAAGGAAACCAAGGTGCTGATGAAGGGCCTGCTGTTCGCCAACGGCGTCACCGTGGGGCCGGACGATGCCTATGTGCTGGTCAACGAGACCGCCGCCTACCGCGTGATGCGCTACTGGCTCAAGGGCGAGAAGGCCGGTACCGGCGAGGTGTTCATCGACAACCTGCCGGGCCTGCCCGACAACATCAGCTACAACCCGCAGAACCGCCGCTTCTGGCTGGCGCTGTATGCGCCGCGTTCGGCCGCACTGGATGAGCTGGCCGACAAGCCGGCGTGGATCAAGAAACTGGTGCTGCGCCTGCCCAGGTTCGTGCAGCCCGCGCCCGCCCACAAGGCCTGGGTGCTGGGGCTGGACGAAAACGGCAAGGTCATCGCCAACCTGCAGCACGACGCCAAGGACGCCTACGGCCCGATCACCAGCGTGCGCGAGCACGGCCCGTGGCTACTCTTCGGCTCGCTGGAGGCTGACAGCTTGGCGCGCCTGCCGCTCAACCAGGTATTCGAGGGCAGCCCGCCGCCGCCGGCCAACTGGCAGCGGCTCAAGCCCTCGCCGCACCACTTCAAGCCGCCGCGCGTGGGGGAAGAAAGCGAGCTACGCGCCGAGGACGAGCGCGAAAAGCAGTGATGCTTTTTCATGCCCTCCCCCGCCCGCGGGAGAGGGACAGGGTAGAGGGAAGAACGCCTAAATCGCGCCCAGAATCGCGGCGTTGTCGGCCCCGAGCCTAGGCGCCTCGCTTACCGCCACGCCGCGCTGGCCGTCGAACACCAGCGGCATCGCCACCGCCGGTTTGCCTGCAACCGATTCCACCAGTCCGCGCGCCTTGGCCTGCTCGCTGTCCAGCGCTTCGCCCGGCTTCAAAATCGGCGTTACGCAGCAATCGGCATCGGCCAGCAACGCTGCCCATTCGTCGCGGGTCTTGCTCTTGAACAGCGCCGTGAGTTCGCTGCGCAGCGCCTCGCCCTTGGGGCCGGGCGCCAGCGGCAGCTTGGCGAGGTCGGGCCGCTCGACGGTCTTGCAGAACGCCATGAAGAACTTGCTCTCCAGCGCGCCCATCGCCATGTGCTGGCCGTCCGCCGTTTCGTAGACCGCGTAGTTCGGCAGTGCACCGCTCAGCATGTCGTTGCCACGCGCCGCCGCCGCGCCCACGGCGCGCAGGGTGGAGAGCGTGGTGGTTTGCAGTGCGAGCGTGCCGTCGAGCATGGCGGCATCGACGAAGCAGCCTTCGCCGCTCGCCTTCGCCCCCATTGCCGCCGCGACAATGCCGAGCGCTGCCGTGAGCGCGCCGCCGGCAAGGTCCGCGATCTGAAAGCCCGACATGGCCGGTGCCGCATCGGCAGCGCCCGTCTGGTCGAGCACGCCGGCATAGCCGCAGTAGTTGAGGTCGTGGCCGGCCTTTTCGCGCCAGGGGCCGTCCTGCCCGTAGCCGGTGAGCGCGCAGAACACGAGGCGCGGGTTGATGGCCTTGAGCGCGGCATAGCCGCAGCAGAGCTTGTCCATCACGCCGGGGCGAAAGCTCTCCAGCACCACGTCGGCGGTCTTGGCCAGCGCATGCAGCTTGGCGACGTCCTCGGGCTTTTTGAGATCGAGCGTGATCGACTTCTTGCCGCGATTGACCAGCGCGAACATCTCCGGCGACAGCAGCCGCGCGTAGTCGCCCGTGCCCGGCTCCTCGATCTTGATGACCGTCGCCCCCAGCTGCGCCAGATACAGCGAGCAGAACGGGCCGGGCAGCAGGCGGCTGAGATCGAGCACGGTGAGGCCGGCGAGCAGTGGATTCATGTCAGTTCGGTTTTGGTTTGGAGTTGCTTCTGGGTGACTCCGACATGCAGCAGCATGCGGCGCACCTCGTCGTTGAAATGCGCCGGGATCAGCTCGATATCAGGGTGGGCATTGGCAAAAACACGGAAGATTTCATCGGCAAAGCCTTGGCCGATCAGGGGCACTTCGGTGAAATCGAAGACCACAACCTTGAATTGATCTACGCGAGCGAGAGCTCGCTTGGCCTGCGAACGCGAGAGAAGATTTTCGTTGCCGAGTCGTGCCAGCCGCAGCGGTACCAGTGTCTTGCTGAAAGTGAACTCCGCAGGCGCAGCGTATCGGTCGAACACATCTCTGAGTGTTCGTTTGCTCTCCCGTGCAAGAAGCATTGATACGACGGTGCCCTTGTCATTCTTTTTCAGTGGTTCCGGCAGCTCGGCATCGTGAAGTGCGTCCTGTGTTTCATCATGTGTGAACAGCAATTCGCTGGAGTAAATCGTGAACTCATCGAAAACCCGCGAACTGAAGAAAATGCCTTCACCGGAGTGATTCTTGGGGTCGGTGGTGAGTTTGCCCTTGGCCAGTTCCAGCAGCGCCAGCTTTTCATCGGGGAGTTTCTGAAGGCGGGCGATGCGCCTGAAAATGCCCTCGCCATCGTCGGCGATGCTGAAAGCCACAGCGTCAGGACGCATCGAAAGCATGATGTCTGCACGCTTGCCCTCGGAGTGGTCGCGTACGTTGTTGAGCATCTCTGTTAATCCGTAGTGCAGGATGTCCCGCTGGTTCTCCGGCAGCTTGGCCAGCTGTGCTGAGAAGTGTTTTTGCCAGACGAGAGATTCGTCCAATGCACTGTCGATCCTGCCGTGCCATTTGAAGGTGGTGGGGCTGTATATTTTTCGCGTCGTCCCCTCGGATTGCAGCAGGCCTAATGCTTCAAGCCTGCGGATGGCCGTCGACACGGTTGGACGGCTTGCGCCCATTTTTGCGGCAACGGCGCTCACCAAATCTTTTGGGTGGTCGGGCAGCAGCCGCAAAATGGTGTCATCGAGCTTGGGAAAGGCGGAGCGTGCCATTCTTTCTAATCCATTTAATTAGAAAGTAATCATCAAGTGATTAAAAAAAATCCGCAAGCCCATGACTAGGCCTGCGGACATTTCCAGCCGTACTGACTGAGTGGGCTTAGGCCGCAATCTTCTGAGGTTCTGGGGCACCGAAGTAGATGCCCTCGTCGCCCTTGCTCTCCTGGTAATACTGTTCGGGCGTGAATACATCCACCTCGATCGCATCGAGTCGCGCCGTGAGTGCAGCGGCGACCTGGTTGGCTTCCTCGCGGGTGATGACGCCCTTGTAGGCGGCCTCGGCAGCCAGCTCTTCAGCGGGGCCGCGCGGCAGGCGCTTGTCCTTCTGCGCGGTGTGGATCTTGGCGAGGATCGGCTCGGCCTCGGTCACCAGACGGAAGGCCCGCAGCAGGCGGCCCATGCCAGGCGTGCCTTCAGCGGGCAGATACACGTTCTCGGCCAGACGCTTGAACTGCGCGTTGTGGCTTTGAATGGTGCGGGCCGCCGCAGCGCTCATGGCGTCCGTCGGCATGGCGCCGATGGGGTTGATGCGCAGGAAGGGTGTTGCGAAGAAGCGCATGACGCTGCCGATCACGCCGTCGAAGTTGGCATAGATGCCGACGAAGGCCTGCTGGATTTCGGCCAATGCGTAGTTCAGCGCGTAATGCACCAGCGCCAGATCTTCCGGCCTGCGGCCCTCGGCCTCGAAGCGGCGCAGCGCACCGATGCCCAGCAGCTGCCAAGCGAGCGCATCGGCATAACGGCCGGTGAGCTTGCCGCGCATCTTCAGCTTGCCGCCGATGGCGAACATCGCCATGTCGGTCAAGAAGCCGTAGCGCGCCGCCGCCCAGCCGAGGCGACGGTAATAGGTGCGGGTGTCGGCATGCACATCCGGCACGGACACCGTCAGGCCACGGGTGAGGCTGCGCACGACGGTGCGGAAGTAACCCAGCACGAAGTGCAGCATCCAGCCCAGCAGATTCTTGCGGAACAGCGCGACATCGTTTTTCTCCACGCCGTTGACGACGTTGAGCGCATAGGGATGGCAGCGGGTTGCGCCCTGGCCGAAGATCATCAGCGTGCGGGTGAGGATGTTCGCACCCTCCACCGTCACGCCGACGGGTGCGGATTGATAACCGCGACCCAGGATGTTGTTGGGGCCTTGCATCACGGCGGCACCGGCCATCACGTCCATGCCCTCCTTGACGATCTCGCGGCTGATTTCAGTCGAGTAGGCCTTCATCACCGCCGAGACCACCGGCGGCTGCTGGCCGTTGTCGACGGCCGAGCAGCCGAACACGCGGGCGCCTTCGAGCATGTAGGTGAGGCCCGCGATCTTGCCGACCTTTTCCTCCACGCCTTCCATCCTGCCCACCGAGATGCCGAACTGCTGGCGCACCATCGAGTAGGCGCCGGTCGCCGCGGCCACGGTCTTCGCACCGCCGATCGCACCCGCCGGCAGCGAGACCATGCGGCCGCCTGCGAGCTGCTCCATCAACATGCGCCAGCCCTGGCCAGCCTTGGCGCCGCCGCCGATGATGTTGGCGACCGGCACGATCACGTCCTTGCCATAGAGCGGCCCGTTGTCGAAGGGGTCGCCGATGGGCTGGTGATGGTCGCCATTAGTGAAGCCCGGCGTACCTTTTTCGATCAGCACGCAGGTGATGCCGACATCGGTGCCCTTGCCGAGCAGGTTCTGCGGGTCGTCGAGCTTGCAGGCGATGGTCGCGAGATTGGCCACCGGTGCGAGCGTGATGTAGCGCTTGCGGAAGTTCATCTTGATCTTCAGCGTGCCGTCGGTGTCGCGGAACACTTCACCCTCGGCCTTGATGCTGGCGGCGTCCGAGCCGGCGGTAGGCTCGGTGAGCCCGAAGCAGGGCACGAACTCGCCACGCGCGAGGCGCGGCAGGTAGTGGTTTTTCTGCTCGTCGGTGCCGTAGTGCTTGATGAGTTCGGCCGCACCCAGCGAGTTGGGAATGACCACATAGGTGCCGATGGTGGTCGA
Organism: Stagnimonas sp.; assembly: GCA_030652575.1. GTDB lineage: Bacteria > Pseudomonadota > Gammaproteobacteria > Nevskiales > Nevskiaceae > Stagnimonas. The sequence continues at coordinate 19,073 of JAUSQI010000028.1, read as the reverse complement.
AGCCGGGTTGAGCTTGGCCATGATGGTGGAGATCGCGAGAATCGAGAACTCCTTGCCGCCGTACTGCTTGGGGATCAGGAAGGACATGAAGCCTTCCTTCTTGATGAACTCCAGCACCGCCGGTGGAATGCGGCGGGTGGTGGCGACCTCGTAATGGTCGAACATCTTCAGCAGTTGCTCGCAGGGGCCGTCGATGAAGGCCTGCTCCTCGGAGGAAAGACGGCTGTACGGCTCGGACAGAATATGTTTGAAGTCCGGGTTGCCAGCAAACAGGCCACCGTCGATCCAGACCGAGCCGGCTTCAAGCGCTTGGCGCTCGGTGTCGGAAATTTTCGGCAGGATGTGATTGGCCTTCATCCAGTTCATCAGCAGTGAAAACATGGCGAAACTCCTAAGGGCAAGTGAAAGAAAATCGGCTGCGCCAGATTGAGCGGGCTGGGTCTGGCGACTTAAAGATTTGCGGGGAGCGTGCGACGTTCAGCTTGATGGCCGATGAGTGAATGGCTTGTCGCCTTGAGTCCGAAAAAGTGGCGTTCCTCTCCGGCGCGGCGGAGAGGAACGCATCACCTCACTCGAAGCGCTTGCCTTCGGCTGCCATTTTCTTCAGCAGCGCTGCGGGCGTGAAACGTGCGCCGTACTTGGCCGCCAATGCTTCGCTGCGCTTCACGAACTCAGCGATGCCAATGGCATTGATGAATTGCAGCGCGCCACCGTGATGCGGTGCAAAGCCCCAGCCGAAGATCGAGCCGATGTTGGTGTCCGCCACCGTCATCACCACGTTTTCCTCAAAGCACTTGGCGGCTTCGTTGGCTTGCGAAAACATGAGGCGGTCGATCATCTCGGCCTGCGTGAGTTGCTCCTTGGCGAGCGGGAACTCCTTGGCAAGACCAGCCCAGAGGTGCTTCTCGCCAACGTCTGGATAGTCATAAAAACCGGCCTTGGCTTTCTTGCCCGGTCGTTTGAGGGTGTCGACCATCTTCTCGATCAGCACGCTGGCCGGGTGCTCGGTCATCGTCTTGCCTTCGGCCGCGAAGTCCTTTCGTGTCTGCGTCAGCACGTGCAGGCTGAGCGACATCGAGACTTCGTCGTGCAGCGCCAGCGGGCCGACCGGCATGCCGGCCTTGAGGCCTGCCACTTCGATCGAGCGCGGGTGCTGGCCTTCGAGCAGCATCGCCGCACCTTCCATCACGTAAGTCGCAAACGAGCGGCTGGTGTAGAAGCCGCGCGAGTCGTTGACGACGATGGGCGTCTTCTTGATCTGCTGCACGTAGTCGAAGCCCTTCGCCAGCGTCTCCGGCGAGGTTTCTTCACCCATGATGATTTCGACCAGCGGCATCTTGTCGACTGGGGAAAAGAAGTGCAGGCCGATGAACTGCTTCGGCCTTGCGCTGGCTTTTGCCAGGCCGGTGATCGGCAGGGTTGAAGTATTCGATGCGAAGGTCGCTGTGGAGGGAATCACCGCCTCCGCCTTCTTGGTCACGTCGGCCTTGATGACGCGATCCTCGAACACGGCTTCGATGATGAGATCGCAACCATCGAGCAGTGCGTAATCTGTCGTCGGCGTGATGAGTTTGAGGAAGGCCGCCTGCGCGTCGGCGGTCATGCGGCCTTTCTTCACCAGCTTGTCGAGCAGGGCGGTCGAGTAGGCCTTGCCCTTGTCGGCCGATTCCTGCGTCGAATCGAGCAGAACCACTTCGATGCCGACTTTGGCGGAGACGTAGGCAATGCCCGCACCCATCATGCCCGCGCCCAACACGCCGAGCTTCTTGACGGTGGACTTCTCGAAACCTTCCGGCCGCGACTTGCCCTTGTTGATGGCGTTGAGCTGGAACCACAGCGTGCCGATCATGTTCTTGCTGACCTGACTCACCACGAGGTCGGCGAAGTAGCGCGACTCGATGCGGCAGCCGGTGTCGAAATCGACCACGCCGCCTTCGTAGACGCAGCTCAGGATGTTGTCGGCCGCCGGATAGTTGCCCTGCGTTTTCGCATGCGCCATCGACGGCGCGATGGCGAACAGCTGCACCATGCCGGGGCTTTTCGAGTCGCCGCCGGGGAACTTGAACTTCTTGTCGTCCCAGGGCTGGATCGCCTTCGGGTTGGCAATGGCCCAGGCCTTGGCCTTGGCGAGCATGTCTGCGCTATCGCTCGCCAGCTCGTTGATGATGCCGGCGGCCTTCGCTTCCGCAGGCGAAAACTCCTTGCCTTCGAGCATCGGCTGCAAGGCCATCTGGATGCCGATCAGCCGCGGCAAGCGCTGCGTGCCGCCGCCGCCGGGTAACAAGCCCAGCTTCACTTCCGGCAGGCCAAATTTACTCTTGGGGTTGTTGATGGCAACGCGGTAGTGGCAAGCCAGCGCCAGCTCTAATCCGCCGCCTAGTGCCGTGCCGTTGAGAGCTGCGACCACAGGGCGACCGCACTTCTCAAGGCGGCGCAGCAGCGCCTTGTATTGCTCGGCCAGCTCGTAGGCGAGCTTGGGGTCGGTGATGGCGAACACGCCGTCGATGTCGGCCCCGGCCAGGAACTCCTTCTTGCCGCTGGTGATGATGACGCCCTTCACAGCGGCGTCGCCCTCCACCTTGGTGATGGCCTCGGCGAAGGGCTCGGTCAGCTCTGCCGCCAGCACGTTCATCGGGCGGGTCTTGAGATCGAGGGTGATGGTGGCGATGCCGTCGGCATCAACCGTGTATTCGATGGCGCTCATAAGTCTTCCAGATTCGTTCGGATGGATGGCGCTTAAACGCGCTCAATGATGGTGGCGATACCCATGCCGCCACCCACGCACAGCGAGGCGAGCGCAGTGGACTTGCCGGTGCGCTCCAGCTCGTCGAGCGCGGTGCCGAGGATGATGCAGCCGGTGGCACCCAGCGGATGACCCATCGCGATGGAGCCGCCGTTGACGTTGATCTTGTCGGTGGAGATGCCGAGGTCTCGCGCGGCGCGCAGCACCACGGCGGCAAAGGCCTCGTTGATTTCGTAGAGGTCGATGTCGTTGGCGTTCATGCCGGCCTTCTTCAGCGCCTTCTTCGAGGCCGGGCCGATGCCGGTGAGCATGATGGTCGGCTCGCTGCCGATCACCTGGCAGGTCTTGATCCTGGCACGCGGCTTGAGGCCCATCTTGATGCCGGCTTCCTTGCTGCCGATCAGCATCAGCGCTGCACCATCGACAATGCCGCTGGAATTGCCGGCGTGATGGACGTGATTGATCTTTTCGACCGTGCTGTATTTGCGCAGCGCCGTGGCGTTGAAGCCCATCTGGCCCATCTGCTCGAAGCTGGGCTTGAGGCTGGCCAGGGTTTCGGCCGTGGTCGCGGGGCGGATGGTCTCGTCGTGATCGAGCACGGTGAGGCCGTTGATGTCTTTCACCGCGATGCGGGTCTTGTTGAAGTAGCCAGCAGCTTGGGCTGCGGCGGCACGCTGGTGCGAGCGCGAAGCAAAGTTGTCGACGTCCGCACGGCTGAAATCTTCAAGGCTGGCGATGAGGTCGGCACCGATGCCCTGCGGCACAAAGTCGATGCCGCCGTTGACGCGCGGGTCCATCACCATCGCGCCGCCATCGCTGCCCATCGCCCAGCGGCTCATGCTCTCGATGCCGCCGGCGACCACGAGGTCTTCCTGGCCGCTCATCACTTTCATCGCCGCGATGTTCACGGACTCCAGGCCCGAAGCACAGAAGCGCGACTGCGTTACACCCGCCACGCTCTCGGCCCAACCGGCGTAGAGCACGGCAATGCGCGCGATGTCGGCACCTTGCTCGCCCACGGGCGTGACACAACCCAGCACCACGTCGTCCACCAGGGAGGTGTCGAGATGGTTGCGGGTCTTCAATGCATCGAACAGGGTCTTCAGCAAATGGACCGGCGTGACCTCGTGCAGCGATCCGTCTTTTTTGCCTTTGCCGCGCGGTGTGCGCACGGCGTCAAAGATGTAAGCCTCAGCCATTGTTCGTCTCGGTAATTTTAATTACGATTGGAGGGTTGCACCGTCGGGTTGTGTAGTGCGTCTTTTCACACTACATACCCAACGGTCGGTGTCGAGCTTAGTGATGCTCGAGGAAGTTCGTCAATGCATCGCGCTGTGACAAACGTGCTGAATCCCTAGAAACAAAAACAACAGTCATTACTAACTATCGACATGGCCAGAGAAAAATCATCCGCCGAGGCGCAGGCCCGCGAAGATCGCAACAAGATGGATGCGCCCACCCGCGCGCGCATTGAAGAAGCGGTGCTGGAAATCTTCGCCGAGCGAGAGTTCCACCGCGTGGGGCTTATCGAGATCGCGCGCGGTGCCAACGTAAGCCTGCAAACGCTCTACAAATACTACGGCAGCAAGGAGGCGCTGCTGTTCAGCAGCCTCGATACCGCGCTGGGTCGCCTGGCCGTGCGCATGGTCGATCACCTCGAAGGCATCGAGGATTTCAAGGAGCGCCTGCGCAAGGTGTTCTGGGTGTCGCTGGATTATTTCGAGAAGAATCCCAAGGTGGCGCAGATCGTGATGAGTTCGGTCTACCTCAATACCTGGCGCAAGCAGGAAAACTTTCAGAACCCGGTGCTGTTCGGCACCTTCATGAAGGTGCTGGGCGAGGGCCGCGCCAAGGGTGTGCTGACGGAAGAAGTCGACCAGAAATATCTGCTCGACTACATCATGGGCGTGATGTTCCGTCTGGTGCAGATGTACATCCTGCGCGGGCAGAAAGAGCCGCCCACCAAACAGGCCGGCCCCTTGTTCGAAATGCTCTGGCGGGCGATCGCCAAGCCGGTTTGAGTATTAGCGCTTCGCCGCATCGGCCACGAAGCTGCGCGCGGCCAGCAGCAACACCAGGCCGGTCAAGGCAATCGCCACTGGCACGGCAAGCGCGAGCGACTGCTGCAAACCCTGCGCGATGAAGGCAGGTGCCATTGCGGTTGCCCCGGCGGCGCTCATCGCGGCCTTGGCAAAGTGGTCCGAGAGCGCGCCTGTCACCAATGAGCCCACGGCGCCGCCCAGCACGTACTGGAAGAAGAAATACACGGCCATTGCGGTAGCGCGCAGGCGGGCATCGACCACGTCCTGAATCGCCGGATACACCGTGACGAAGTAGAGGAAGTACAGCAGCCAGCCGCCGCAGAGCAGCAGCGTGAGGGCAGTGACCGCGCCCTTCGGCTGGGTGAGGCCCAGCCAGAGCAGCGGTGCGGCGATGAGCAGAGCCACCGCACCGCAGAGCAGGCGTCCGCGCGGGAAGGCCTGATGCAGCTTGTCGGCCAGCATGCCGCCCAGGGTGAGGCCGATAAGACCGGTGGCGCCGAGCACCAGTGATGAAATACCGCCGGCCTGCGCGATGTTGAGGCCATGCACTCGCACCAGCAGCGCCGGCAGAAAGGTGTTGAGCGAATAGGCCGCGAAGTTGATGGCCGCGCCCGAAACGATGATCCACCACACGGTCTGGATCGAGAGGATCTGCTTGAAGGGATTGCCGGTGAGTGGGGCGAGTGCAGCCTTGTCCTGCAGGCCGCGCTGTGGCTCCACCAGCCGCCAGGCGAGCACGGCGACGATCAGCCCCGGCACCATCGCCACCAGGAACGGTGCGCGCCAGCCGTAGCTTTGTGCGATCCAGCCGCCGAGTGCGAAGCAGGCGAGCGAGCCGAGCGGCAGGCCGAGCATGAACAGCCCGAGCGCGCGGGCGCGACGGTGGCTGGGGTAGAGATCGCCGATCATCGAGTTGGCGGCCGGCGCGCAGCTGGCCTCACCCACGCCCACGCCGAGCCGCGCCAGCAGCAGGCCGGGGAAGCTCGTCACATAGGCCGCCGCACCCGTGAACACGCTCCATGCCGCAACACCAGCGCCCAGAATCTTTCCGCGCCGCAGGCGGTCCGCGAGCCGCCCAAGCGGGATGCCGGCAATGGCGTAGACGAGGATGAAGGCGGTGCCGAGCAGACCGGACATCGTGTCCGAGAGGCCAAACTCCTTGCGCAGCGGCTCCAGCACCACGCCGGGCAGCGCGCGGTCGAAGAAGTTGAGGAAATTGATGAGGAACAACACGAACAGCGTGTACGCCGTGCCTTTTTGAACGGTGCTGCGCATGCGATTCTCCTCGCGTGGTTGCTGCGGATTGCCGCGCCGCTCGTGGTCGGCGCTGGTCAATGGATTTGCAGACTAACGCTTCAAGTGCTTGAGGAAAAAAGCAGACTGGTCTCTCACCGAATCCTCGAAGCCTTCGCCCACGTAAATGTCGAAATGCCCACGCGGATAGCGCCGCAGCTCTGCCTTGTCACCTGCACGTCGTGCAGCATCTTCAATCGCGGCGGGCGGCACAAGGGTTGCGAGCGCACTGACCTTGGCGAGCTGCACGGGGCCGACGACCTTGAGCAGATGGACGAATGCCGCCAGGCCGCCCAATAAAAAAGGTGGCAAGGCCACCTTTTTTACCGCTGCGCAAATGCTTCAGAAGCGGAAGGTCGCCTCCACATAGCCAAAGCGGCCCGGCACGTCATACACCGAGGCATCGTAGCCGTTGAGCGAGCAGCTGACGCAAGTGGGCGGGTCCTTGTCGAGCAGGTTGTTGATGCCCGCGCTCACCGTGGTCTTGAGCGCGGTGGGCAGCGTGTAGCTGGCCTGCACGTCGCTGTAGAAGACCGCATCCAGCTTGTTGGTGCCCGCAGCCTGGTTGCCGCAGACGTCGAAGTCCACCGCATCGCCGCATTTCTCGGTGAGGGCCGAGATGTAGCGCAGGGCGTAGCTGGCCGAGTAGGCCTGCAACTTCCAGTTGAGACGGAAGGTCGAGCGCCAGCGCGGGATGCCGCTGTCGGCCACTTCCTTGCCCACGCCGCGCGGTTCGGCGAGGCCAGTGTCGTTGGCGACGGACTTGAAGTTTTCGACATACGTCGTCTGCCAGTTCGCGCCGAAGTTGCCGTAGGGCAGCTTGGGGCCATCCCAGGTCACGCTCAGGTCGTAGCCCTCGGTGTCGATGCTGCCCAGGTTGCGCAGGGTGTTGTTGAAGCCGTTGATATCGCCCGAGGTGCCGCGCGTGATGCCGGTGCAGAACGACGAAGTCGGGTCGCCGCTCGCCACACAGCGATCCAGCTGGGTTTGCGCATCGGGTGCCTGGATGGCGTTGTTGACCTTGTGCTTGTAGTAGGTGACGTCGAAATCGACGCGATCCGCCCAGGCGGTTTTTTCTGCCCAGGCCGGGCTGTAGAGAACACCCAGCGTGGTGCTCTTGGCCGTTTCGGCACGCAGGGCGGGATTGCCGCCGGTACGCACGGCAATCTGGGTATTGGCCTGCTCGAAGCTGGCCGGTGCCGCCACCCCCAGCGCCTGGCAGTTGCTGATGGTCTGAGGGTCCGTCGCACCCGAGCAGGGGTCGGTGATGGTGGCGTCGAAACGCGCCGGCGAGCCGAACGCCTCACCGACGGAAGGCGCTCTGAAGCCCTGCGCGTAATTGCCACGCAGGATCAGATGCCGATCAACCGGCTGCCAGCGTGCGCCGAACTTGCTCTTGATGGTGCTGCCGAAAGTGGTGTAGTCCGAGTAGCGGCTGGCGATGCTGAGATCGAACTTGTCGAAATAGCGCAGGCCCGAAAGCACCGGCACGCCGAGTTCCACATACACCTCGTCCACCGAATACTGACCGCGCGTGGGCAGCGAGGGCACGCCGTTGGAATCGCCTGCGACGACGATGGAATCCGGCGAGTAGGAACCCGCCAGCTTGCGGTGCTCGTAGCCGGTGGCGAAGTCCAGCATGCCGGCGGGCATCGCGAACAACGAGCCCGACAGGTTCGCCGTGAACAGATCCAGGCTCTGGCGGCTGTCGTCTTTCTCGATGAACTGGATGTAGTTGAGCTGGTCCTGGGTGATGGTGCCGGGGCCGCCGAAGATGTTGAGCGGCACGCAGGGTGCGACACAAGCGGCCACAGGCCCGAGTGCGGTGGCGATGCGACGGATGTTGTAGGTGCCGGTGATGTTCTGCGACGCCGAATTGACGCTACTCGCATAGTTGGCATCCCACGACAGCAGGCGATCGAACAGATTGAAGTCACCGTTGAAGCCGGTCGAGAGGTAATAGGTGTCGACCTTCTGGCTGAACACGCGTGGCCCGCCTTCCACCGGACGGCGGCCGATCAGCACCAGGTTGTCGTTGGCGTCGAGCGAGTAGCCGAGTGGATTGAAGGGATTGCTGACGTCCACGCCCACGGTGTCTGCAAACGCGCCGGAACCTGCGCCGGGGCCCAGGAAGATCGGCTCCGGTGCCGCCTGATTGACCGAGTTGCGCGCCTGATAAAGCCCCTTGATCGACCAGCGGATGTTGTCGGTGACATTCATGCGGCTCTGTGCGAACAGCGCCGTGCGGCGCGACGGCGTGAGCAGATAGTTGAACGGTGCGAAGTTGAAGCGATCGGCATCCGTGAACTGATGGAAATTGCCGGGGAAGGTCTGCGGGTTGGCCGTGCCGTTGGGTGTGACGTTGCAGCGCGCGGTGTCGCCCACGCCGTCGCCGTCGGTATCCGCCAAGGGGCAAAGGCCGCCGTTGGTGTTGTTGCCCTGCGGGAAAAACACGAAACGCCCGGTGGGGATGGCCGAGCTGCCGAACGCCACACCGGTGCCGGGCACGGGCGTGCTGGCATTGGCGAAATCGGCCGAGCTGATCTCGCGCTGCTCGTAGTGGCTCAGATCAACGAAGTAATCGCCGCGATCGGTCTTGCCGCCCATCGAGATGTTGCCGGTGTGGGTCTTGCCGTCGCCGGTGGCGTAGTCGCCGTAATAGACGTGCGCGAGTCCGCCTTTCTGGCTTTTCTTGGTGATGACGTTGATGACGCCGCCGATGGCGTCGGAGCCATACAGGGACGAAGCACCGTCGGTGAGGATTTCGATCCGCTCGATCGCACTGGCCGGGATGGTATTGAGATCCACCGCCGCCGAGACGCCGGAAGCGGAAGATTCGTTGACCCAGCGCAGGCCATCCACCAGCACCAGCACGCGCTTCGCGCCCAGGTTGCGCAGCGAGATGGTGGTGGAGCCTGAACCCACGCCGCCGCCATCGGCCGGGAAGCCGAAGTTGCCGGCGGAGTTGAACTTGGTGTTGAGCGAGGAGCCGCTCACCGACAACCGTTGCAGGATGTCGCCCACCGAGGCGATGCCGCTTTGCTGCAGGTCGGCCGAGGTCAGCACCAGCACGGGTGAGTCGCCTTCGGCCCGCTTGATGCGCGAGCCGGTGACTTCCACCGTTTTCAGCTTGATCGGGTCGGCGGACTCCGTGGTGGCGGCCGCTTGCGCCACCGCGTACTGCGGCGTAGCCAGCATTGCGCACAGCAAAGCGGCGCACGCGCCGGACGTGAATGGTTTCTTGTTCATGATGTCTCCCTGTGAAATGTCGACACAGCGGCAGTGGCTATAGGCCTATCTGCGCGCTCCCTTTGAAACACTTAGGAGTCGTCAAAGCACTAACAATGCCAAGCCGCCGGCCAGCATCGACAAGCCCAGCACGATCAGCACGACGCCCATCGCCTGATCGATGCGATGCGCGTGTGCGGCGAGTCTTCTGCGTGCGGCGGGATGCCCCAGCATCAATGCCACCAGGCTGAACCAGAGGCCGGTGGAAACCACGATCCATGCCGCCAGCGCAAAGCGCCAGCCCAGCGGCGTGCCGCTGGTGATGAGCGTGGAGCAGAGGGCGACGAAAAACAGCGTGGCCTTGGGATTGAGCAGATTGGTGGTCAGCCCGATGGCGAAACTGCGCCGGTCGGGCCGCGCGGTATCGACCGCCACCGTGTCGGCTGCGGGCGTGCTGCGCACCGCATTGAAGCCCATCCACAGCAGGAACAGCGCGCCGCCGTAGCGCAGCAGCTCCAGCAGCATCGGCAGTTTCTGCAACAACCAGCCCAATCCAAACAGCGCGTAGGCGACATGGAAGACGATACCGACGGCGATGCCGAGTGCCGTCAGCAGGCCGGCGCTGCGGCCATGCGCCAGCGTCTGGCGGGTGACCACGGCAAAATCGGGCCCGGGGCTCATCACGGCCAGCACATGCGCCGCGGCGGCGGTAGAGAATAAAGTGAGCGAGTTCATGCAGGGGAGTGGGCGATGCGCACCGTCATGCCAGGGCCGCAACTTACAACGGAAACACCGATGCGCACACTCGAGAGCCGTCGTGTCGCATGACATCTAAACCCTTCGGCCCCAAGGCGCATCAGAGTGGTGTGCAACTCACTCTCGCCAGCCCGGATGCCTTTATGACCCTCGCGGATGCGCCCGAGGCCAGTGCCGTTGCGCCGCGTCGTTTCGTGACGAGTATCGATGCTGAGAAAGCGGCCGCACAGTCCGCCGAGCAGCTGGATGTTCAGGCGGCCACGCGCGGCGATGCCAAAGCGTTCGAGCGCTTGTATCGCGCCCACATCGGCAAGGTCTATGGCCTGTGCTGGCGCCTGTGCGACGGCGATGGCGCCAAGGCCGACCAGGCCGCGCAGGACGCTTTCGTGCGCGCCTGGGAGAAACTCGGCAGCTTCCGTGGTGAGTCGGCCTTCGGCACCTGGTTGCATCGGCTGACGGTCAACGTGGTGCTGGGCGAACACCGCCTGCTCAAGCGCTGGACGACGTTCGAAGACGCCGAAGAATCCGGTGCGCCCGAGCCCTCGCATCACCCCACCGCGAGCCTGGGCGAAAAAATCGACATCGAACGCGCGTTGACGCGCCTCCCAAAAGGCGCGCGCGCCGTATTGGTGCTGCACGACCTCGAAGGCTGGCAGCACGACGAGATCGCCGCTGCCACCGGCATCGCGGTCGGCACCTCGAAGGCGCAGCTGCACCGCGCCCGCAAATTGATGAAGGAGTTTTTGTCGTGAACCCGCAACAGCAGGAAACACCCGTGCCGGGCTTGGAAGCACTCGCCCGCGAGCGCCAGCCGAGCCGTGATTTGTGGGCGGGTATCGAGATGCGCATTGCGCAGCCCTCGCGCGGTCGCCGTCGCGAGCCCGCCGTCTGGCCCTATGCGCTGGCCGCAAGCGTGTGCCTCGCCGTGCTGGCCGGTGTGCTGCTGCGTGGCCAGCCGCCCGCACCGCGCGAGGCCGCGGCACTGCAAACGGCGCAGCGCGAGCCAGAACCAGCGGTGCGCTACGACAGCCATCCGTATAGCAACACCAGCGACGAATCCCTGGCCGCAGCCGAACTCTCGCCGCGCACCCTGCGCATGTTGCGCAGCGAGTCGCTCGACAACGCCCCGGCGCTGGTCGCCGAGCGCGCCGAGACTTCGGGTTTGATGAAGGCGACGTATTCGGCGGGCAGTGGCCGCAACGCCCGCAGTCAGCAGGCCATCCTGCGCGCCAATCTCAAGCTGGTGTCGCAGGCCGAGCGCGAAGTGCGCCGGGCGCTGAAGACCGACCCCGATTCCACCAGCCTGCAAAGCCTGCTCGTCGTCGCGCAAGAAAAGCGCGCCGTAATTACCGCCCTGCTCGTGCACGAGCAGGACTGATCCCCGCCGCGCCCGCTGACGGGTGAGGCCATTCGATTCCTGAAGGAGATTTCCATGCGTCCATTCACCCTTGCCGCGGTTCTGAGCATCGCCAGCCTGGCGGTTCACGCCGCCGAGCCGCGAGGCTTCACCGACCACCGTGCGATGACGGCCGATGCGAAGCTCACTGTGCGCAACGTCGCGGGCGTGATCGAGGTCGAAGCCTGGGATAAGGCCGAGTTCGATCTGATCGCCACCCTCGGCGACTCGGCGGAAAAGATCGACATCACCGGCACGGCGGACGATCTGCGCGTGGATGTGAAAAGCCGCAAGAACCACTCCAGCTACGGCGACGGCGATACCCGTCTGAAGCTGCGCGTGCCAGTGGGTGCGAGCCTGAATCTGGATGGCACCAGCAGCGACATCGTGGTGCGCGGCACCAAGGGCGCGTTGACCGCGCGCAGCGTCAGCGGCGATGTCGATCTCGCGGTCGCCGCCCGGCAGATCACCGTGCAGACCGTCAGCGGCGATGTGCGGCTCGACACGCCCGCTGCGCGCGAAACCAAGCTCAACACCGTTTCCGGCGACACCGATGTGAAGGGTGCCAGCGGCGTGTTGACCGCCGAGTCCGTCAGCGGCGACTTGCAGCTGGAAGGCGGCGTGTTCTCGCAGATCGAGCTGAAGTCGGTGTCCGGCGACATCGGCGTGCGCGCCGGCTTCGCCGCCGATGCCAAGGTGAAGGCGGAATCGCTGAGCGGCGACGTGCGCGTCAACGCGCCGGGCTCACTCTCGGCGGAGGTCACGCTCAAGACCTTCTCCGGCGACAAGCACAGCGACTTCGACGCCGCACGGGAGGCCAGCGACAGCAAGCGCACGGTGCTGAAGATCGGCGAAGGCCGCGGGCAGGTGTCGCTGACCAGTTTTTCCGGCGACGTGACGCTCGACAAGCAATAAGGCTCAGAGCTTGCTGCGGGTGCGCCAGGCGAGGTAATCCGCCGCGGTTTGCTGCGGCACTTCCAGCATCGGGCAGTGGCCGACGTTGGGCATCGTGATCTTCTCGGATTTCGGCAGCAGCAGCTGCAACGCAGCCGCGCCGTCGGGATGCAGGATGCGGTCTTTCTCGCCCCACACGATCAGCGTCGGAATCTCCACCGCCGCCGTGTTGGGGATCAGCGCATCGAGCATGGGCGACTTGCCGTAGAGCTGGTCGCGCACCACCGCGTAATGGTCGGCGCGCTTGATGTCCTGCGACATCAGCACGCCCTTGAGCGGCCCCGGCAGCGGCGGCGGCGTGACGAACACCCAGCCCATGCGCGCATCGAACTCCTCCGGGCTGCGCACGATCAGCGGCAGCGGATTGCCCTTCTCCGCATACAGGAACATCTCGCTCTTGGCGGTGGTGGTGACGCCGGCGGCGTCGAGCATCCACAGGCTGGCCACTTCCGCCGGATACGCCGCTGCATAGGCGCCGATGATCCAGCCGCCCATGCTGTTGCCGCCGAAGTGCGCTCTGGTCACGCCCATCTGCTGCAACAGCGCATGCAGCCGCGCCACTTGTGCCGGGATGGTGTAGTCGGCGGCCTCGGGCGCATCGCTGGTGCCGAAGCCGATGAGATCGGGCGCGATCACCCGCATAGTGGGCGTGAGCGTGCGGGCGGTGCGCGTCCAGTGGTCGGCGTTGCCGCCAAAGCCGTGGATGAGCACCAGCGGCAAGGCGTCAGGTGCAGCGTTGCCGCCGCTCAGCACATGCCATTTGAGATCGCCGACGGTGATGGTTTCTTCCGCCAGCAGCGAGGACTTGCGCTCGCTGTTCATCGCCAGCGCCAGCGCCTTGTCAGGCCAGATGTAGAGCGCTGCGACTGCGGCCACGACGATGAGCACGAAGCCGAGCAGAATTTTCTTGAACATGTCAGATGCGTCCTTTGGTGATGTCTTGATCTTGTGTCTGCACAGCCTTGCCGCCCTGCAACTGCCGGGTGCGCCAGGCGACGCGAACGCCGACATCGGGGCGCGTGTCGCTGGTCAGCGTGCATTCCAGGGTGTCGGTGGCAGCGAGGCTGATCGGCGAGAGCAGAGGCAGGTAAATCTGCTCCCAGTGCGTCGCCACACTGAAGGGCGAGGTGGAGATGGTCACGCCCGGCACCAGCTCGGCCACCCACCACAGGGCGTAGCCATGCACCGTCACCGCGCCCAGCGACTTGCCCGACCAGTGCACGCTCTCTCGGCGCAGCGAGGGCGCGGCGTCGGTATCGGTGGCGAAGCGCAGGTCATCCCAACATTTGGCGTTTGCCTCGCTGCCACCAACATCCGCGGGTTGCACCGCGCGGACATACATGTTGCTGAGGCTCATAGTGCGCGCGGCGTCGAGGTTGATGCCAAAGCCGATGCGCGGCCAGATGTCGATCTCATCCTGCAGGCGCGGCGTGAGCACCGGGGCGACGTACTGCTTCAGCCCGCAGGGGATCAGCACGCCGTTCTTCTTGAGATAGCGGCGGGCGTCGTTCAGCGTTTCCAGCAGGTTTTCTTCGAGCGCGTAATTGCCCAGCGTTTCGCTCACCACCACATCCACTTTCTCGGGCTTTTTGAGTTCGGCAGAGTGGCCCTGGATGAAACTCAGGCCGTCGATCTTGTTCGCGCGTGCAAGCTGTGTGGCGAGCTGGATGGTGTCGGTGTATTCGATCAGCGTGCAGTGCGCCGCACCGAGTTGGCGGGCGAGAAAACTCAGGAAGCCCGTGCCCGCGCCCAAGTCCGCCACGGTGGTCACACCGGGTTTGATCACGGCCTTCAGCGCCGCATGAAAGGCTGCGTTGCGGGGTGCGTCGCCCAGGAGTTTTCGGTGCAGTTCGATTTCGCTCATCGCGCATTGTCACGGACAATGTGCGTGACATGAAACTCCCTGCCTATCCCGCGCTCGAAGCCGTCCCCGCTCTCAAGGCCGCTTTGCGCGAGCAGGGCCGTGCCGTGCTGGCAGCACCCCCCGGCAGCGGCAAGACCACGACCATTCCGCTGGTGTTGCTGGATGAGCCTTGGCTCAAGGGCAAGAAAATCCTGCTGCTGGAACCGCGTCGCGTAGCGGCACGAGCCGCGGCGGCGCGCATGGCGCAGCTGCTGGGCGAGAAGGTGGGCGATACCGTCGGCTATCAGATTCGCTTCGAGCGGCGCATCGGCCCTGCCACCCGCATCGAGGTGGTTACCGAGGGCCTGCTGACCCGCCGCCTGCAAGCCGACCCGGAACTGCCGGGCGTGGGGCTGGTGATCTTCGACGAGTTTCACGAGCGCTCGCTGGATGCCGATCTGGCGCTGGCCCTGGCGCTCGACGCGCGCGAAAACCTCAACCCCGATCTGCGCCTGCTGGTGATGTCCGCCACGCTCGATACCCAGCGCGTAGCGGCTTTGCTGGACGACGCCCCCATTGTCACCGCCGGCGGCACCTTGTTCACGGTGGATGTGCGTTACCGCGCGCCGCGCGTCGATATGCCGATGGACGAGGCGCTCGCCAATGCCGTGCTCACGGCACTCGGCGAGACCGAGGGCGACATCCTCGCCTTCCTGCCCGGCACCCGCGAAATCCGTGGCGCGCAGCGGCGTATCGAGGCGCGCACAGCGAGCGTGGTGGTGCGCCCGCTGTATGGCGAACTGTCGTCCGTGGAGCAGGATCTGGCCCTGGCGCCCGATATGGAGGGCCAGCGCAAGGTGATTCTCGCCACGAACATCGCGCAGACCTCGCTGACCGTCGAGGGCGTGACCACCGTGATCGACGCCGGCTACGTGCGGTTTGCGCGCTTCGATCTGGGTGCGGGTGCCAATGTGCTGGAGACGCGCCGCGTCTCGCGCGCTAGCGCAGATCAGCGCACCGGCCGTGCGGGGCGACTAGGGCCCGGCACCGCATATCGCCTGTGGTCGCAGGAGCAACACGGCCGTTTGATCGCGCACGACACGCCCGAGATGCTGAGCACCGATTTGAGCCGCATGGCCCTCGACCTCGCCGCCTGGGGCGTGGCTGATCCGCAAAGCCTGCGTCTGCTCGACCCGCCACCCGCTGCCAACTGGCGCTACGCACGCGACTTGCTCACCGCCTTCGGCGCGCTCGACGCCGCAGGCCGCATCACTGCCCACGGCCGCGCGCTGGGCCGCCTGCCCACCAGTCCGCGGCTCGCGCATCTGCTGCTCACGGCACAAAAAAGCGGGCAGGGCGAGCTGGCTTGCTGGCTCGCCGCAGCACTCGAAGAACGCGAAGCCGAAGGCGGCAGCGACCTCGCCGAGCGCATGGAGCGGCTGCAAGCGGGGCGGGGTGACCCTACCCAAGTGCGACGCGTGCGTGAGGCGGTGAAGCAGTTCGAGCGCTTGCTGGAGAGTCCGCCCACGGCCAAAGCAAACCCCATCCCCCATCCCCCGTCCCCGATCCCCGCCTTGGTTTCAACCGCTTTCCCCGAGCGTCTTGCCCAGCGCCGCGACGGCAGCCGCGATGGCCCGCGCGGCAGCAAGGAAATCGCCTTTCTCTGCGCCGACGGCGGCGAAGCCCGCCTACCCGAAACCGATCCGCTCGCCCGCAGCGAGTGGCTCGCCATCGCCCATTGGGGCATCGAGACCGATGCTCGCAGTGCCAACACCACGCGCCGCATCCGCCTCGCGGCGGCGATGAGCGAGGCCGAAGTGCGACAGGCGCACGGTCATCGCATCGTCACGGCACCCGCCGTGCACTGGGACGCGCAGACCGAAGCCGTGGTGGCCGAAACCCAGACCCGCCTCGGGGCCATCGTGCTCGCCGCGAAGCCGCTGCGTCTGGCCGACGCCGATACCTCGGCCAAGGCCGCCATCGCGGCGGCGATGATCGACGGCATCCGCAGCATCGGTTTGCATGCGCTGCCGTGGACGGACGCGGCGCGCGAGTGGTGCCTGCGGGTGCAATCGCTGATGTCTTGGCAGCCCGAGGCCAACTGGCCCGATACCAGCGACGAGGGCCTGCTGGCGACCTTGCCGGACTGGCTCTCGCCCTATCTCGATGGCATTTCGCGCCGCAGCCACCTGGATCGTCTGGAGATGCTCGGCATTCTCAACAGCCTGCTCGACTACCCGCAGCAGCAGGCGCTGGCCAAGCTGGCACCGACACACCTAACCGTGCCCACCGGCAACCGCTATGCACTGGCCTACACACCGGGGCAGGCCCCGGCGCTGGAGGTGAAGTTGCAGGAAATGTTCGGCGAGGCGACCACGCCGACAGTCTGCGACGGCCGCGTGCGCGTGGTGCTGCATCTGCTCTCGCCGGGGCGCAAGCCGATTGCCGTCACGGCTGATCTGGCGAGCTTCTGGGCTAAAAGCTACTTCGAGGTGAAGAAGGATCTGCGTGGTCGCTACCCGCGTCACCCTTGGCCGGATGACCCGCTGGCGGCACAGGCCACGGCGCGTGCCAAGCCCCGAGGCACCTGATTGCGGGTAAAAAGCGCCCCAACCCTGTAGTCTCCGCGCCCTCGCGTCCCGGCTGCTTGTCATGCTCACCCTCAAAAACATCGTCCTCCGCTTTGGCGGCCCACCTCTGTTGGACAAGGTCAGCCTCGTGGTCGAGCGCGGCGAGCGGGTGTGCGTGCTGGGCCGCAATGGCGAGGGCAAATCAACCCTGCTGCGGGTGATTTCCGGCGCGCAGATTGCCGACGACGGCGAGGTCATCAAGGCGCCCGGCATGCGGGTGGCCGAGATGCCGCAGGACATCCCAAAAACGCTGGTCGGCACCGTGCGCGATGTGGTGGCGAGTGGCTTGGGCAAGATCGGCCAGGTGCTGGCCGACTACCACCATGTTCTGACCGACATCGAGCACGCCGCACCTGAAAAGATGGACGCCCTGATGACCAAGCTCGGTCATCTGCAAAGCCAGCTGGACAATGGCGATGGCTGGTCGCTGGATGCGCGCGTCGAGGCCATCGTCACCAAGCTGGAGCTGCCGGGCGATACGCCGTTTGACTCGCTCAGCGGCGGCTACAAGCGTCGCGCCCTGCTGGGCAAGGCACTCGCACTAGAACCCGATTTGCTGCTGCTGGATGAGCCCACCAACCATCTCGATCTTGAAAGCATCGCCTGGATCGAGGAGTTCCTAAAGGCCTGGGATGGCGCGCTGCTGTTCATCACCCACGACCGCGCGTTCCTGCGGGCACTTGCCACGCGCATCATCGAACTGGATCGCGGCCAGGCCTCGAGCTGGCCGGGCGACTACGACAAATACCTGCGTCGCAAGGAGGAGCGTGCGGCGATCGAGGCCAAGACGCTGTTCGAGTTCGACAAGAAGATGGCGCAGGAAGAAGTGTGGATCCGCAAGGGCGTGCAGGCGCGCCGCACCCGTGACATGGGCCGTGTCGGTCGCTTGATGGAAATGCGTCGTCAGTATTCAGATCGCCGCAATCAAATCGGCAAGGCCGAATTCTCGGTGCTGGAGGCGGTGGCCAGCGGCAAGCTGGTGGCCGAGGCCAAGAAGGTGAGCTATTCCATCGACGGCCGTGTGTTGCTCAAGGATGTGAATCTCAATGTCATCCGTGGCGACAAGATCGGCATCGTCGGGCCCAATGGTGCGGGCAAGACCACGCTGCTCAACCTGCTGCTCGGCCGCTTGCAGCCCACCACCGGCGACTTGAAGACCGGCACCAATATCGAAGTCGCTTGGTTCGACCAGATGCGCAGCGCACTCGACCCCGACAAGCCGGTGTGGGAGAACATTGCAGGTGGCAAGGAGTTCGTCACCGTCGGCTACGGCGAAAACGCCAAGCAGAAGCATGTGATGGGCTATTTGCAGGAGTTTCTGTTCACGCCCGACCGTGCTCGCAGCCCGACTCGCGTGCTGAGCGGTGGTGAACGCTCGCGTCTGTTGCTGGCACAGCTGTTCAGCGAGCCTGCCAACCTGCTGGTGCTCGATGAACCCACCAACGATCTCGACGTGGAAACGCTGGATTTGCTCGAAGAACTGCTGCTCGATTTCGGCGGCACGGTCTTGGTGGTCAGCCACGATCGCGCCTTCCTCGACAACGTGGCGACCCGCACCATTGCCTTCGAGGGCAACGGCCGCGTGGCCGATTACGTGGGGGGCTATACCGACTGGTTGAAACAGCGCCCCGGCGCGAAGGTCGTTACCAGCAAGCCGGGCGCGAAGAGCGCGGGTTCGAGCGGCGGCCCCAAACCTGCGGTCGCCGCTGGCCCCGCCCTCAACAGCAAAGAAAAGCGCGAGCTGGAAGGTCTGCCGGCACAAATCGAAAAAATGGAGACCGAGCAGACCCTCATCGGCGGGCAACTGGCTGATCTCTATGGCAAAGACCAGGCGAAGGCAGCGCTTACGCAAAAGAAGCTGAATGCCCTGCAAGCCGACCTCAATGCCCTCTACGTTCGTTGGGAGTCACTGGAAGCGCGTAAATAGTGTTCAGACGCACGATTTCTCTTGACACCGTGAGGTCGCATCAAGACAATCCGCGACCGCGTTGAACTGTAGATGCGGAGAGATACTCAAGCGGCCAACGAGGGCAGACTGTAAATCTGCTGACTTATGTCTACGAAGGTTCGAATCCTTCTCTCTCCACCAGTCCATGCGGGAATGAGCGGTAGGTAGTGCGGGTGTAGCTCAATGGTAGAGCTGTAGCCTTCCAAGCTACTGACGTGGGTTCGATTCCCATCACCCGCT
>JAUSQI010000027.1 GCA_030652575.1 Stagnimonas sp. | reverse complement strand
GGCCGTAGTCGGCGGGCCACCAGTCCTGCGAGTCCGTCATCAGCGCGTGCAGGTCTTTGATGACCGCGTCGAGGTCGAGCGTCTTGAACTCGGTGGCGTAGTCGAAGTCCTCGACCATCGGGTCAGAGAGTTCGGAGTGCTGATGCAATACCGACAGATCGAGCTGCTTCGGCCACCAGTCGCGATTGCTGCGGCCGCTGGGTGTGGGCTTTGGGTTGCCGCTGTGGTTCACGGGGCATTTGGCTTCAGTAGACATTGGATTCCTCCGTCTTTGTGTGGCTGATTGGCAGGGGTGGAGCCCCGTCATTGCTGCACGTCATTCTTTCGGATGACTGGGCACAACTTAGGACTGGCGAGACTTTAAACCGATGGTTTGCGGGTCAGAAATTGATTGCTTCACCGGTCGCGATAGTTCCAGAACAATTTCACTAGCGCGGATGGCTGAGGGCAAGCTCAGACCGCAGTTCGCTAAAAGACGTTCGATTTCGGACACTACGCGCCCTTTGGTGTTTTCCTAGTTGCCGACTCATGTCCCGTGATTTGCTGATCGAAATTGGCTGTGAAGACCTGCCGGCCCGCTATGTCATGCCGCTGGCCGAGGCGCTGCGTGCGGGTGTCGTGGGCGGCCTTGCGAAACGCGGCGTGGCTGCCGGCGCGGCGCAGGTGTTTGCCACCCCGCGCCGCATTGCCGTGCTGGTTGCGGCTGTCGCCGACGAGCAGGCCACACAGAGCGTCGATCTCACCGGGCCGGCGCTCAATGTGGCCTTGAAGGACGGCAACCCCACCCCCGCCGCGCTCGGCTTTGCCAAGAAATGCGGTGTCGAGTTTGCGGCGCTCGGGCAGAAGGACGGCAAGCTGCACTACGCCAGGACCGAGCCCGGCAAACCGACAGCGGAGCTGATCCCCGTCATTTTCGAGGACACCCTCAAGAGCATGGACGAGCTGGTGCCCAAGCGCATGCGCTGGGGCGACGGCAACGAGACTTTCGTGCGGCCGGTGTCGTGGCTGGTGTGCCTGCTGGGTGAAGCAGTTGTGCCGCTCGCGCGCTTCGGGCTGCACAGCGGCCGGCTCACCTATGGCCATCGCTTTCATGCGCCGGGGGCGATCTCACTCTCGGCCCCTGCGGATTACGAGGCCGCGCTGAAAGCAGCATATGTCTGGGCCGAGGTCAGCAGCCGGAAATCAGAGATCAAGCGCCAGATCGAAGCCGAAGCCGCCAAGCTCGACGGTCACGCGCGCATCACCGAAGACCTGCTGGACGAAGTGACCGCGCTGGTGGAGTGGCCGGTGGTGATCGCGGGCCGCATGGAGCAGCGCTTCATGGAGCTGCCGCCCGAAGTGATCGTGGCAACGGTCGAGACCAACCAGCGTTACTTCACTGTCTTCGAAGATGCCGCCCGCACGCGCCTCAAGCCGGTGTTCATCACCATCGCCAACATCGAGTCGCGTGATGTGTCGCAGATCATCGAAGGCAATGAGCGCGTTGTAAGACCGCGTTTGAGCGATGCGATGTTTTTCTGGGAGCAGGACAAGAAGCAGCCGTTTGCCAGTTATCGCAGCAGGCTGGCCGACGCGACCTATCAGAAAGAACTCGGTACGGTGGATGCGCGTGTGGATCGTATCCAGATGATCGCGCAGCATATCGCAGGGGCCATCGATGCAGATCGCGATGCAGTCTCCGGAGCAGCGTCACTCTGCAAGAACGACCTCGTCGCCAAAATGGTGTTCGAGTTTCCCGAATTGCAGGGTTTGATGGGTGGCTATTACGCCCGCGCATCCGGTGCTTCTGGAGTTATTGCGAAGGCCATTGGCGAGCACTACCTGCCGACTCAGCAGGGCACGCCGATTCCATCGACGCGCGAAGGCCAGGTGCTTGCACTTGCCGACAAACTCGATGCCCTTGCTGGCATCTTCGCGATCGGCCAGAAGCCCACGGCGAGCAAGGATCCCTACGCCTTGCGCCGTGCTGCCAATGGCGTGCTGCGTATCTGTATTGAAGGCGAGCTGCCTTTGGACGTCGCGACGCTGCTGAGCAATGCGCTCGATAGCCAACCCACCGGCAAGAAAGACGCTGCCACACTCGCTGAACTGGTGGAGTTCGTCATGGAGCGCCTGCGCGCCCTGCTAGTTGGTGGGAGCATCACCACCGAAATGTTCGAGGCCGTCAAAGCTACCGGCTGCACCCAGCCGCTCGACTCCGCGCGTCGCATCGAGGCTTTGAAGGGCTTCGTCACACTGCCCGCCAGCACCAACCTCGCCGCCGCCCACAAGCGCATCCGCAATATCCTCAAACAAGCCGGCGATGTGGGTATCGCCATCGACGCCAAGCTGTTCGAGAGCGACGCCGAGCACGCGCTGTTTGCGGCCATGAACACGCTCGATCTTGAAGGCGACTACGCAGCACAGCTCACCCAACTCGCCACGCTGCGTGAACCGGTGGACGCCTTCTTCACCGCAGTGATGGTGAATGCCGACGACCCGGCAGTGCGCAGCAATCGTCTGGCCTTGCTGGCGCGGCTCGACAAACTCTGTCGCAGCGTCGCTGACATCTCGTTGCTGCCCGGATGAGCACGATGAAATGGATCGTTCTCGACCGCGACGGCGTGATCAATCACGACTCGCCGAGCTACATCAAATCTGCGGCGGAGTGGCTGCCGATACCGGGCAGTCTGGAGGCGATTGCCCGCCTCACGCAGGCGGGCTGGCGCGTGTGCCTGGCCACCAATCAGGCAGGCCTCGGCCGCAAGTTGTTCGACTACGACGCGTTCGCGGCGATGAACGCCAAGATGCAGAAACTGCTCGCCGAACGCGGCGGGCGCATCGATGCGGTGGCGTTCGCGCCGGAGCATCCGGACCACGCGACAGACATGCGAAAGCCCAATCCCGGCATGTTGAAAGACCTGGCGCGGCGGCTGGGCACGAGCTGCGACAACGTCTGGTTCGTGGGCGATTCGGAGACCGACATCGCCGCCGCACGTGCGGCGGGCATGCAGCCGGTGCTGGTACTCAGCGGCAATGGCGAACAGCATCGCGCCGCTGCAACAGCGCAAGGAGTGGCGAGCTATGCGACGCTGAGCAACGTGGTGGACGAACTCCTGAGCAAGTAAACCCGGCCGGCAGAGTGCGGTTTTTTGTGCTGTTGCAAATGCCATTTTTTGACAAGCCTGTAATGCACTGCGCACGCTGGTCACCATGCCTGCCTTGAAATCATCCGCCCTGCGCATCACTGCATGGACCGCCGTCGTTTTGATGGTGCTCGTGGGCGGTGTCTGGTGGGCCTGGTCGGCCTATGCAGCGGCGCAGCAACCGCTGCAGCGCGACCGCAATGCCTTTGTCGGCAGCAACACTTGTCTGAGCTGCCACGCCGATCACCACGCCAGCTGGAAGCGCACCTACCACCGCACGATGACGCAGGAGGCCTCTGGCACCAGCGTGCAGGGGCAGTTCGACGGCAAGGTGGTGAATGCCTGGGGCGTGCCGGTGCGGCCGGTGCACCGCGACGGCAAATATCTGTTCGAGTATCTCGACCCGAGCACTCAGGCGGTCAAGGCTACGGTCGAGGTGGCGCGCACCGTTGGCAGCCATCGCTATCAGCAATACCTGAGCAAGGATGCCGACGGCCGCTACGCGCGCATGCACCTGATCTGGCACATCGGCGACCAGCGCTGGGTGCATTACAACGGCGCGTTTCTCTACGACGACCACCAGGGCTTCAACCAGCATGCGGCGGTGTGGAACCCCAACTGCATCTTCTGCCACAACACCGGCGTGAATCCGAACATCACCAACGAAGACGCGCTGCTGAAGCGCGCGCTGGCCGGTGAACGCTTCAACTACTTGAACGCCGCGCACTGGGATAGCGAAGTGGCCGAACTCGGCATTGCCTGCGAGAGCTGCCACGGTGCAGGCGGCACGCACGCGCAAGCCAATCGCAATCCGCTGCGCCGCTATGCGCTGCATTTCTCCGGCGCGGGCGATGCGACCATCACCAATCCCAAGCGGCTCACGCCGCAGCGCAGCGCCGAGGTCTGCGGCCAGTGCCACGGCCAGCGCACGCCCGCCAAATTGGAGATGGCGAGCGAGTGGCTGCGCAGCGGACCGAGCTATCGCGCGGGCGACGTGCTGGCCGAGCACGTGTCGTTGGTGCAGCCCGACACGCCGGTACCGGCGGGCGACCCCGATCTGTTCCGGCTGCGGTTCTGGAAAGACGGCACGCCGCGTCTCTCGGCCTACGAGATGCAGGGACTGCTGCAATCCGACTGCTACACCCGGGGTGGGGCAACCTGCATCGGCTGCCACGAGGCACATGGCGGCACCCCGACGGGAATGATCACCGAGGACAACCGCACCGGTGCTTCGTGCATCGGCTGCCACAAGGATGCCGCCGCACTCCCAGCCCACGCCGCGCATGCCAAGGCCAGCCCGACGACGAACTGCGTTGATTGCCACATGCCGAAGATGGTCTATGGGGTGATGGAGATTCACCGCACGCACCGCATCCGCGCGCCGGCGCCACTCGCCGCCGCCAGCAACAAGCAGCCGGATGCCTGCACCACCTGCCACGGCAATCGTTCGGGGCAGTGGGCGGCGGATGCGGTGAGTGCCTGGCGGCGCGGCGCTGTGGCGGCAACAGCAACCGCGTCCATACCCGAGAACTTGCGCCAACTCTTCGAGGGTGATCCGGTACAGCGTGCGGTCGCGGCCAAGCTTGCGGGCTCTGATAAATCCGCGCTCACCAACGCAGAGCGCGCCGCACAACTCCCATTGCTGTTCGCGGCGATGGAAGACGGCTATCCCGCCGTGCGTCGTTTCGCGCAGCAGTCGGCGCGGGTAAGCGCCGACAGGCTCGCGCTGCCGCAGCTTGCCAAAGCGCTGCAAGGTTTCGATTTCATCGGCGCAGGCACTGCACGCGCGACGGCGCTGCAAGCCATCCGCAGCGCAGCACCTGCCACGAAGACGGCCAGCGATGCACTCGGCGGCCTGCTCAACGCCGATGGCAGCGCCAATGCCGCACTGCTGAGCAGCCTGCGCGCGCAGGCCGACACCACCGCAATCAACATCGGCGAGTGACGCCGCATACCGGATACCCACATGGCCCGCAGCAATCTCAAATCATCCGTCGTCGGCAGCGCCGCAACAGCAGAAATCGCGGCGCAGAAAAGCCTGCGTTACGGCTTTACCGCGCTGCTGCTGTTCGTTGCAGGCGGTTTGACGCTGGAGTTTCTGCATCTCATCAAAGCGCCGTGGTATCTCGAAAGCCATCTGCGCCGCGAGCTGTGGGTGCTGGCGCACGCGCACGGCGCGCTGCTGGCCTTGTTCAACCTGATCTATGCGGCGCTGCTGCCGCGCATCGTCTCTGCGGCAAGCGCGGGTGCTTGGCTGCGTTGGGGCGCGGCGCTCGTACCAGCAGGATTTTTCTTGGGCGGTATCGGCAACAGCGAAGGCGATCCCTCCCTGTTGATCGCGCTCACGCCCATCGGCGCGCTGGCGGTGTTGATCGCCTTGGCGCTGTGCGTGAAGGCTGCCTGGCGTAAATCGGCCTAGCGGCCGCAGACGGCGTAATCCTCACGCCGCCGCTCGATCTCGACACCGACGGTTTTGGCCGCAGGCACCGCGCCCGGTTTGCTCACCGTGAGGCGCAGGCTGCTGATGGGGAACAGCTCGAACAGGCGGCGCGCGGCCGTCTCGGCAAAGGTTTCGAGCAACTGGAATTGCTGCTCGTCCACCAGGGCCATGAGCGTGGTGCACACCGAGTGGTAATCGAGCGCATCGCGGATGTTGTCGGTGGCGGCGGCATCGCGCGTGTCGCAGCCCAGATCCAGGTCGAGAATCAGCGGCCGGCGGATGTGGTGCTCCCAGGCATTCACCCCGATGTGGGTCTGTATTTCGAGCGCGCGGATGAAGACTTTGTCCATCGGTATCGAGATGCGGGGATAGGGGTCGGGGTACAGGGGATGGGGGAGTCTACGCGTTGACGGGGCGTAGCTCCGTCAACGGCCAGCGCGCGCGGGTCGGGAAGCCGGTGACAGCCGCCAGGCCCTCGCTGCGGCGCACCCAGCCAACGTAGGCAATCATCGCGGCGTTGTCGGTGCAGAACTCGCGGCGCGGGAAAAACACCTGGCCATTGCACTTGGCTGCCAAGGCATGGAGCCGCTCGCGCAAGCGCAGGTTGGCACCGACGCCGCCTGCGACGACGAGGGTGCGATGGCCAGTGGCATCGAGCGCACGCGCGCATTTGATGGCGAGCGTTTCGGTCACGGCATCCTCGAAGCCACGTGCGAGATCGGCCTTGGTCTGCGCATCGGCATCGCGCGGCAGGGCGGTGAGCACGGCGGTCTTGAGGCCCGAAAAACTGAAATCGAGGCCGGGGCGATCGGTCATCGGCTTCGGCAGCTTGAAGCGGCTGGGCGTGCCGGTTTCGGCCAGCCGCGCCAGCTCCGGGCCGCCGGGGTAGGGCAGGCCGAGCAGCTTGGCGGTCTTGTCGAAGGCCTCGCCGACGGCGTCGTCCAAGCTCTCGCCCAGCAGCGCGTAACGGCCCACGCCCTGCACGTCCACCAGCAGCGTGTGGCCGCCGGAGACCAGCAGGGCGACGAAGGGGAAGGCGGGTGCAGGGCTCTCCAGCATCGGCGCCAGCAGATGGCCTTCCATGTGATGGATGCCGATCAGGGGCACGTCGAGTGCGGCCGCCAGTCCGGCCGCCGCTGCGGCGCCGACCATCAACGCCCCGATCAGACCCGGCCCTGCGGTGTAGGCGATACCGCCCAGGTCGGTGGGCTTCAATCCCGCCTCTGCGAGCACGGCGCGGATCAGCGGCAGCACGCGGGTCACGTGGTCGCGCGAGGCGAGTTCAGGCACCACGCCGCCATACTCGGCATGCAGCTTGATCTGCGAATGCAGGGTGTGCGCCAGCAGGCCAGAGGCGCCATAAACGGCGACAGCGGTTTCGTCGCAGGAGGTCTCTACGGCCAGTATGGGGCGGGTATCAGTAGGGCGTGACATGGCGTCATTGTCGCAAACCAGCCGGCCCAGCTTTGCACCGACCAAAAAATACGCATAGAATCGCGGCCCTTTCGTCCCGACGGCTAAGTCGTGACACCAACGCAGACGTCCCGCTTGGGCGTCCCAACCCCAGTGAGTCGAGTAGCCCATGCCTGAAGTCCGCGTCCGCGATAACGAACCGTTTGAAGTGGCTGTCCGCCGTTTCAAGCGCACCTGCGAAAAAGCCGGTGTCTTGACCGATGTTCGCAAGAAAGAGTTTTTTGAGAAGCCCAGCATGGAGCGCAAGCGCAAGCGCGCTGCCGCCGTGAAGCGCCAAGAGAAGAAAGTTCTGCGCGAAACCGCTCGCCAGACGCGCATGTATTGATTGGCACTGGTTGCCGGTTATCAAGCCTGCGCTGGCAACACCGCAGGCTTTTTTATTGCCCGAGAGAATCCAATGACTGACTTGAAAACCCGCATCACCGAAGACGTGAAGATCGCCATGAAGGCCGGCGAGAAAGAGCGCGTCTCGCTGCTGCGCATGCTCACTGCCGAGCTGAAGCAGCGCGAAGTGGTCGAGCAGATCGAACTGACCGACGCCGCCGTGATCGCCGCCATCGAGAAAATGCTGAAGCAGCGCAAAGATTCCGAGAGCCAGTTTCGCGCGGCCAACCGCGCCGAGCTTGCCGACAAGGAAGCTGCCGAGATCGCCGGATTGATGGTCTATCTGCCCGCGCAGCTCAGCGATGCCGAGCTGGACACCATTCTTGCGGAGGTCATCGCCGAAACTGGCGCCGCTGGCCCCAAGGACATGGGCAAGGTCATGGCCGCCATCAAGCCGAAAGTGACGGGCAAAACCGATATGGGCGCGCTGTCGGCCAAGATCAAGGCGAAGCTGGCTTAAACACCCGTCATTCCAGCGAAAGCGGGAATCCAGTGGCCTGTTCTCTTAAGCTCGGTGCGCGGTGCCGAGCGCTGCCTGGATTCCCGCCTTCGCGGGA
>JAUSQI010000022.1 GCA_030652575.1 Stagnimonas sp. | reverse complement strand
CGCTTCGACTCCGCCGGCATGTCGCTTGGTGCGCTCTCGCCCGAGGCGCACGAAGCACTTGCGATTGCGATGAACCGCCTCGGCGGCCGCAGCAACAGCGGCGAAGGTGGCGAAGACCCGGCGCGCTACGGCACCGAGAAGACCAGCAAGATCAAGCAGGTTGCCTCCGGCCGCTTTGGTGTGACGCCGCATTACCTCGTCAACGCCGAAGTCTTGCAGATCAAGGTCGCGCAGGGTGCCAAGCCCGGCGAAGGTGGGCAGCTGCCTGGGGACAAGGTCAACGAGCAGATCGCCAAGCTGCGTTTCGCCAAGCCCGGCGTCGCGCTCATCTCGCCGCCGCCGCATCACGACATCTACTCGATCGAAGATCTCGCTCAGCTGATCTTTGATCTCAAGCAGGTGAACCCCAAGGCGATGGTGAGCGTGAAGCTCGTCAGCGGCCCCGGTGTGGGCACCATCGCGGCCGGTGTCGCGAAGGCGTATGCCGACTTCATCACCATCAGCGGCTACGACGGCGGCACGGGTGCTTCACCCGTGACCAGCGTGAAATATGCGGGCACGCCGTGGGAGCTGGGTCTCTCTGAGACTCACCAGACGCTGCGCATGAACGGCCTGCGCGACAAGGTGCGCGTGCAGACGGATGGCGGCTTGAAGACCGGTCTCGACGTGGTGAAGGCCGCGATTCTCGGTGCCGAGAGCTTCGGTTTTGGCACCGCGCCGATGGTGGCCTTGGGCTGCAAATACCTGCGCATCTGTCACCTCAACAACTGCGCCACGGGTGTTGCGACGCAGAACAAGGTGCTGCGCCTGAAGCACTTCATCGGCCTGCCGGAAATGGTGATGAACTACTTCCGCTTCCTGGCCGAAGAAACCCGCGAGTGGATGGCAGTGCTCGGTGTGCGCACGCTGCAGGAGCTGATTGGTCGCACCGATTTGCTGGAGCTCGCCGAAGGCAAAACCGACAAGCAGCGCCATCTCGATCTCTCGCCCATTCTCAATGCGGCGGGCATGCAGTCGCCCAGCAGCCAGTTCTGCACCAGCACCAATCCGCCGTTCGACAAGGCGGAGCTCGCCGAGCAGATGGTG
Organism: Stagnimonas sp.; assembly: GCA_030652575.1. Lineage (GTDB taxonomy): Bacteria > Pseudomonadota > Gammaproteobacteria > Nevskiales > Nevskiaceae > Stagnimonas. The sequence continues at coordinate 12,604 of JAUSQI010000022.1, read as the reverse complement.
CGTGATGCGATGTCGGCCATCGAGAACAAGACCGGTGGCGAGTGGAACTACACCGTCAACAACACCCACCGCTCCATCGGCGCGCGCCTCTCGGGCGAAATCGCCCAGCGCCACGGCAACTACGGGCTCGAAGCTGCGCCCATCACCATCAAGCTCACCGGCACCGCCGGCCAGTCGCTCGGCGTGTGGAACGCGGGCGGTTTGAATATCGAGCTCGAAGGCGATGCCAACGACTACGTCGGCAAGGGCATGGCCGGCGGCCGCATCGTCATCAAGCCGCCGAAGAACGTGCGCTTCAAGTCGCAGGACACGGTGATCATCGGCAACACCTGTCTGTATGGCGCCACCGGCGGCACGCTCTACGCCAGCGGCACGGCGGGCGAGCGCTTCGGCGTGCGCAACTCCGGCGCTACAGCAGTCGTCGAAGGCTGCGGCGATCACGGCTGCGAATACATGACCGGCGGTGTCGTCGCCGTGCTCGGTCGCACCGGTGTCAACTTCGGGGCCGGTATGACCGGTGGCTTCGCCTACGTGCTCGACCAGCAGCGCAACTTCGTGGACAGCTACAACCACGAGCTGATCGACATCCATCGCGTCATCGCCGAAAGCATGGAGGGTCATCAGCACTACCTGCGGGCGCTCATCAAGGACTACGTCGCGGCCACTGGCTCAGCCTGGGGTGCGGCCATCCTTGCGGACTTCCGCGACTACGTCGGGCGCTTCTGGCTGGTGAAGCCTAAAGCGGCCGATATCTCATCACTGCTTGTCGCGATCCGCGCAGCGGCATAAGGAAAAAAACATGGCCGCTAAAAATGCAATGCAGTTCATGGATGTCTCCCGCCAGGACCCGAAAAAGGTCCCGGCCGAAGTGCGCATCCACGACTTTCGCGAGATCTACGCGAGCTTCCCCGCCGAACAGGCCGCGACGCAGGCCGGCCGCTGCCTGAGCTGCGGCAACCCGTACTGCGAGTGGAAGTGCCCGGTGCACAACTACATTCCCAACTGGCTGAAGCTGGTCGAGGAAGGCAATCTGTTCCAGGCAGCCGAGCTGTCGCACCAGACCAACTCGCTGCCCGAAATCTGCGGCCGCGTCTGCCCGCAGGATCGCCTCTGCGAAGGTGATTGCACACTCAACGATGGCTTTGGCGCAGTGACCATCGGCAACATCGAGAAATACATCTCGGACGAGGCCTTCAAGCAGGGCTGGCGGCCGGATATGAGCAAGGTGGTGCCGACTGGCAAGCGCGTTGCCATCGTCGGCGCCGGGCCTGCCGGGCTTGGTTGTGCCGACGTGCTCGCGCGCAATGGTGTGACGCCGGTGGTGTTCGACAAGTATCCCGAGATCGGCGGCCTGCTCACCTACGGCATCCCGCCGTTCAAGCTCGAAAAAGACGTGGTGAAGAACCGCCGCATGATCCTCGAACACGAGGGCGTGCAGTTCAAGCTCAACACCGAAATCGGCAAGGACATCGCCTTCGATGAGCTGCTGAAAGACTACGACGCCGTGTTCCTCGGCATGGGCACCTACACGGCGATGAAGGGCGAATTCCCTGGTGAGGATTTGCCCGGTGTGGTGCAGGCGCTGCCCTTTCTCATCAGCAACATCCATCGCGTGATGAAGACCGAAACCGACCCCACGCAATTCATCGACATGAAAGGCCAGCGCGTCGTCGTGCTGGGCGGTGGCGACACCGCGATGGACTGCAACCGCACTTCGATTCGCCAGGGTGCTGACAGCGTCACCTGCGTCTATCGTCGCGACGAGGCCAACATGCCCGGCTCGCGCCGAGAAGTCGCCAACGCCAAGGAAGAAGGCGTGGAGTTTCTGTTCAACCGCGCGCCGGTCGGCATCGTCGGCGAGGGCAAGGTCGAGGGCGTGAAGTTCGTCGAGACCAAGCTCGGCGCGCCCGATGCCAAGGGTCGCCGCAAGCCCGAGGTCATCCCCGGCAGCGAGCATGTCATCCCCGCCGATCGCGTCGTCATCGCCTTCGGCTTCCGGCCCAGCCCCGCGCCCTGGTTTGCGCAACACGCGTTGAAGCTGCACGAAGACGGCCGCATGAAGGTCAATGGTGCGGTGCTGGCCAAGCACAAGTTCCAAACCGCCAACCCCAAGATTTTTGCTGGCGGCGACATGGTGCGCGGCAGCGATCTGGTGGTCACTGCGGTGTTCGAAGGCCGCGAGGCGGCGCAGGGCATCCTCGACTACCTGGAAGTCTGAGGGCAGAGCCGCATGGTGCATGTGCCCGCGATGGCGATTGCTGCACCGCTGCTGGCTTTCAGCATCTACCGCCGCGTGCGCCGCAACATCTCGCGGCAAAAGCTGAGTCCCTGGCGGCTGTGGCTGCGCAGCGGCTTCCTGCTGCTCGCCTTTGCAGCCCTGCTGCGCTGGCCATCGTTTGATGGCGTGATTGCGCTGGCGATGTGCGCCGGTGCTGCCATCGGCGTGCTGCTGTCGCGCCTGGGCGTGCAACACACGCGCTTCGAGCAGCAGGCGGATGGCCAGTACTACACGCCCAATCTCATTCTCGGTACGGCCATCTCGCTGATCTTTGCCGCGCGCATAGCGTATCGGCTCATCGTGATTTATCCGGCGCTGCAAGCGGCCAGTGCGCAGGGTGCAAGCTTCTCACCGCAGAGCTTTTTTGCAGGCAGCCGCAGTGCGATGACGATGGCACTGCTGGGCCTTGTGATCGGCTACTTCGTCGGTTACTGCCTGGGCGTATTGCAGCGTGCCAAAGAACTGCGCACCTTGCCTCAAGTCGCCACGGCGATCTGAGGGCTGGCAGGCATCACCAGCTGCAAGGCGGCGGCGCGATAGTTGAATTGCAGCGGCGAGTTCATTCGCAGCAGCTCACCGTCGATCACCACTTTCAGCGGTCTGCGCCGCAACACCTCGGCGCGCAGGGCGGTGTCGGTGAAGGCGGTGACGTGCTGCAACTGCTCGACCGTGCCGGCTGCAGCACCTGCAATCATCTTGACGATGCGCCCCGCGCTGATGGTATCCACCACCACGAAGCCGAGCGCGCCAGCGGCAACGGCGTCACTGATCTCGAAGCCGGAATCCGCAAACTGGCGTGGGTTCACGCCCGCGAAGAACAGGCTGGCGCGGCCGTGGTGGTGCGTGCCGTTCTCGGCACCCGCCAGCTTCAGCGGCAGCCTTGCGGTGGAGCGCAAGGCAGTCGCCAGTGCCGAGATGACGGCCACCAGGCGGTAGCGCCCCCACTGTGCCTTGTGCCGCTCGCGCGCTTCGATCACGTCGGTGTAGAGGCCGAAGCTGCAATTGTTGAGGAAGAGTTTTCCATTCACCTCGCCCGCTGCGATGGGCTGCGCGCTGCCGGTCGTCAACAGCTCGGCAATGTCTTCAGGCGACTCCGGCAGGCCATATTGCTTTGCGACGTAATTGAAGGTGCCGCGCGGCGCGATGCCCATCGGCACCGTGCTGCCGGCGAGTGCGTTTGCGAGCGTGTTGACGGTGCCATCGCCACCGAACGCTACCGCCACATCGGGCTTCGATTCGCAGGCTTTCTTCGCAAGCGCAGACAACTGCGCGGGCTGCTCGGTGGTCAGGGCCTCCACTTCAGCGCCGCGTGTGCGCAGGGCGGTGATGAGTTGGTCGAGAGCATTCGCAGCCGTGCTGCCGGACTTGCTGTTGGCGACGATGATGATGCGGCGGGCAGCGGGCATGGCGGGTTCGGGTTAAGGGGGAACGGCGAAGATGACGCATCATGCAGAACATGACTGAACCACACCTAATCTGGTGGCTTGCTGCTGCACTGCCCTTGGCCGCAGTGGGCGTAATGCTGCTCTGGGCGGCGCAGCTGAGACGCCGGGGGCGCTTCGATGGCGGCGTTGGCCGCTTCCACGGGCTCGGCCGCTACTTCGACACGCCGCGCATGCGCGAGTTGGCGCTGGATTTTTCAGCACTCGGCTCAGTGACGCTGGTCAGCACCTTCACGTTGCTGTTCGCGTTGCTGTTCTGGCTGGGCGGTGACCACTTCGGCGCGCTGCTGCTGGCGATGACCAGCGGCCTTGCGGGTGCCTCCGGCACCACACTGAAAAAACTGACGCGCCGGGTGCGGCCCGATGCCGCCAGCGCCACCCATTTCGGCTCATCCTTCCCCAGCAGCCACACCTTGATGGGCAGCACCTTGTACGGCTGCACGGCCGCCTTGCTGGCGACCACCGCACCGGCCGTGATTGCCACCGCGGCAGCGGTCGCCGCAGTGCTGCTCTCGCTCACGATCGGCTGTTCGCGCGTGGTGCTGCGCGTGCATTACATCAGCGACGTGATGGCGGGTTGGTGGGTGGCCGCATCGCTGGTGGGCAGCGTGGTGGTGCTACGTCAGGTCTAGGGCATTTCAGCGCAGCGCATGATTCGGCAGCGGTTCAGATTCGCGCCGCAGCATCGCTGCATTCACAAGGAGATTTTCATGCTCAATCTGCTGCTGGTCTGGCTCATCAACGCGCTGTGTCTGCTCGGCGTCGCCTACGTGGTGCCCGGCGTCCATGTGGTCAATTTCACAGCGGCGCTGATCGCGGCCGCAGTGCTGGGCCTCATCAATACCTTCATCAAACCCATCCTCTCGCTGCTGACACTGCCGATCACGCTGCTCACGCTGGGCCTCTTCAGCTTTGTGCTCAACGCCCTGATGTTCGGCCTCGCCGCGTACTTCCTCAGCGGCTTCAATGTCGACGGCTTCTGGGCGGCACTGATCGGCGCTTTGCTGTTCGGCGTATTGAGCTGGGTCGCCAACGCCGTGCTGCTGCGCGAGAAGAACTAAGGCGCGTAGCCCGCTTGGGTCAGCAAGGCCGTGAGCGGTGCCAGCTCGGCGTCGTAATGGCGAAACCGTTGCACCGCGCTTTGATACAACGGCTGGCGCACCTGCACGGCACTGGCGGTCGATACGGGGGATTCGTTGCGCTCGAAGTGCAGGCAGGCCTCGTTCCAATCGAGGCTGCAATGCGCCAGCAGACGGCGCGTTTGCGCCTCGGGGTTTGCCACCAGTTGCTCGTATTGCACTTCGAGAATCACGCCTGGCATCTGCTTTTGCCAGTGTGCCATCAGCTGGTCGAACAGCATGAAATAGCGGGAGGTATCGAGCAGGTCGTACGAGTAGTTGTAGTACGAAAAATGCAGTGCGAACAGCTGCCTGAAGTTGGAGAGGCAGGTATCCCAGGGGTTGCGTCGCAGGCAGACGATCTTGGCGCGCGGCAAGGCCTGATGGATGAAGGCCGCGTAGAGGAAATTGAGCGGCATCTTGTCGACGAAGTGCTGCGTGTGGCCGGTGTCGGGCCGTGTGCTGTCGACATAGGTCTTTCCGATGGCCGCGAAATCGGCCGTGCGCAGGCCGGCCAGGGTTTCGGCATCCAGCAGCTGGCGCGTGCGGCTGCCACTAGCGCGCTTCAGAGCCAGGCCGAAGTTTTGCAGCTCGCCGGCGGCGTGCACATCCGGGTGACTGCTGAGAATGCGCTCGACCAGCGTAGTGCCGGTGCGCGGCATGCCGATCACGAAAATCGGCTCGCTCGAATCACAACCGCGGGGCGTCGCTGGTGGCGCATCGCAATGCGCCATGAGCATCGCGAACAGTTGTGCGTCAGTGTCGAATTGATAGCCCAGGCTTTTGCGCCGCGCGGACTTGCCGGTGGCGAGGTGTGCGAAGGCCGCCGCGTACTGGCCCAGGTCTTCACACTCCTTGAACAATGCCATGCGCAGGTGCAGCTGACCCTCCACCGTCTTGGCAAGCGGCAGCAGCGCTTCGTAACGGGCAATGTGATTGCGGGCGGCGCTTTGCGGGCGCAGCTGAGAAAGCGTGGGGTAGGCCTTCCAGTACTGCGGGTCGGCGCGCAGGCAGGCTTCGTAGGCGACTTCGGCGGCTTCGAAATCGCCGAGAAACTTCAGCGACGTGGCGAGGTTGAACTGGTAGCCCGCGTTGCCGGGCGCCAAGGCCACGGCCTGGGCGAACAGCGCGGCGGCACGTGCATGGGCATTGGCGCGGCTGAACACTACGCCGAGGGTGTCGAGCGTCAGGGCGGTCTCCGGCATGAGCGTGAGGGCCGTTTCGGCCATCGCGACGGCCGCTGCTTTTTGCTGGCCGAGCGACAGCGCGCGGGCTAGCTGTGCTGCGACATCAGCAGCCTGCGGCGCGAGCGCATGGGCGCGGCGCAGGCTGGCGAGGGCCGCAGCCAGTTGCCGCTGTTCGAGCAGCGCCATGCCCAGCAGCAGATGCGCCTCGGCATCGTCCGGCACCGCGGCCAGCAGCCGACGGCAGCAGTCGGCGGCCTCGGCAACGCGATGCTGCTCCAGCAGCAGCTCGGCCTGCCGCAGCCAGTGCTGGCGTTGCTGCGGCGTCACGCCCGTACGCGGCGACTAGAACTTAAAGTCGTAGCGCAGGCTGGCACCGACGCGCAGCGGTTCGAGCACATCCTTGTAGTAGCTGCGCAGCTTGAAGCCGTCGCCATTGTCGGCGTCGCCGTCACTATCCACCGCGCGGATGAAGGTGCGGTTGCTGCGGATGCCGGTTTCGACATAGCGGTCGAACAGGTTCTCGGCATACACCCGCGCCGTCCAGCCACGGCCCGCGAGCGAGGCGGCGGCCTTGTGCACCACATAGCCGGGTAGCGATTCACCGTTGTTGCGGCTGCCGGTGCGGGTGAGGATGTTGCTCACCGCGCGGATGCCGTAGTCCACGCTCGCCGTGTAGTTGCCAAGCACTTTCTGGCTGTAGCTCAGGAACACCGCGCCCTGATTCTTCGGCGAGCCGGGCAGGCGGTCGCCCTTGAAGGCGTCTTCGCCACCGACGATGCCGGGCGCATCCTTGTTGAGTTCCGAGTCGGTGTAAGTGTAGCTGGCGTTGATGCGCCAGTGGCGGCTGAGCAGGCCCTGCACCGCCAGCTCCACACCCTGGCTCTTCGCCTCGGCACCGTTGACGGTGATCGGCACATTGCCGACTTCGGTGGTGCCTGCCACCTGCACGTCATCCCACTGGATGTAATAGATCGAGCCGTTGACCACCAGACGCCCGCCCAGCCAGCTGCTGCGCAGGCCGATTTCATGGTTGAGCGTGGTATCGGGCTTGATGAGTGCCTCGCCCGGCTGCACGCAGGCGAACTGGTTGGCGGGCAGTGGGTCCGGACAGTTGGGCAGCGGGTTGACGCCACCGCTGCGGTAGCCCTCGCTCACCGTCACGTAGCCGAGCAGATCCTTGTTGAAGCGGTACGAGGTGTTGATCTTGAACAGGCTGTCGCTGTCGCTGATGTTGTTGGACTGGAAGTCCGGCAGCACCTCGTTGGGCTGCGAGCCATCGACGAGCGGAAAGGCGATGCCCTGCGTCAGGTCGTCCTCGAACTTGAAATAGCGCGCGCCGAGCGTGACCTGCCAGGCGTCGGTGAAGGCATAGCCCACTTCGCTGAACACCGCCTTTTCGGTGAATGTGTCGTCGCTGGTCTGGAAGTATTCGAGGTTGTCCGGCCGGTCGACGCCGAAGAACTCCGGTATGCCGGGTGCGAATTCGCTGCTGGTGAACTTCGACTCCGCCTCGTTGTAGAAGCCGCCGACGATCCAGCTGAACGGCCCGCTGTTGTTCGACACCAGGCGGATTTCCTGGCTGATGCGATCCTGCTTGCCGGTCTCCTTGGTGAAGGCGGCAAAGGCGGGGAAATCCTCGTAGCCGTATTCGAAGTCGAGCAGCAGATCGGTCTGGTCGCGCTGGCCAAGTTCCTCGTAGCGCGACAGGCCCGTCGCCGAAGTGAGCTTGGCAAAGCCCAGATCCCAGCCGAGTTCAAGCGACAGCAGCTGGTTCTCGCGGTCGTTCGGCTCCTCGAAGCGGTTGGCGGATTCGTATTTGCCGGTGCCGATCGCATCGACGTGATTGATGGTGCGACCGCCGATGCGCTGGTCCTGATAGAAATAGGTCAGGTTGGCGTTGAGGTCATCGGTGAACTTGTAGAGAAACCCCAGCCTTGCTGCCAGCGTGCGCTCGGTGTCGACATCGCGCTCGGTGTGCAGGTTGGCGGCGACCGCATCGGGATTGCTGAAGTCGGGTTCGGGGTCGGAAACCCCCGGCGTACGCACCAGAAACTTGTTGTCGATGAAGCCCGGGCCGAAGTAATAGCCCACCGAGGCGCGCACGGCGGCCTTGTCGCTGAGCGGCAGGTTGCCGACCACCGTTGTTTCGCTGCCTAGGCCGTTGCTCTTGCTCAGAAGATAGCTGTCCTGGCTCAGGCTCAAGCTGGCGCGGCTGGTGTTGGGGCGGTTAGGCAGGTAGCGGATCGCCCCGCCCAGGGTGCCAGCGCCGTAGAGCGTGCCCTGCGGCCCCAGCAGGGCTTCGACGCGCTCGATGTCGATGAGCTTCAAGTCGAGATAGAGCGGGATGTCGCCGATGTAAGTGGCCACCACGCCGCCGGTGCTGTTACCGGTGGCCTCGCTGGAGGCCAGCGAGCTGACGTTGAGGCCGCGCACGACGATGCGGTTGCCATCGCGGCCGCCTTGGTCCTGCAAAAAGATGCCGGGCACGGTGGCCGCCAGATCGGCCAGATCGGTGAGCCCCTGGCGGGCAATCTCGGCACCGGTGACGGCGGTGATGTTGAGCGGGATGTCCTGCACGCCGGCGTCGCGGCGGGTGGCGGTGACCTGCACGTTTTCGAGCAACACGCCGGTCTCGGGCGTGCTTGCCGCAGGCGCTTCTTCAGCTGCCGTCGCCGCAGGCGGTTCCTGAGCCCACACCGCCATTGAGGGTGCGGCACCAAAGAAGGCGGCGGCCAGCGACAGCGGGCGCAGCTGAAAGCGATCGGGGCGGGTCTTGCGGCTCATGGCGTCGGGGCTCGGTGGATGATTCGGCGGACGTTTGCGTAGGTTCAGCGGCGAACTCGCAACATCCATGCCCTCGGCATGCCGCATACCCCCCGTTGTGACCCCGGGCTTGGGTATGCTCTATCCCCTTTTATGAACAACGCGCTGCCACCCCATGAGCCGCCTAAAAAACATCGCTGAACACGGCCAGTCGATCTGGCTGGACTACATCCGTCGCGATTTTGTCGATGGCCGCGGGCTGCAAAAGCTCATCACCGACGATGGCCTGCAGGGCCTGACCTCCAACCCCGCGATCTTCGAGAAAGCCATTGCCGGGTCGACGCTCTACGACGCCACCATCCACGCCCATGTGCGCGCCGGCCAGCGCGACCCCGAGCAGCTGGTGGAATTGCTGGCGGTGGAAGACATCCGCATGGCCGCCGACGTGTTCTGGCCCACTTACCAAACCACGCAAGGCGTCGATGGCTACGTGAGCCTCGAAGTCTCGCCCCGGCTCGCCAGCAACAGTGCCCGCTCGCTCGAAGAAGGCCGCCGTCTGTGGCGCACCGTGGGCCGTCCCAATTTGATGATCAAAGTGCCCGGCACGCCCGAGGGCGTACCGGTGGTGCGGGCGCTGATCGCCGAAGGCATCAATGTCAACGTGACGCTGCTGTTCTCGCGCGCCGCCTATGGCGCGGTGGCCGAGGCCTACCTGCAGGGTCTCGAAGACCGCGTCGCCAAGGGCGAGGCCATCGACAAGATCGCCAGCGTCGCCAGCTTCTTCGTCAGCCGCATCGACACCGCCATGGATGCGCAGCTGGCGGCCAAGGGCGACGAGGCCGCTGTGCTGGCGGGCCGCATCGCCATCGCCAACGCCAAGCTCGCCTACCAGGACTTTCTCACCGTGCACGCCAGTGCGCGCTGGCAGGCTCTGGCCGCCAGGGGCGCGCAGCCGCAGCGCTTGCTGTGGGCTTCCACCGGAGTCAAGAATCCCGCCCTGCGCGACACGCTCTACATCGAGCAGCTGATTGGCCCCGCCACCGTCAACACCGTGCCGCCGGCCACGCTCGATGCCTTCCGTGACCACGGCGAGGCGCAGCGCACGCTCGATGCCGAAGTGCCGACGGCGCTGGCGGTGATGGCGGCAGTCGACAAGCTCGGCCTGCCGTTTGCCGCCGTCACCGATCAGCTCGTCGCCGATGGCGTGCAGCTGTTCGTTGATGCCTGGGACAAGCTGCTGGCCGCCGTCGCCGCCAAGCGCGATGCGCTCGAAGCAGCTGACGTGGACGACCAATGAGCGCGCTGTTGCTCACCGTCAGCGAGGCCCGCGTGATTGCCAGCCTCACCGAAAAATCGTTGACCACGCCGGACTATTACCCGATGACGGTCAATGGCCTGATGGCCGCGTGCAACCAGAAGAGCAGCCGCAATCCCGCGATGGCGCTCACCGAAGGCGAGGTGGGCAATGCCCTGTTGACGCTCGAAGAAAAAGGCTTTGTCGGCCGCGACGACAGCAGTGCACGCGCCACCAAATGGCGCAGCCGTTTCATGCACCAGCTATTGCTCAAGCCGGCGACGCAGGCCGTGCTGGTGACGCTGATGCTGCGCAGCGCGCAGACCACCGCCGAGCTGCGCGCCAACGCAGCACCCATGAACGGCCCCGCCGATGCCGACGGCGTGCAGGCAGCACTGGATGACCTGGCCGACCGCGCGCAGCCGCTGGTGCTGACGTTGCCGCGCAGTACCGGGCAATCCGCCGTGCGCCATGCGCATCTGCTGTGCGGCGAGCCGGTGATACCTGCGTTTGAAGAAAGCACCGCCGCGCCGCGCATCACATCGAATGCCGAGGCGCGCTTTGCAGCCCTGGAAGCGCGGGTGGCCGCACTGGAGCAGAAGCTGGCCGAGCTGGGCGGCTAGAGCCAAGAGCATCCGCCAAATCTGTCGCGCCTCGGCTCGGTGGATGCGCTTCGCTTATCCATCCTACGAAGTTCGCAGGGATCAGCTCTCTTCGAGCACGATCTTCCAGCTGCCATCTTTCTGCTGCCGCCAGAACTGCTGCTTCTTGCCGCTGACCGAGAAGTTGTCGCTGCTGTAGTCCTGCCGGAACTGCGCCATCACCAGATTCGGTTCGCCGGGGTAGCGCAGCAGGTCGAGGTCGCGCAGCTGCACGCTGATGTGCCGCTTGCTGGCGTTGACGCGCCGCTTGTAGGCGCTGAAGTCGGACTTGTTCATGCCATTGCTGACGAACTCATCGCTGTAGAAATTCAGGTATGCCTCGGTGTCGATGGCCGACCAGCGCGAGCGCCATTCCTCGATGCGCGCCAGCAGCGCATCGCGGTCCTTGGCAATGATGGCGGGCGGCATCCAGCTCAGCGATTCGCTCAGGATCACCGGCGTCTTGCCCGCCTGCAGATAGGGCCGGAGCGCCACGAGGTCGCTGTTGGCCATCGTCACGCAACCCTCGCTGGAGCGCGGCGCGCGCGAGCCGATGTTCATCGGCACGCCATGCAGCCAGATGCCCGAACCGTCGCGGCCGTGGTGGCGATCCCAGATGTTGGGATAGGTGAGCGGGAACGCCCCGGCACCGTATAAATCCGGCAGCGCGTTGTCCTCGGTGAAGCCGGTGACGGTGTAGATGCCGATGGGCGTGCGCAGGTCGCCGCGGCTCTGCTTGCCGACGCCGTTGCGACCCATTGCCGCGTAGTGCTCGCGCACTATTTTGAGCGTGCCCTTGGTGTTTTCGAGCACGTAGAGGCGCGCGCGGGGCAGGTCCACCACCACGGCATAGCGCTGGTCGTCCGAGAGCTTCAGCAGGCTGGCGGGCAGACTGCCCTTGGGCACGCGCGGTGGGGCCAGGCGCAGTTGGGCTTCTTCCACCAGCTCTTCGAGCCGCGCGGTGGGGCTGCGCGCCACACGACTCAGGTCGGCGCTGCTGGCGGGTGCGGCCGCGCGCGCGCCGCTCAGGGTGTCGACCAGCTGCCGCATCACCGCCTCGGGGGCAGGGGTGGCGGCGACGGGTTCAACCAGGGCGGCGAGCAGCAGGGCGCACGCTAAGAATCTGGAGCGGGGCATTCCCAATACAGCTCAGATGCAGGGTGGCTGGGAATTAGCGGATGAACTCGCGGACGATTTTCCAGCTGCCACCGGTGGACTTGTACTCCAGCACCTTGTTGACCTGATCGGAGAAGGTGTCGGACTGGTATTCCTGCACGAAGCTCACGCGCACGCGGTCATCACCGACTTTTGAAAGTTCGGCGTTGATGGCGCGCACGCCGATGCGGCTGGGGCGGGTGATGCGGTCGCGGCGCTGGGCCTCCCAGGCGGCACGGGACAAGCCACCTTCGGGTGCGAAGTCCGGCGCGTACTGGGCGAGGTAGGCATCGACATCGCGCGCCGACCAGGCCTTGGCCCAGGCCTGCAGGGCGGCATTGACGCCGGTGCTGTCGGCCACGCTCGCGGACTCCGCCGGAGCAGCGGACGGGCTGGCAGCGATGACGGGGGCAGCCGCTGCCGTGACCGGCTTGAGGGCGGGCGCAGGTGCGGCGACGTTGATCGAGCCCGAAGCCGGTGCGGCACCGATGCCGGTATCCAGCTGGTTGATGAGGTTCTGCTTGTAGCGCACGGCCTGGTTGCCCTGATCGAGCATGGAGGCGCGGTTGTAGGCAGCACCGGCGAGGGCGGCGTAGATATCGCCCAGGTTTTCGTGCGCGGTGGCGTAGGCCGGGTGGGTGGCGAGTGCGGCTTCGAGCGCGTCGCGGGCTTTTTCGTAGTCGCCCTGCTGGGCGTAGAGCACGGCGAGGTTGTTGTAGGGCTCGG
>JAUSQI010000010.1 GCA_030652575.1 Stagnimonas sp. | reverse complement strand
GCGAGCGCGGCGCCATCGTCAACACCGCCTCGGTCGCAGCCGAAGACGGCCAGATCGGCCAGGCCGCCTACTCGGCTTCGAAAGCCGGCGTGGTGGGCATGGCGCTGCCGATTGCGCGTGACCTGATGAGCGAGGGCATTCGCATCAACACCATCCTGCCCGGCATTTTTCATACGCCGCTGATGGCCGCAATGCCGCAGAACGTGCAGGACGCCCTCGCCGCCTCGGTGCCCTTCCCCAAGCGGCTCGGCCAGCCGCAGGAATACGCCGAGCTGGTGGCGTTCATGGTCTCCACCGGCTACTTCAATGGCGAGGCGGTGCGTCTGGATGGCGCGATCCGCATGGCCCCGCGCTGAGCTTTGCCTGGGTGGGTGATTGCGGCGATGCTGTGGGCATTTACTGCCGCTGAGCCTCGCCATGCGCCGCACCCTTTGCCTGCTGCTTGCCTGCACCGCCCTGCCTGCCATCGCGGCTGACCGCATCACCGGCCAGCCGTTTGCCACCCGCAGCGAGGTGATCGCCCTGCATGGCATGGCGGCGACCAGCCACCCGCTCGCCACCAATGCCGCGCTCGACACCTTGAAGGCCGGTGGCTCGGCGGTGGATGCCGCCATCGCCGCCAACGCCATGCTGGGTCTGGTGGAGCCGACCGGCAACGGCATCGGCGGCGATCTGTTCGCCATCGTCTGGGATGCGAAGACGCAGAAACTCTACGGACTCAACGCCAGCGGCCGCTCGCCGCAGTCGCTGACGCTGGAGAAACTCAAGAGCGTGCTGGCCGAACAGAAACTCGAACGCCTGCCGCCACACGGCCCGCTGCCGGTGAGCGTGCCGGGTGCGGTCGATGGCTGGTTCGAGCTGCACCGCAAGTTCGGCAAGCTGCCGATGAAAACCGTGCTGGCCCCGGCCATCAACACCGCACGCGAAGGCCATCCCGTCAGCGAAGTCGTGGCGTATTACTGGGGTCGCTGCGTGGCACGGCTCTCGAAGTTTCCCGGCTTCACCGAGCAGATGACGCTGGGCGGCCAGGCGCCGAAAAAAGGCGAGATCTGGAAGAACCCCAACCTCGCCAACACGCTGGAGGCCATCGCCAAGGACGGTGGCGATGCCTTCTACAAGGGCGCCATTGCCCGCACCGTCGGCGACTACATGAAGGCGCAGGGCGGGTATCTGTCTGCCGCCGATTTCGCCGCGCACACCAGTGAATGGGTGCAGCCGGTGTTCACCAATTATCGCGGTTACGACGTGTGGGAGCTGCCGCCCAACTCTCAAGGCATCGCCGCGTTGCAGATGCTCAATCTGCTGGAGCCTTACGACTTCAGCAAGATCGCCTTCGGCAGCGCCGAGCATCTGCATCTGGTGACCGAGACGAAGAAGATCGCCTTCGAGGATCGCGCCAGGTACTACGCCGACCCGGCGTTCAACGCCCTGCCCGTCGCCCAGCTCATCAGCAAGGCCTACGCCGCCGAACGCGGCAAATTGCTGGACCCTGCCAAGGCCGCCAAGCGCATCGACGCTGGTAACCCTGCGCTCAAACAAGGCGACACGATCTACCTCACCACCGCCGATGCGGCGGGCAACATGGTGTCGCTGATCCAGAGCAACTACCGCGGCATGGGCAGCGGCATGACGCCACCGGGCCTCGGCTTCATCCTGCAGGATCGTGGCGAGATGTTCTCGCTCGAAGCCGGGCACATGAACGTGTATGCACCGGGCAAGCGACCGTTCCAGACCATCATCCCCGCCTTCATCACCAAGGACGGCAAACCCTGGGTGAGCTTTGGCGTGATGGGCGGCGACATGCAGCCGCAGGGCCACGTGCAGATCGTGCAGAACCTGATCGACTTCGGCATGAACCTGCAGGAAGCCGGTGACGCGCCGCGCTGGTATCACACTGGTTCATCAGAGCCGACCGGCGAACAGATGACCGATGGCGGCAGCTTAAGCCTGGAAACCGGCTTCCCGTACGAATCGGTGCGGGCGCTGATGGGCAAGGGCCACCAGATGGGCTGGGAGTTCGGTGGCTACGGCGGCTATCAGGCGATCCAGCGCGACTTGAAGACCGGCGCCTATTACGGCGCCTCGGAGTCGCGCAAGGATGGGATGGCGGCGGGGTATTGAGTGGTAGGGCCAAACCTTTGACTGTCATTCCCGCGTAAGGCGGGAATCCAGACCGCTAGAATGACGCAAACCTTGGGAGGTGCCGCAATGAAACCAGACATGAACGTAGACCTCGCCAAGCTGCCCGCAGCCGTGGTGGATCGCGCCATGCAAGCCAGCGGCGCTCGCACTGCACGAGGCTTGGTGTTGGCAGCACTCAGGATGTTGGCAGACCAGCCCGCATCCGTAGAGGCCAAAGCCACCGCCCGCAGCAAGAAATGGCGTGGTAGCAAGGAGTTTGATACCGCCAAACAAGCCCGCGACTACATCCAAGGTCAAATGAAGTAAAGCCGCTCAAGATCGTCCTGCACGACGATCTGCCAGCAGACTTCATTGAGCTACTGGCTGCTGGGCACGATCTGCTGGATGAAGCGATGCTCTACGTCCGCTGGATTGCAGAGAGCAGCACAAAGCGGCTACCTGGTGACCATGCGCTCACCGGCAAGCTTGTCGGCTTTCGCGCTTGCGAAGTGGGCGAACAGGATGGCGAAACCGGCCCGCGCATGGTCTATCGCATCGTTGGAGGAAAGCTGCGAATCGTCGCCATCGGCCTGCATGACCCCGCATATCTCAAAGCACGTTCCCGCAGCTGAAGCGGAACCACCGCGCTAGCGCCTCGGCAGCATCCCCGGCGGCAGCTTGCCGGCCATGCTGCGCATCATCTTCATCATGCCGCCGCCGGCCATCTTCTTCATCATCTCGCGGCTCTGGTCAAACTGGCGCAAGAGCTGGTTGACGTTCTGCACTTCAACACCCGAACCCTTGGCGATACGGCGCTTGCGCGAGGCCTTGATGAGATCGGGGAACTTGCGCTCCTGCGCGGTCATCGAGTTGATGATGGCGATGACGCGCTTGGCTTCCTTCTCGGGGTTCACGTTCTTGAGCTGGGCCTGCATCTGCGCACCGCCCGGCAGTTTTTCCAGCATGGATGCGATGCCGCCCATGTTCTGCATCTGCTGCATCTGCTCGCGGAAGTCCTCCAGATCGAAGCCCTTCTTGGACTTCATCTTCGCCGCAAGCTTGGCGGCCTTTTCGGCATCCACCCGCTGCACGGTCTCTTCAATGAGGCCGAGCATGTCGCCCTGGCCGAGGATGCGCGCGGCAATGCGATCGGGATGGAAGACTTCGAGCTTGTCGCTCTTCTCGCCCATGCCGATGAACTTCACCGGCGCGCCGGTCACCTGCCGCACGCTGAGCGCGGCGCCACCGCGCGAGTCGCCATCGGCCTTGGTGAGGATCACGCCGGTCAGCGGCACGCGGTCGGCAAAGGCGCGCGCGGTCTTGGCGGCGTCCTGGCCGGTCATGGCATCGACCACGAACAGGGTTTCGGTGGGGTTGACTGCCGCGTGCAGTGCGGCCAGCTCCACCATCATTTCCTCGTCGATGCTGGTGCGGCCGGCGGTGTCGACGATGAGCACGTCGGCAGCCTGCAACTTGGCATGGGCGATGGCGGCGCGGGCGATGTCCTCTGGCTTCTGGCCGACCGCGCTCGGGAACCACTCCACACCCACCTGCTCGGCCACCACGCGCAGCTGCTCGATGGCAGCCGGGCGGTAAACGTCGCAGCTGACCACGATCACGTTTTTCTTCTCGCGCTCCTTCAGCCAGCGCGCCAGCTTGCCGGTGCTGGTGGTCTTACCCGAGCCTTGCAGGCCCGCCATCATCAGCACCACCGGCGGCTGCGCACGCAGATTGAGCGGCACCGCCTCGCCACCGAGCACGCTGGTCAGCTCGGCTTGCACCAAGCGTAAAAACGCCTGGCCGGGCGTGAGGCTCTGGGTGATCTCCACACCCAGCGCCTTCTGCTTGATGGCCTCGACGAAGCTCTTGATGACCGGCAGCGCCACGTCGGCCTCGAGCAGCGCCATGCGCAGCTCGCGGGCGGCCGAGTTGATCTGGTCTTCGGTGAGGCGGCCGGCGCCGCGCATCGCATCGAGCACGCTGCCGAGGCGTTGGCTTAGGGAGTCAAACATGGGGATTCAATTCGGTTGCATTGGTTGAAAAGCGCTGTGAGTCACAGCATGAAAATCTCACCCGCTTCGAGGTGGTGATAGTCCCAGCCCGCCAGCGCCTCGGTGCATTCGCGCTGGATCAAACCCTCGGTCCCGGGCTTGTGATGCGTAAGCAGCAGCTGCGGCTTGTGTCTCAGCTTGGCCAGCTCGCGGCCCAGCAGCGACGGGGTGAAATGCCTTGACGTCTCGGCCAGCTCGCCCTGCTCGTCGGGGAACGCGATCTCGATCATCAGCATGTCGAGCCGGGGCAGCGCGTTGAGCGCGTCCCACAAGAGATCGGTTGCATAGGTGTCGCCGCTGAAGGCGAAGATGCCGGTCTTGCACTGCACCGCCACGCCCACGCCCGGCACCGTGTGCAGCACATCGAAGCTCAGCACCGAGCGGCCGTTGCCGACATCGAGCGGGGTGTTGACCGGCATCGTCTGCCAGCGCAGCAAGGGATTTTTCGGGGTGGGCAGCTTCGAGAAATCCGGCCAGATCTTCCAGTTGAAGATGTGCTCCTGCACCACTTGCAGCGTCGTCTCGGAGGCATGCACGGTGATCGGCTCGTCGATCAGGTCGAACAGGTTGTCGGCCATGAAGGCGAGGCCGCAGACGTGGTCGAGGTGCGAGTGGGTGAGCACCACATGGCGGATGCGCCGCATCTGCGAGAGTGCCAAGTCGCCCACACCGGTGCCCGCGTCGATGAGCAGTTCGTCGTCGATCAGCAAGCTGGTGGTGCGAAGGCCGGGCCCGACGCCACCGCTACAGCCCAGAATCTTGATGCGCATTGAGGTGACGGACGGCCTTGTGAGAGACCCTATGTGAGGTCGAAGCAGCTTAACACGCAGCTTTCAAATGCCTTGCCGACGCCGCTCGAAGCGCGGGATGGCGGTGCTATTCTCGATTGATGACCTCCCTTTTGCTCCTGTCCGCCGCGCTGGCGGCCATTGCCTACCTGTTTACCGCCTTGCGGGCCGCGCAGGCGCGCGACAGCGGCCCGGTGCTGCTGGTGCTGATCGCCGCCGTCGTGCTGCACAGCATCGTGTTGATCGCCAGTGTTCAGGCCGTGGGCGGCCGCCTGGGCCTGACGCAGGCGCTCTCCCTGCTCACCTGGCAATCGGCGCTGCTGCTGGGGCTGCTCTCGGGTGTGGCCACCTTGCGGCCCTTGCGCACTGCGATCTATCCGCTGGCTGCCGCGGGCGTCGCACTGGCGGCGGTGTGGCCGACACAGCCGGGCGGCAACGCCCCGCACGACTGGCGCATCGCGCTGCACGCCGCACTCTCGATCTTCGCGGCAGGCCTTTTGACGCTGGCCGCAGCACAAGCCATCGCACTCGATGTACTCGACCGGCTGCTGCACAAACCAGACCAACTCGCCCGCGTGCTGCGCATGCCGCCGATGCAGGCCAGCGAGGACTGGTTGTTCCAGCTCATCGGCGCGGGTTTCTTCGTGCTGTCGCTGGCGCTGCTCTCAGGGCTGATTTTTGTCGACGATCTTTTCGCGCAGCATCTGGTGCACAAAACCGTGCTCTCGATCATCGCCTGGCTGATCTTTGCGGCCCTGCTGCTTGGCCGCCGGCGCTGGGGCTGGCGCGGCAAACGCGCGGTGCGCTGGGCACTTTCGGGCTATGGCGCGCTGCTGCTCGCCTACTTCGGCAGTAAATTGGTGCTTGAACAAATCCTTGGCCGTCACTGGACTTGAAGTGCGTTTTCTCGCCGCTGCACACGACGACGCCTTGACATCGCCCCACTTGCTTTCGTAATCATGCGTATCTCCGTAGTCACCGGCAACAGCCGCACTTGAACGATCTGCCCCTGGGCCTGGAACTCGCGCTCCTCGTCTTTCTGTTGATGCTCTCCGCTTTTTTCGCGGCTTCTGAAACCGGCCTGATGACGCTCAACCGTTATCGCCTCAAGACCCGCGCCCAGCAGGGCGACCGCGGTGCAAGGCTCGCGCAGAAACTGCTCGACCGCCCCGACCGCCTGATTGGCCTGTTGCTGCTCGGCAAGAATTTCTCCGACAACGCCGCCACCGTCGTCGCCACCCTGCTCTCCATCAAGCTGTTCGGCAACGACGAGGCGGTGCTGGGCATCACCACCGTGGTGCTCACCATCGTCATGCTGGTGTTCTCGGACGCCGCGCCCAAGACCCTCGCCGCGCTCTACCCGGAGCGCGTCGGCATCCCCACCGCCTACATCAATTACCCGCTGCAATGGCTGCTCACCCCGGTGGTGTGGACGGTGAGCCTGCTCAGCAACGGCGTGCTGCGCGCGCTCGGCGTGACGAAAGAAGACGCCGTGGCGCACTCGCTGTCGTCGGAGGAACTGCGCACCGTGGTGGTGGAAGCCGGTGCCATGATCCCGCTGCGCCACCAGAAAATGCTGCTGTCGATTCTCGACCTCGAACACGCGACGGTCGAGGACATCATGATCCCGCGCAACGAGATCGTCGGCATTGATCTCTCCGAGCCCTGGGAGCAGATCCACGAGGTCATCATCGCTTCGAGCCACACGCGGCTGCCGGTGTTCAATGGCTCCATCGACGATCTCAAGGGCGTGGTGCATCTGCGCAAGCTGGTGCGCGCTGCCGCACAGGGCCAACTCAATCTCGACAACCTGATGACGCTGGTGCGCGAGCCCTACTTCATCCCGAGTGGCACGCCGCTCAACCAGCAGTTGCTGAACTTCCAGGACCAGAAGCGCCGCATCGGTTTCGTGGTCGATGAATACGGCGACATCCAGGGTCTGGCGACGCTCGAAGACATCCTCGAAGAAGTGGTGGGCGAGTTCACCAGCGACCCCTCCACACGGCAGAAGAACGTCACGCTCGACCACGACGGCAGCGCGCTGGTGAGCGGCAACGTGCACATCCGCAGCCTCAACCGCAGCCTGGGCTGGAAGCTGCCCACCGACGGACCGAAGACCATCAACGGCCTGGTGGTCGAGCAGCTCGGCGACATCCCCAAGTCCGGCCGCAAGGTGCAGGTGGGCGACTACGAGTTCGAGGTGATCGAGGCGCGCTCCAACGCCGTGAAGCTGGCGCGCATCCGCCTCACTACGCGCAACCCGGCCGCCGCGCCGTAAACCCTCTCATCGGCGGCCCTGCCTGCGCGACTTCAGCGCGCCCAGCGATATTCCAGCCCGAACAGCAACAGCGCGCTGGAGTCCGACGAGCCATAAAACCGCAGCCCCGAAACCCAGCGCAGCTGGGGCGAGAGCCCCGTCGGGCCGCTCAGCCCCATGCCGAGCAAGCCGCCTGCCAGTGTGTGCTCGTCCTTGAAGCGCACCGCGGCGGTCTTGCCCTCGCGCTCGCCGTGCAGCACGAACAAGCCCAGGCTCGGCTCCAGCTCGATGCCTGCAAACAGCGGCAGATGCCAGAGCATGGACAGCGACAGCAGATCGCCGAAATGCGGCAGCTGGCCGGCGATATCGCGCACCAGCTGCGCCTCGTTGGGCGTGGTGCCGCCGACGCGGGCCTTGGCCTCGCCCAGCCGCGCATAGCTGGCCTGTAGCGAGAGGTCTGCGGACAGCGCGTATTCCAGATCAATCGCATAGCCGACACGATCTTCGTCCTGCTGCGCGGTGACGGCATGGCCGCGCGCATTCAGCGCCTGTTGCAGGCTGGCGCTGTTGCTGCTCGGGTAGGTCGGCCCGGCCGACAGCCGCAGGGCCCAATCGCCGGGTGCGGCGGCCTGTGCGGCCGGCAGCAGCGCCGCCAGCAAGGCCGCAGCCGCGAGCTTGCGACGCAGCGCCGCCATGCCCATCAGCACCGGCAGCAAGGCCAGGCCGAAGGCGCCGCCGCTGCTGTTGCCCGTGGCCTGCACCGGCGTGCCGACGGGGGGCGGGGTCGGTGTGGGCGTCGGATCAGGCGTTGGGGTCGGTGCAACATCGTCATTGACGATCGTCAGCGTGAGGGTGACCGGACTGCCGAGTGCTTTCGCACCGTTGCCGGCCTTGCTCTCGGGCGGGCTGCCCGCCACCACCGCTTCGCTCAGGGTGTAGATCACCGTTTCGTCCGGCTCGACGACACTGTCGTTGACGAGGTTGACGGTGGCCGTCTTGCTGCCGCCCTCGCCATCGGCAAAGGCGATGCTGAAGCGGTCGCCACTGAAGTCAGCCCCCAGCGTGGCGCTGCCGCCGCTGACCGTGATGACCGCGTTGGCTGCGCCTGCGGTGCCGCCAGTGCGGGTGACGGTGAGCGTGGCCGTGCCAGCGGCTTCGTTGACGCTGAGGTTTGCCTGCGCAAACTGGAGGGTGCCAGCGGGCGCGGGAGCGGGTGCCTCGTCGTCATCGACGATGGTGAGTGTGGCCGTGGTCTGCGCGCCCAGCGCCTTGGCCGCAACCGTGGGCGGGTTCACCCGTTCGGCCAGCGTGAACACCACCGTCTCGTCCGGCTCGTCGATGCCGTCGTTCAAGATCATCACCGTCGCGGTCTTGCTGCCGCTCTCGCCGTCTGCAAATACGATGCTGAAGTTGTTGCCGCTGAAGTCCACGCCCTCGGTCGCCGTGCCGCCGGTTGCCGTGATGGTGGCGTTGATCGCACCCGCCGTGCCGCCGGTGCGGGTGACGGTGAGCACGGCCATCGAGCCGCCCTCGCCCACGCTCAGCGTGGCCGGGTCGAACTGGATCGTCCCCGGTTCCGGCAAGGCGGTGTCGGTGATGAAGGCCTCACTGAACTCATCCGGCCCGCCGCCCAGCGTCAGCGTGGTGGTCATGGTGCCGCTCGCGGCGGCCGTGTGGCGCACGCAGACGGTGTCACCGTTCACCACTTTTTCCATCGACTCGATGAAGGTGCCTACGCTCGTCGTGTTGCAGCCAATCGAGTAGCTGCCGTTATCGACGCGGATCAGCGAACTCTGACCCTCCGGCAAGCCCGCGATGGTGATGATGTTGGAGGTCTGCACGCTGTTGGGCGCAACACCGGTGCGGTCGTTGAGCGCAAAATCGCTCACGCGCGTGCTGGCACTCTCGCCGCCGCAGAGTCGGCCAATCATCTGGCGGTTGCCATCGGTAATGGCCACCTGGCCGTTGTTACCGAGGAAGTGCGCGCTGAACAGCACGCGGCCGGCGGGGTCGATCAACAGGCTGCGGTGGAAGGACTCGACGCGCGGCAGCGTGGCCGCGCCACGGGCGGGGGTGATCTCGATGCGGTCATCGCCAAAGCCCAAGTCCGGCAGGCCGTTGGCGAAGAAGCGCGCCACATGGAAGCGTCTCTGGGTCGTGGCGATGTCGCCGCCGAACACGATGATCTTGCCATCGGCCTGCACCGCGAGCCGCTGCGCCTCGAGGTCACGCAGATCGCCGGTGAGTTCGTTCAAGCCGCGCGCGCCGCTGCCGCCAGCGCCACCCCGATCACGCAGCACCAGGCCATCGCCGCCGCCAAAGCTCAAGTCCAGCGCGCCGGTGGCAGTGAGCCTGCCGAGCGCGGCCGTGCGCGTTGTGAACAGCAGGCGGCCATCGGGCTGCACCACAAAGTCTTGTGCCACCACACTGCCGAAGTTGGCGTTGTTGGTGGTGATGCGCGCGCGGCCATTGGTGCCAAAGTTGGCATCGGCCGCACCCGCCGCCGTGAAGGCGAAGAAGCTGTAGTCCTGATTGCCATCGAAAGCCATCAGCACCGGGCGGCCGTTTTGCAGGCGGATCACCGGGCCTGCCGGTGCGGGGCTTTGCCTGAGGATCACCAGGCCATTGATGCCATCGGCATCGGCGGCGGCAAAGCCCGTGTCGAGACTGCCATCGGCGTTGAAGCGCGCCAGAATCAGGCCGTCGTCATTGGCACTGAACACGATGGCGACCAGCAGGCGGCCATCGTCCTGACGCAGCAGCGTCAAGTCCCGAAAGCCGGAATTGGGAATGCCCAGCTGGGCGCGCGTGAGGTGCACGGCACCCTGGGTGCCAAAGCTCGAGTCCGTGCTGCCATCGGCATTGAGGCGCGCGAGCACCAGTGATTGTCCACCGCGCTCGGTGCTGAGCAGCGCCATGAACTGGCCGTTGGGCAGCTGCAAGAGATCATGCACGCGGTCCGTCGTATTGCCCTCGACGGACACCTTGCTGCCGTCGAAAAAGCGGGTGTTGCGCGTGCCGCTGGTGTTGAAATCGAGATCGAGATTGCCGTTATCGGTGAGCCGCGACTGCGACAGAAAACGCCCGAGCTCTGAATCCTGGGTCGCCGCATCGTTGTTGCGGATGCTGCTGCCCAGCAGTTTGAAATCGGGCTGCAGCAACAAGCCGATACCAAAGTTCGAGAAGCTGCTCTCCAGCACCCGCAGCCCCGCACCGAAGTCGCTGTCGGCGGCAAACGTCGGGTCGAGCTGGCCCGGCAGACAGGCTTGCGCGTGCGCACTGGCGCTGCCGAGCAGCAAGAGCGCGAGCGCTGAGAGTCTGGCGAGGCGGTGATTGAGGGCTGACTTCATGTCGGGTTCTCGGTGAGCAAATCAAAGGGTGCGGCGTGTTTTGGGGCCAGGGCGCTCAGCGCGCCTGTGCGAGTCGCAGGTTTTCGTCGATGGCTTCTTTCAAAAGGGCGGCCGAACCACTGGGCCGGAACGGCAGATCGCCGCGCTTGGCCTTGCGGAAGCTCGGGATGCGCGCCAGCCGCTCGACGATCGCGCCGACATCGCTGCCGGGGTCGACCACCTGGCTCCAGTAGCGGATCAGCTCCTGCACATTGCTCAGGCGCCGCGCCGGGTCCTGCGGCAGCTGGATCGCCGTGGGCAGCGAGGGCGTGACCAGGATCAGCAGCGATTCCTGCCGCTTGATCTCGCTGCGGTTGCGGAAGAACAGGTTCAAACCCGGCACGTCGCCCGCCAGCGGCACCTGCGAGTTGTTGCTGTCCGACACCTGCTCGGAGAGTGCGGAGAGAATCAGCGTTTGCCCGAACGACAGCTCGGCGGTCGCCTGCACGAACTGCTTGAAGGTGGTGAGCGACTGCTGGAAGCGGCCGATCTCCTCGCGCGACAAAAATGAACGTGCGGCCTCGATGCGGAAGCGCGTCGCCTCACTGCTGATCGCCTCCGGGGCCAGCTTCAACTTCACGCCGACATCCACCGGCTGCAACTCGCCGAGATTGATGCCGCTCACCGCGACGCTGATGGTGCGGCCGGCGAAAAACTCCGACTCGCGCCCGACGTAGGCGGTGAGCGAGGGCCGCGCGATGACGCCGTAATACTGCTTGGAGTCGTTGAACAGGTTGAGGTTGTAATTGATCTGCGGCACCGAAATCTGCGAGGTGATCGCGCGGGCGCTCTCGCTGACACGGCTGATGAAGCCATCGGTGTCGTTGGTGTTGCTGGCCTGGCTGAAGGTGTTGGCGTAGCCATATTGCAGGCGCAGGCCATCGAACAGGTTGACGCCACGGGTCTTGGTGTCGACCTGCGAGTTCAGGATGATGGTGACCTCGACCACCATCTGGTTCGGGTCGTCCGGGTTGCCGGTGGCGTTGTCGGTGAACGCCGCCTTGCGGTCCGGTGTGTAGAACTCGGCGCTGGGCCGGCCGACCGGGCCGGGGGCGATGGGGATTTGCAGGTTCTGGCTCTGACCCTGGCCGCGCAGCTGCGCGCCGATCAGCAGCTCGTCCACCCGCTTGCGCAGGAACACCGAATCCTCGCTGTTGCCGCTGACGGTGCTGACTTTCTGCACCGCGTTGTCGGCGAGATGCCGCGCGCGGTCGTCGCCCTGCATGGCGAGCGAGAACGCCGCCAGACGCTGCGCATCCGGCTGCTCGGCGGCCAGTGCCAGGCTACGGTTTGCCGCCAGTTGCAGCATCGGCAGATCACCGCGGTGGTACGAGGCGACGCCAAGACCATAGAACGCTTCCCAGCGCTGCGGCTGGTCGAGGGCGGCCACCGCGAAGTGGTCCTGCGCGGCGTCGAACTCGCCGCGCTCCAGCTTGAGGTAGCCCATCATCAGCCGCGCCCAGTAGTTCTGCGGCGTGAAGCGCACGGCGTTCTCGTAGCCCACCTGCGCCATGTCGAGTTGCGCGCTGCTGCCGTTCTTGGCCTGTTGGTCGTAGGTCAGGGCGTACAGAAATTGCAGATAGCCGTTGGGCAGGTCGTCGCGCAGGCTGGCGGCGAGCGCGGTCTGCGCGCTGCCCCAGTCCGACTTTTGCAGCGCGGCTTGCGCAGCGGCGATGGGCGTGAGGCTGCCATCGGCCACCGTCGCCTCCGGCCGCGTGGCCGGTGCGGCACACCCGGCGCTGGCACCCAGCGCCAGGCCGAGTGCGAGCACCGACAGCGGCCGGGTGCGCGCCTTACTTGGCGCAGTCATCTTTCTTCACCGTCTTGCCGATGGCGACCGTGGTCAGCCGCTTGGTGACGGGCTTTTTCTCTTCGCAATCGCTGCTGGACGACGGCGGCGCCTGCACCGCACCGCTCTGCGGCCCCGGCTGGTTGTTGAAAACATCGCCCGGGTCGTCCTGACGGCCACGACCGGCGATCACGGCGTCATCACCCGGATCAATCGCACCGGCACTGCCGTTGAAGTCCACGCCCGTGCGGCCCGAGCCACTGGTCTCGCCGACTTGGCTAGGCTGGCCGAACAGGTTGCGGCCGACCTGGCTGGTGGTGGGCAGGGCCACGCTGCGATCAATCGCCGCATTGCCCTCGCGGTTGGGATTGACCTCGCTGCCGGCCGCACCATTGCGCGCCTGGTTCACCTGCGCCGCGCTGGCCGGGTTGTTGCGCAGAAACTCCGCACGGGCGGCGGCGTCGTTGCAGCCGTCGATGCCCTGGCAGGAGCTGGCAGTGGTCGTGGTGGTGGTCTTGGTGCCGTCGTCGGCCGTGGTGGTCTTCTCGACTGTGGTCTTGCCGGTTTTCGGGTCGGTGGTGACCTTGGTCACCTCCCTGCCATCGCCGGTGGTGTGGGTCTTGGTGTTGCCGTTGTTGCTGGTCTCGGTCACCGAGCCGCTCGGGTGCACCTTGACGTTGGGATTGGCGGCGGTGCTGAGCGGCGGCTCGACAGCTGCGGGGGCCGCCGGGGCCGCCGGTGCGGGGGCCGGCGGTCCGAAGCCTTCGGTCTGCCTGAGGATGTCTGCGGCCGGACCCGACCCGACCGAGCTGTAGCCGCCGATCACATTAATGTTGCGCGCGGGTGATTTGACCGTGGCGCTGACGCCATCCGCACCAAACTTCGCACCCGTGGCGGACGTGAGTCCGCCATTGCTGATCGCCGCCGTGCCTTGTGCCGCCACGCCGGTCGGGCCGGCGCCATCTTCACGGCGGCCGCCGGTAACGGCGGTCAGCGGATTGCCGTTGTTGCGCTTGAACTCCTCGGCCTGCTGCTCCAACTTCTCCTTGTCCACCGCCTCGAAACCCTGGTTGAAGCCGGGGCGCTGGCTGGCGCTCTCGTTGAGGCCGTTGGCCGCGTTCTCCCGCGCCTGCGCCGCCGAACCGGTGGTGGTGCCCGCGGGGGCATCGGCCCGATCACTGCGATTGCTGCCACTGGTGCTCAGATTGCTGTCCACCACCGTGCGGCCGGTGTCGGCATTGGGCAGGCCTCTGAGGCCGCTCTGGTCCCTCTTCTTGCCGCCCTTGTCGTTCTGGTCGGCGGCCTGCTCCTGCGGCGGCGTGTTGTTGTCGGCGTGCAGGGGTGGTGTCACCGCCAGCAGCAGGGCCAAGGCAAACGAAGTGCGACGGAAGGATGAGAGAGGGTTTTGCATGGGTGTCTCCTGACGGGTGGAACACAACGCGGCACGGCTGGCTCGCGGAGTTCCACCGTAGGGACAAGCCCCTTTCGAGTTCCTACCGTTTCCCTACTTTTTCGTGGTGTTTGTGCGACCGAGGCCCCAATCGGTGACGTATTGCGCAGTTTCAATGCTTTGGACGCGGCGTCGGGGAGGCTATGCTCTGCACCGGTTCACCCTCTCTGCCGATTCCCCGTGAACAAGACTGTGCCCTCAACCTCCGCTGGCGACGCCGCCAGCCGCGCCCATTGCTGGCGCTTCGGTGGCGTGGTGCTGGACGGCCGCTCGCTGGAGCTGACCGTCGACGGCCAGCAGGTGAAGCTCGAACCAAAGCCGATGGAGATGCTGCTGTACCTGCTCAGGCATCCCGGCGAGGTGGTCACCAAGGACGAGCTGCTCGACAACCTCTGGGCCGGGCGCTTCCTGAGTGAATCCGTGCTCACCAAGACGATGGCCAAGCTGCGCCAAGGGCTGCACGACGAAGAGCAGGTGCTCATCAAGACCGTGCACGGCTTCGGCTACCGGCTGGCCGCACCGCTCACGGTGGAGGTGGTCGGGCCGATGGTTTCGGCCCCGCAGCTGCACTTCGCGGCGGGCGACCCCATCCCGCTGCGACCCAACTGGCAGCTCACCCAGCAGCTCGGCAGCGGCGGGCTGGGTGAGGCCTGGCTGGCGACCCAGACCAAGACCGGCGAGCAGCGCGTGTTCAAGTTCGCGCTCGATGCGCATCGGCTGACCGCACTGAAGCGCGAGATCACCTTGTTCCGCGTGCTGCACGACACCTACGGCGACCGCCCCGACATCGTCCGACTGCTCGACTGGAACATCGACGAAGCGCCGTTTTTCACCGAGGCCGAGTACGCCAACGGCGGCTCGCTGCCGCAATGGGCCGCGACCCAGGGTGGCCTGCACAGCGTGCCGCTTGCCCAGCGACTGGAGCTGGTTGCCCAGGCCGCCGATGCCCTCGCCGCCGCCCACGCCGCCGGCGTGCTGCACAAGGATCTGAAGCCCGCCAACCTGCTGGTCCACACCGATGCGGAGGGCCATCCACACATCCGCCTCGCCGACTTCGGCAGCGGCCGCATGGTCGACCTGGCCCGGCTCGAACAGCTGGAAATCACCCGGCTTGGCTTCACGCAAATCGGCGAGGCGGTTGACGAGGGCAGCGACAGCAGCGGCACGCCGTTCTACTTCGCCCCCGAGCTGATGGCCGGCCAGCAGCCGACGGCGCAGACGGATATCTACGCGCTCGGCGTGCTGCTCTATCAAATGGTCGTCGCCGACCTCAAGCGGCCGCTGGCGCCCGGCTGGGAGCGCGAGATCGACGACGCGCTGCTACGCGAGGACATCGCGCAGACGGCATCGAGCCAAGTCACCCTGCGGTTGGGCGATGCGGCCGCACTCGCGCGCCGGCTGCGCAGCCTCGATGCCCGTCGTGTGGAAGCGCGGCAACGGGCCGACCGCTTGGCCGCGCAGGCCCAGCAGCGGCTGCGCGAGGCGCGGCTGCGCGTCACCCGTCGCTGGTCGCTGGCGCTGGCGGCGGTGTTCGCCTTCGCGGCCCTCGGCATAGGGTTGATGTATCTCAATGCCGAGGGCGAGCGCCGCCGCGCGGAGGCGATCAACACCTTCGTCAATCAGGATCTCTTCACCGCCGCCAATCCCTGGGAATCGATGAAGGCCGATGTGACCGTGCGCGAGATGCTCGACCAGGCGCGGGAGAAAGCCAGCACGCGGTTTGCCGAGCAGCCGGACGTGCAGGCTGGCCTGCGCATGACGCTGGGGCGCAGCTACATGGGCATCGGCAATTTTCCCGCCGCCATCGCCGAGTTCCAGAAGGCGCTGGCGCTGCTGGGCAACGATGCACGCGCGATCACCAAGCTCGCCGTCGAGACCCGCATGCGTATCGGCGAGAGCGCGACCAACAACAACGACAAGACGCTGGCCGCCGCCACGCTGGGCGCGCTGGTCGAAGACCTGGAGCGCGCGCATGGGCAGGACGATCCCGCCGCCATCGAGGCACGCGTGCGGCTGATCGAACTCGAATACACCGCCGGCCGCGAACAACAGGCGCTCGACGCGATGGATGCGATCGAGCCCCGCGCCCGCAAGGTGCTGGGTGCGGAACACGTCATGACCCTGTCGATTCTCAACATGCGCGGCTGGTCGCTGATTTTGCTGTCGCGCCCGGCCGAGGCGGAGCCGTATTTCCGCGAGGCCTACGAGACCCGCCTGCGCACCCTGCCCGCCAATCACCCGGACACGCTCGGCAGCCTGCAAGGTCTGGCCAATGTCGCCAAGTCGCTCGGCCATCTCGACGAGGCCGAGAAGCGCTACCAGCAACTGATCGACGCGCGCCGCTCGGTGCTGGGCCCGGAGCATCCGCTGACGCTGACCGCCCTGAACCAGATGCACGCGGTCTACGACGCCCAGGGCCGCCACGCCGACAACGAGCGGATGATGCGCGAGGTGGTCGCCGTGCGAACGCGGGTGAGCGGGCCGAACAACAGCAGCACGACCATCGCGCTCAACAATCTCGCCACCACGCTGAGCCGCCTCGGCAAGCTGACCGAGGCCGAGACCCTGTACCGGCAGGTGATGGAGCAGGACCGCATCGCGAGTCCCGACGACCCCAGCAACCTCATCACCATCAACTATCTCGCCGACGTGCTGCGCCGCCAGGGCCGGCTAGACGCCGCACTCGCCCTGCACCGCGAGGTGCTCGACACCGCCGCGCGCCAGCTGGCGGAAGACCGCGTGGAGCGCGGCATCTATCGGCTCTATTACGCCTACACCCTGTTCGATCTCGGCCGCCGCGCCGAGGCGGCCACAGAGGTCGCCGCCGCCGCGCCCTTGCTCACCAAGGGCCTGCCCGCCGGCCATCGCCACCGACAGATGCTGGAGGCGATGCAGACGCAACTCGCCGGCGCGGCTGCGGCCGCTAAGTGAGGTAAGCCAGCAGGCCGCCGATCACGGCGGAGAGTGCGATCACCGGCACCACGCCGAGCCAGTCGCGCCACAGGGCCACGAAGCCGGCGGCGGTCAGGGTCAGCGCCGTCACGTCCAGCGCGCCATGCGGCAGCAGCACCTCGCGGCCCAGCGTGAGTGCGAGATGCAGAATCGCGCCGACCACCGCCGCGGTGATCGCCGCGAGCGGCGCGGCCAGGGCCTGCAGGCCGCGACTGCGTTCGACGAATGGCGCGCCCAGCAGAATGAATAGGAAGCTGGGCAGGAAGGTGAAGAACGTGGCGACCATCGCACCGGCAATTCCCGCGCCGAGCGCGTTGCCCGCACCCGCCGCCCCGACGTAACCGATGAAGGCGACCACCATGATGAGCGGCCCCGGCGTGCTCTCGCCCAGCGCCAGGCCATCGAGCATCTGCGCCGGGGTGATCCAGCCATAGGTCTGCACCGCGTTCTGGAACACGTACGGCATCACCGCGTAGGCACCCCCGAAAGTGAGCAATGCGGCCTGCGTGAAAAAGGCACCCATGCGGGGGAGCGTGCCGCTGCCACCGAAGAGCCAGAGTGCGATCAACACCAGCACGCCGAATGCGACGCCGATGAGTGCGACGCGCAGCAATCGCCCCCGGTGGATCGCAGCATGCGGCGGCGACGGCGTGTCGTCGTCGATCAGCGCCGGCGCGTGCGGCTTGACGCTGGCGCTGCCTTGGCCTGCGGGTTCGAGACGCTTGCGCAACAGCCAGCCGATCGCCGCAGCCGCGAGAAGCAATACCGGAAACAGCCAAACCTGGTTCGAAGCGAGCGACAGCGCCAGCAGGCTGGCCAACACCAGCGCCCAGAGCGCGGGATGTCGCAGCGTCTTGCTGCCGATGCGCCACGCGGCGAAGGCCACCACGGCGACGACGGCGGGCTTCACACCCGCGAGCAGGGTCGCGGCGGCAGGCGGCCCCAGGGCGAGATAAGCCCAGCTCAAGCCGATCAGCAGCAACAGCGAGGGCAGCACGAACAGCACGCCTGCCGCGATGCCGCCACGCACCCCGTGCAGCAGCCAGCCGAGATAGGTGGCGAGCTGCTGCGCCTCCGGCCCCGGCAGCACCATGCAGTAGTTGAGCGCGTGCAGAAACCGACCCTGCGAGATCCAGCGGCGCTTCTCCACCAGCTCGGTCTGCATGATGGCGATCTGCCCCGCCGGGCCGCCGAAGCTGATGCAGCCGAGCTTGAGCCAGTAGCGCAGCGCCTCGCTGAAACTCGGCGCTGACGGTGCCTGCTCGCTCATGCCGCCTCGGACATCATCTGCTTGGCGAGGGCCTCGGCAACGCGAATGCCATCGACCCCGGCCGAGAGAATGCCGCCCGCATATCCCGCGCCCTCACCCGCCGGATACAGCCCGCGCGTGTTGAGGCTTTGCAGGTCTTCGCCACGGGTGATGCGCATGGGTGCTGAGGTGCGCGTCTCCACACCCGTGAGCACGGCATCGTGCAGCGCGAAGCCGCGAATCTGTTTCTCGAAGGCGGGCAGCGCCTCGCGGATGGCGTCAATCGCATACGAAGGCAGCGCGGTGTCGAGGCTACCGAGCTTCACGCCGGGTTTGTAGCTGGGCACCACGGTGCCGAGCGTGGTCGACGCACGACCGGCGATGAAGTCACCCACCAGCTGCGCCGGTGCTTCGTAGGTGCCGCCGCCGAGCACGAAGGCGCGCGACTCCCAGTGCTCTTGCAACGCCAGGCCTGCCAGCGGCCCACCGGGGTAGTCGGCTTCGGGCGTGATGCCCACCACGATGCCGGCATTGGCATTGCGCTCGTTGCGCGAGTACTGGCTCATGCCATTGGTGACGACGCGATTCGGCTCGCTGGTCGCGGCCACCACCGTGCCACCCGGGCACATGCAGAAGCTGTAGACGCTGCGGCCATTACGGGCGTGGTGCACCAGCTTGTAGTCGGCCGCCCCCAGCTTGGGGTGGCCGGCAAACTTGCCAAGACGGGCGCGGTCGATGAGCGACTGCGGGTGCTCGATGCGGAAGCCCATCGAGAAGGGCTTGGCCTCCATGAACACACCGCGCGCGTGCAGCATGCGGAAGGTGTCGCGGGCGGAATGGCCGAGCGCGATCACCACATGATCGCTGCGAATCTGCTCGCCGCTCGCCAGCGTCACGCCACGAATGTGCGCGTCCTCGATCAGCACATCGGTGACGCGCTGCTGAAAGCGGATCTCGCCACCGAGCGCGATGATCTCGGCGCGCATTTTCTCCACCATGCTGGCCAGGCGGAAGGTGCCGACATGCGGCTTGCTGACGTAGAGGATTTCCTCCGGCGCACCCGCCTTCACGAACTCGTGCAGCACCTTGCGGCCGAGGTAGCGCGGGTCCTTGATCTGGCTGTAGAGC
>JAUSQI010000008.1 GCA_030652575.1 Stagnimonas sp. | reverse complement strand
CGCCGTCGTTCAACTGGAAGAAAAACCTCAACGACACGCAGATCGCCTCGTTCCAGGAAGACCTGGCCGCACTCGGCTACAAGTACCAGTTCATCACGCTGGCCGGTATCCACATCAACTGGTTCAACACCTTCCAGTTTGCCCACGCCTACGCCAACGGCGAAGGCATGAAGCACTACGTGAACATGGTGCAGGAGCCGGAATTCGCCGCGCGCGAGAAGGGCTACACCTTCGTCAGCCACCAGCAGGAAGTCGGCACCGGCTACTTCGACGACGTCACCACCGTGATTCAGGGTGGTTCGTCTTCGGTGAAGGCCCTGACAGGCTCGACCGAAGAAGAGCAGTTTCACTAAGCTCTGACCGCTACAAGAAAAAGCCCGCGAAAGCGGGCTTTTTTGTGGGTATCGCTTGAGCGATTGCAGCGCGCCGCATAGTCTTGACGCAGGCCAAAAGGAGACTCAAAAAATGAAAATACTCAAAACGCTGTTCTATGGAGTGATTGGTCTTGTTGCGGCGCTTGCGGTGATTGGATTGGCATTGCCGAGAGAAGTGCGCATCGAACGCGAAATCGTGATCGCCGCGCCGCCTGCAACCGTCTTCACCTATCTCAACGGCTGGCAAAACTTCAATGCCTGGTCACCGTGGGCAGCCCTCGACCCCAATACCAAATACACCTACGAAGGACCACTCACCGGTGTCGGCGCCAAGCAAAGCTGGTCGAGCGAAATGCACAGTGTTGGCAGCGGCAGCCAGCAGATCACGGCCGTCGAACCGGATCAATCCATCACCATCCAGTTGATGCTGCCGGACATGGCCCCTTCAGTCGTCACCCAAGTGCTGACGCCGCAAGATGAGGGCACCAAGGTGGTCTGGGCGATGGAGGCGGACATGGGTCTGAACCCGCTCAACCGCTGGTTCGGCCTGCTGCTGCCCAAGTTCATCGGCCCGGATTACGAGAAGGGTCTGGCGAAAATGAAGCCGCTGATCGAGGCCTTGCCCAAGACTGAGCCCGTGGCGATACCGATGGAGGAAGCGAAACCTGCTGATGCGCCGCAGCCATAGCCGGCAGCGCCTCACCGCTGCGTGCATGCGCGGCATGAAACCCCGAAAACGCCGCGTCCACTCGCGGCGTTTTGCATGGCGGGAGACAATGCACGGATGAGCGAAACCGTGTTCGACAGCCGCAGCTTCTTGCAGCAACTCAGCAGTGCGCCTGGCGTCTATCGCATGATCGGTGCACAGGGCGAGCTGCTCTACGTCGGCAAAGCCAAGAATCTGAAGAAGCGCGTCAGCACCTACTTCCTGCGTGCCTCGGGCGATGCGCGCATCGAGGCGATGGTGAGCCAGATCGCCAAGATCGAGGTCACGCTCGTCCACACCGAAGACGAGGCGCTGATCTTAGAGAGCAACCTCATCAAGGAGCTGAACCCCAAGTACAACATCGTCTATCGCGACGACAAGAGTTATCCCTACGTGCGCATCAGCGCGCATGCGTATCCGCGCATCGGCTATTACCGGGGTGCGAAGACCGGCGAGCATCGCTACTTCGGGCCGTTCCCCAGTGCCGGCTCGGTGAAAGAGACGCTCTATACGCTGCAAAAGCTGTTCAAGCTCAGGCCGTGCCGCGACAATTTTTTTGCGCATCGCCAGCGTGCCTGCTTGCAGTACCAGATCAAGCGTTGCTCGGGGCCCTGCGTAGGGCTGATTTCGCAGGACGACTACGCCGCCGATATCAAGAAGGCGACACGCCTGCTGGAGGGCAAGGCGGATGCGCTCGCCGCCGATCTCACCGTGGAAATGGAGCAGGCCGCCGAAACGCTGGCGTTCGAGAAAGCCGCCGCACTGCGCGACCAGATCGCGGCCCTGAAACGCGTGCGTGAAAGCCGCGCGCTCACCGGTGGCGCCGAAGATCTCGATGTGGTGTGCGTGGCCACGCACCAGTCCACCAGCTGTGTCGTGGTAATGAGCGTGCGCGACGGCATGAACCTCGGCCATCGCAGCCATTTTCCGCGCCATGCCGCACACGCGGCGCCCGAAGAACTGCTGGAGAGTTTTTTAAGCCAGCATTACCTCGATCAACCCGCTCCCCCCGAGATTCTGGTCAGCCACGCCGTGAGCGACGACACCATGATCGAGGCTGCGCTCAGCAGCCGCGCGGGCCGCCGCGTGAGCATCAGCCTGCCGCAGCGGGGTGCGAAGGTGCGTTTGCTGGAAATGGCTGAGGCCACCGCAGCGCAGGCCTTGTCGACCCGCCTGGTCGAAGCGGCCAGCATGGACGACCGCCTGCTGGAATTGCAGCGCGCATTGGATCTGGAGCATCCGCCCAGGCGCATGGAGTGCTTCGACATCAGCCACACGCAAGGTGAAAAAACCGTGGCGAGCTGCGTGGTGTTCAACGAAGACGGCCCGCTGAAAAGCGCGTATCGCAAATTCAACATAGAGAGCGAACAGCGGGGACGGCGGACAGCGGACAGGGGGCAGGGGGCAGACGAACTTCCCCCCATACCCCATACCCCATATCCCGTACCCGCTGCCGCTTCGCGGCAGCCAATCACCGCGGGTGACGACTATGCCGCCATCCACCAAGCCGTGAAGCGCCGCTATGCCCGCATCAAGAACGGCGAAGTCGCTGCCCCCGATGTGCTCTTCATCGACGGCGGTATCGGCCAGCTCAACGCCGCTCTCGAAGCACTCGACGAGCTGGAGATCACCGATCTGCGCGTGGTCGCCATCGCCAAGGGCCCAACCCGCAAACCGGGGCTTGAAGAACTCATCCTGCCCGATCGCGAGCTGCCGCTCAGACTCGCGCCAGATTCACCCGCGCTCCACCTCATCCAGCGCATCCGCGACGAGGCGCACCGCTTCGCCATCA
>JAUSQI010000174.1 GCA_030652575.1 Stagnimonas sp. | reverse complement strand
GGGGCGGCTGGTGGTTCTGGGACCCGGTCGAGAACGCCAGCTTCATGCCTTGGCTCGCCGCCACCGCGCTCATCCACTCGCTGGCGGTCACCGAGAAGCGCGGCCTGTTGAAGAGCTGGACCGTGCTGCTCGCCATCCTCTGCTTTGCGCTCTCGCTGCTCGGCACCTTTCTCACTCGCTCCGGCGTGATCGTCAGCGTGCATGCCTTCGCCAGCGACCCGGCGCGCGGGGTGTTCATCCTCGGCTTTCTCGCGGTGGTGGTGGGCGGCGCACTCTCGCTCTACGCCTGGCGCGCGCCCAAGCTGGCGAGCGAGGGCGAGCTGAAACTGTTCTCGCGCGAAGGCCTGCTGCTGCTCAACAACGTCTTTCTCGTCACCGCCTGCTTCGGCGTGCTGCTCGGCACCTTGTATCCGCTGGTGATCGACGCCTTCGGCCTCGGCAAGATTTCGGTCGGCCCGCCGTACTTCAACGCCATTTTCTTCCCGCTGATGGCACCGCTGTTCGTGCTGCTGGGTCTCGGCGTGTTCACGCCCTGGAAGCGCGGCAATCTGCGGGATGGCTTAAGTCGCCTGCGCGTTCCGGCCCTGTTCGCACTGGTCGCCGCCATCGCCATGCCCTTCGCGCTGCAAGGCAAAAGCTCGCTGGTGATTGCAGCCGGTATCTGGTTGGCCCTGTGGACACTCGCCACCGCACCCATCGAACTCATCAAGCGCATTCGCGCCAAGCCCTCTTTTGCTACAGGCGTGCTCAGCGTGCCCAGCAGCACCTGGGGCATGACGCTCGCGCATCTGGGTCTCGGCATGTGGATGCTCGGCGTCGTCTGTGTCACCGGCTACGGTATCGAGCGCGATGTGCGGCTGGGGCCGGGCCAGGAGGCGGAACTCTCCGGCTTCGTGTTCGGCTTCAATGGGGTGCAGGAATCGAAAGGCGCAAACTTCATCGCCGACCGCGGCACCGTGGTGGTGGAACGCAATGGCCGCACGGTGAGTACGCTGGAACCGGAGAAGCGCCTGTATCCGAGCCAGGGCAGCGTCATGACTGAAACCGGTGTGGATGTCGGCATGTTCCGCGATCTCTACGTCGCCCTCGGAGAGCCCATCGACAAGGCCAACATCGGCGGCGACTGGAGTCTGCGGCTCTACTACAAGCCGATGATCCGCTTCGTCTGGCTGGGCGGCGTGCTGATGTTCATCGGCGGTCTGTGCTCTATGTTGGATCGCCGCTACCGCCTCGCACGCGCGCCTGCGACACAGCGCATCAGTGGTGCAGATGTGGTGACCGCCTGATGCGCTTCGCCATCCCGATCATCCTCATGCTGGGCGTGCTGGCGCTGCTCGGCTTCGGCCTCACCCACGACCCGCGCGAAGTGCCTTCGCCCCTCATTGGCAAGCCGGGCCCCACCTTCGTGCTGCCCGGTCTGGGGGGTACGCCACCACAGCTCGCCAATGCCGACCTCAAAGGCCGGCCGGTGCTGGTCAACTTCTTCGCGAGCTGGTGTGTCGCCTGCCGCGTCGAGCATCCCTTGCTGATGCAGCTCGCCAACAGCGGTGTCGAAATTGTCGGCATCGACTACAAGGACACCGACGCCGACGGCGCGCAATGGCTGGCGCGGCATGGCAACCCGTATCGCGTGGTCGCGGCCGATGCGCAGGGCACGATGGGTCTGGACTGGGGCGTCTACGGCGTGCCGGAAACCTATGTGCTGTCGCCCGACGGCACCATCCTGTTCAAACAGATCGGCCCGGTGACCGAGGCCGCCTGGCGCGACAAGATCGCGCCACTGCTGGCGGGGGCAAAATCATGAAACGGCTGCTCGTCCTGTTGATGTTCTGGGCTGTCGCAGTGCAGGCACAGACCCCCGGCCTCGATGCCGCCCAGGAAGTGCGCTACCACCAGCTCATCAACGAACTGCGCTGCCTGGTGTGCCAGAACCAGACCATTGCCGAATCCACCGCACCGCTGGCGCTGGACCTCAAGGAGCAGGTGCGCAAGCAGCTCTCTGAAGGCAAGAGCAACACCGAAATCACCCGCTACCTCACCGACCGCTACGGCGATTTTGTGTTGTACCGACCGCCGTTCAAGGCCAACACGCTGCTGCTGTGGGCGGGGCCGTTCGTGCTGTTGCTGGCAGCACTCATCTGGGCCGTGCGCTTCATGCGCGGCAGCCGCAAGCCCGCCGCCCCGCCACGCCCGGTCGATGAAGCCGCCGTGCAGAAACTGCTGGCAGAAACCCGAGCAGCCCTCGCCGCACAGGACGAACAAAAACCATGACCTTGTGGCTCTTGATGGCAGCAATCACCTGTGCTGCCGCCCTCTGGCTAACGCGGCCGCTGTGGCAGCGTCACTCGCAGAGTGGCGTGGCGCGCACCGCCGCCAATGTCGCGGCCTACAGCAGCCGCCTCAATGAACTTGATGCCGACATCGCCGCCGGCGTACTGCCGGCCGACGAGGCCGCCGCCATCCAGCAGGAAATGGACAGCCGCCTGCTTGCCGATGCCAGCGCTTCAGCACAGACCGCCGCACCGCGCCGCAGCGAAGGCCAACGCTTCGGCGTGCTGGCCCTGTTGCTGGCTTTGACGCTGCCGGTGTTCGCGGGCTTCTGGTACTGGCAGGCCGGCAGCTGGCGCACCGCCCAGCAGATCGCCACCGCACCGGTCGATGGTGGCGCGCCCAGCGATGCCGACATCGAGGCGATGGTTGCCAGGCTCGCGGCGAAGCTCCAGGCCCAGCCGGACGACGCCCAGGGCTGGTCGATGCTCGGCCGCAGCTATTTCGTGATGAGCCGTTTCGAGGACGCCGCCAAGGCCTACAGCAAGGCCAACGAGCTGAGCAAAAGTGCCAACGCCGACTGGCTGGTGAGCGAGGGCGAAGCGCTGGCCCTGTCGCGCGACCGCGATCTGCTGGGCCGGCCGGCGCAACTGTTCGAGGCCGCGCTCGCACTCGATGCAACGTATGGCAAGGCCATCTGGTACGGCTCGCTGGCGGATGCGCAGGGCGGCAACTTCGAGCGCGCTGGCCAGCGCTTGCAGCAGTTGCTGGCGCAGGATCTGCCGGAGGATTTGAAGACGATGGTGGTCGCCCGCCTCGATGAGTTGCGCTCGCTCTCTGGCGCTGTGCCCAGCAGCGCGCCCACTGCGCCACCGACCGCCGCCGCCAGCGAAGGCACGCAACTGACGGTGCAGATCACGCTCGCCCCGGTGCTTGCGAAACAACTGCCCGCCAATGCCACCTTGTTCGTGTTCGCCAAGGCCGCCAAAGGCCCGCCGATGCCTTTGGCCGTGCAGAAACTGCCGGGTGCCAAGCTGCCGCTGACCATCACACTCGACGACACGATGGCGATGACACCCGCCATGACGCTCTCGCAATTCGACCGCTATGTGGTGACGGCGCGTTTGTCCGTTGCGGGCACGGCGCTGGCGGCATCGGGTGACCTCGAAGGCAGTGTCGAACTCGCCCGCAGCGAGGCCGGCAAGCCGTTGATGCTCACCATCAACCGCGTGGTGCCTTAGCCAAAACGTCGGCGATCAGCTTCAAGGTTTGCGGGTGGAAAGGCATCCCGAAATGAGTGGCCGAAGTTTCGAGATGTGTCACGCCCGCATGATGGGCGTCGATGCACGAGCCCCAGGCGACGATGCCATCGCGCTGCGCATAGATGGCGGTGACCGGGCAAGGTAACGGGCGTGAGGCTTCGCGTGCATCAGCGCCCGCGGCCAGCTTGTCGATATCGAGCCCCTGCTTGCGATAAAGCTGTGCGAACACGGTGTATTTCGGCCCGCCCGCAATCGGTGAGCCGAGCGTGACGATCTGCTCGACGGCCTCTGGTGCCTCGCGTGCCACATCCCGCGCCAGCACGCCACCGAGGCTCCAGCCGACCAGCTTCACCGGCAGCGCGTGGCGCGCGTGCAGGGCGCGCACCTGCTCGACCAGCTTGGGCAGCAGCTTGCCGGTCTTGCCGTGGTTGCGGCCCAGACCCCAGCCGTAGACGGTGTAGCCGAGCTGCCCGAGCTTGCGGCGCAGCAGGGCCGTCTCGAAGTCGCTGGCCTGAAAGCCGGGAATCACCAGCACCGGGCCGTGCCCCTTCGGCAATTTGCGCGTGCTGCCGAGCAGGCCGCGCGCTAGGTCGAGGCCGACGCGTGCCTCGCTGAGCAGCAGCCAGCGCGAAGGGGCAATGAGCGGATTGGGGATGACAGGGTTCATTGATCGGTCCAGTAGGCGGCGAGCTGGCCGTCGGCATCCGTCGCGAAGGCGAGCGGCAAGGTGGGGTGAAAGGCGAGGGCGCTGATGGCTGTACTCAGGGTGGCAAAACCCTGCGGTGCTTCGCCAGCCTTCAAATCCCACAGCACCAGCGTTTTATCAGGCGAGCCGCTCAGCAGCAGCGGCTTTTTGGGATGCGCGGCGAGCACTTCCGGCGCGCGCAGATGGTGCAGCAGTTGCATAGGCTTGCTGCCCTCCGGCCCCTTGCCGGCGAAGGGCCAGACGATGATGGCGTCCTCGCCGGTGGTGGCGAGGAACTTGGAATCCGCACTCCAGGCCAGCGCCTGCGGTTTCTTCTGGTAGCCGCCCATCTTCGAGTCGAGCCACGCGCCCGCACGCCAGAAGTGCACCGACTTGTCGATGGAGCCTGCGGCCAGCACCTTGCCGTCGGGGCTCCAGTGCGCGTTGATGAGTGTGCTGACCCACTTGAGCGTACGGTCGAGGCCGCCATCGGCAGCGCGCCACAGCAGCACCTCCGCGCCTGCGGTGGCCGCCAGCAAGCCGCCGACGGCGTTGAAGGCGAGGCCGTTGATGCCTGCGCTCGCACTCCACTTTTGCAGCACGCTGCCTTGCTCATTCCAGAGCGTTGCCGTTTTGCCCGCTGCGGTGGCGAGGCGCTTGCCGTCCGGCGTCCATTGCAGGTGTGAGACCCAGCCGCTGCCGCCGGGCAATGCGGCGATTGCAGCACCACTGCGGGCATCCCACAGGCGCGCGTGGCCATCCTGCCCCGCGCTGGCGAGCTGTTGGCGACCAAAGGCGAGCGCGAGCACGCCGCCTGCGTGCGCGTCGAGTGTGTGCAGCAGCGCGCCACTCGCGGCATCGAACA
Source organism: Stagnimonas sp. (assembly GCA_030652575.1). GTDB lineage: Bacteria > Pseudomonadota > Gammaproteobacteria > Nevskiales > Nevskiaceae > Stagnimonas. The sequence goes on along the minus strand of JAUSQI010000174.1, from coordinate 23,610 downwards.
CGCTCAGCGTGCCGCTGGCGGTGCCTGCGGCGATGAGCGCGCCATCACGCGAGACGGCGAGGGCGGTGGGGTAATCGTCGAGCGTGGCCTGCCAGACGGGGGCCAGCGGCCTCATGCGGCCGGCTGCCGCAAGCAGGCGCGAAAGCCCTCGTTGAGTTTGGCGCGATCCAGATTTTTGCCGATGAATACCAGCGTGTTGTTGCGCGGTGCATCGCCCCAAGGCGCGTCGTCGCGGCCATCCATCACCATGTGCACGCCTTGGAAGACATAGCGCTTGTCGCGCCCCGCCACGTTCAAAATGCCCTTGCTGCGGAAGATGTCATTGCCCTGCGTCGAAAGCACCGCACTGATCCACCCACTGAACAGACTTGAATCCACTTGCCCCTCGCAGCGGATGCCCACGCTGGTCACGGCCTCGTCATGGCTATGGCCTTCTTCAAAGTACTTGGCGAGCACCGGCCGCAGGGTTTTGCCGTCGGCGGATTTCAGGGTGAGGTGAAACTCCTCAGGCGCATGCTCGCTGAGCAGCACGTAATGGCCGGGTGCGGCGATGCGCACCGGGAAGTGCGCGTGCGCGCCATGCAGGTCGAGCCGCCAGGGCGTCATCGAGGGTTCGATGGTGCTGCCGGCGGCGCGGTCTTCCGCCAGATTGGCAAAGGCGCGGATGCCTTTGTCGGCCGCACTCTTCAGAGCCTCTTCGCCGGAGGCGGGCACCGGCAGCAGCGCCAGCTTGAGATGGTGCTCGTCGTGGACGTGATGGTGGTGATGGTCGTGTCCGTGATCGTGACCGCAGGCACCGGCGACCAGCTCGGCCGCGCCATCGAGCTTGTAGAGGCCTGCCCATTCAAAAGGGTATTCGGGCTCAAGAAAATCCGGGTTCACTTCAATGGCGCGGCTGAGATCGAAGCCGCCGACATCCAGCACGGTGTTGATGGGTGCCGCGGCATGGGTGGTGCGGATCAGCTTGGCGACGGCATTGATGCGGCGCACGCGCTGCTCGACCGCATCCAGCTCGTCGGGGCTCACCAGATCGCATTTGTTGAGCAGGATCACGTCGGCGAAGGCAACCTGCTTCTGCGCCTCATCGCTGTCGTCCAGATGCAGCAGCAGGTGTTTGGCATCGACGACGGTCACCAGACCATCGAGCGCGAACTGCGCCTTCATGTCCTCATCCATGAAAAACGTCTGCGCCACGGGGCCGGGGTCGGCCATGCCGGTGGTCTCGACCAGGATGCGGTCGAACTTGTCGCGCCGCTTCAGCAGCTGGCCGAGGATGCGGATGAGATCGCCGCGCACCGTGCAGCAGATGCAGCCGTTGTTCATCTCGAAGATTTCTTCGTCGGCATTGATGACCAGCGCCTGGTCGATGCCGACCTCGCCGAACTCGTTCTCGATCACCGCGATGCGCTGGCCGTGGTGCTCGCTCAGGATGCGGTTGAGCAGCGTGGTCTTGCCCGCGCCCAGAAAGCCGGTGAGGACGGTGACGGGAATCTTGCTGGCCATGCGGAAGTGCTCTTTTGCGGGGGGCGCAATGGTAGCTGGTGTGTTTTTGCCGCACTTCAAGATGCCACGGTTCAAGACGCCACGAGCCCGGCGTATGATGCGCGGCACTCTCCCCAGCTCTCATCACACGCCATGTCAGCACTCGTGTTGCCCGATCTTTCCACCCCGCCTTCCACCGCGCCGCTGTTCTGGAAGGCCGCACTCTCGGCCCGCCGCAAACCCGGCACTGCACCGGAGATCCCCAACAACTCGGTGACGCTGAAGAACTTCGTGCTCACGGGTGACCACATCGCCGCCTACAACGCCGTGTGCGGCCTGCCGGAGGGTCCGCTGGCCATGACCTATCCGCAGGTGGTGGCGGCACCGCTGCACATGCATGTGATGACGCAGGCGAACTTTCCGCTGCCGCTGCTGGGCATCGTCCATCTGCGCAACGTCATTACGCAGAAGCAATCGCTGAATGCGGGCACGCCGTATGACGTGCGAGTGCAGATCGGCGAATCGCGTCGCAGCAAGCTGGGCATCGAGGTGGATCTGCTCACGGACTACCTCTCTCATGGCGAAAGCCTTTGGAGTGCGGTGACCACTGTGCTTTACCGCATGAAATCCAAGGAGCGTGGCAGTCGTGCCCCGATCGCGGCAGCCGCCGCAGTCACTGCAAACTATTTGCCGTTCGACGTGCCCGAGAACATCGGCCGCCGCTACGCGCCGATTGCCGGTGACTACAACCCGATCCATCTCTACCCGATCACCGCCAAGTTTCTGGGCTTCGACCGCGCCATCGCCCACGGCATGTGGAGCGTGGCCCGCTCGCTGGGCCTGATGCTGCCCACCTACGGCGGCACACCGGCAAAGCTCAGCATCCAGTTCAAGCAGCCGCTGTTCCTGCCCGGCCGCGTCACCCTCAAGCAGGCGAAAGTCGGGCAGGGCGTGGACTTCGACCTGCTGGCAAGGGAGGGCGGAAAGACTCACTTCTCGGGCCGCCTCGAAGGTCTTATTTGAATTGTCGGTCAGCTAAACTAACTTCCTTACATTCCCGACATTCCCGCCACGCCCCACCCCCCGGAGCACTCATGCGTATCCGCAAAGCGGTTTTCCCCGTCGCCGGTCTCGGCACTCGCTTCCTCCCCGCCACCAAGGCGAGCGCGAAGGAAATGCTGCCCGTGGTCGACAAGCCGCTGATCCAGTACGCCGTGCAGGAGGCCATCAGTGCCGGTGCTGAAGAACTGATCTTCGTCACCGGCCGTTCGAAGAACTCGATCATGGATCACTTCGACAAGGCTTATGAGCTGGAAGCCGAACTGGCCGCCCGCAACAAGACCAAGCTATTGGAGACCGTGCAGGAAATCCTGCCGCCCGGCATCACCTGCATCTTCATCCGCCAGGCCGAAGCCCTTGGCCTCGGTCACGCCGTGCTCTGCGCCTGGCCTGCGGTGGGCGACGAAGACTTCTCGGTGATCCTCGCGGACGATCTGATCGACGGCAAGCTGCGCCCCTGCCTCGCACAGATGCAGCGCGTCTACCAGGAGTACGGCACCAGCGTGATCGCCACCCAGCGCGTGCCGATGGACGAGATTTCGAGCTACGGCGTGGTCGAGACCCAGCCGGTCGCCCCCGGTCTGGGCGAGATTCGCCGCATCGTCGAAAAACCCAAGCGCGAAGATGCCCCCAGCAACCTCGCCGTGGTCGGCCGCTACATCCTGACGCCGCGCATCTTCAAGCTCTTGGAGCGCACCCCGCGCGGTGCCGGCGGCGAGATTCAGCTCACCGACGCGATCAGCGCGATGATCCAGGAGCAGACCGTGCTGGCCTACGAGTTCGAGGGCACCCGCTACGACTGCGGCTCGAAGCTCGGTTATCTCAAGGCCAACGTTGAATTCGGCCTGAAGCACCCCGAACTTGCCACCGAGTTCCGCGAATATCTTTCCGGCATGGGCCACGGCTTGAATGGCACCAGCCCCGACACGAAGAAGTAACCATCAAGTCCTCGAACCCGCAGCGCTGCTTTCAAGGCAGCGCTGCCCGCTTGGGGCAGGAGCAGAGTCGAAATGACCGGCAGTAAATACACCACGCAGATCGCAACGTCGTCACTCGCAGGCGGCAATGCCGTTTATGTGGAGGCGATGTATGAGCAGTTTCTGGAAGACGCCAATTCGGTGGACGACAGCTGGCGTCAGTACTTCCAGGGTCTGAATGGCGCGGCCGATGTGCCGCACGGGCCGGTGGTCACGCGCTTCGAGAAGCTCGCCCAGCAGCCCAAGACACTGGTGGTGAAGGGCCCCGCGGCCCTCGATGCCGCGGCTGCCGAGAAGCAGGCCGGCGTGCTGCGTCTCATCAATTACTACCGCGTGCGCGGCCATCAGGCCGCCAAGCTCGACCCCCTGGGTTTGGCACATATGCCGGTGTTGCAGGATATCGATCCCAGCTTTCACGGACTGGCACCGGCGGATATGGATACGGTGTTCAACACCGGTTCGCTCGCCGCTGCCGATCGCCTGCCGCTGCGCGACATCATCAAACTGCTCAAGGCCGTCTACACCGACACCATCGGTGTGGAATACATGTACATCACCGACACCGAGCAGAAGCGCTGGGTGCAGAAGCGGCTCGAAACCACCGCGTTTCAGCCCAAGCTGAGCAACGAGCGCCGCAAGGAAGTGCTGTTGCAGATGACCGCCGCCGAAGGGCTTGAGCGGTATCTGCACAACAAGTACGTCGGCCAGAAACGCTTCTCGCTGGAAGGCGGCGAAGCCACCATCCCGGCACTCGACGAAGCACTGCGCGCAGCCGCCGAAGCCGGTGCCGAAGAACTGGTGATCGGCATGGCCCACCGTGGCCGACTCAATGTGCTCATCAACATCCTCGGCAAGTCGCCGAAGGATCTGTTCGCCGAGTTCGAGGGCAAGTACTCGGCTGAATCGCTCAGCCGCGCCGGTGACGTCAAATATCACCAGGGTTTCTCGACCGACGTCGAGGTGTTGGGCAAGCGCTTGCACTTGGTGCTTGCTTTCAACCCCTCGCACCTCGAAATCGCAAACCCGGTGGTCGAGGGGAGTGTGAAGGCGCGCCAGACCCGCCGCCACGACGACGTGGGCCAGAAGATTGTGCCCATCCTCATCCACGGCGACGCGGCATTTGCCGGCCAGGGCGTGGTGATGGAAACCATGCAGCTCAGCCACAGCAAGGGTTACAGCACGGGCGGCACGCTGCACCTCATCATCAACAACCAGATCGGCTTCACCACGCCGAACCCGATCGAGGTCGAACCCGGCCACGACTCGCGCACCAGCCGCTATTGCACCGATCTCGCGAAGATGGTCGAAGCGCCGGTGTTCCATGTGAACGGCGACGACCCCGATGCGGTGGTGTTCGTCACGCGCCTCGCGATGGACTTCCGCAATGCCTTCCACAAGGACGTCATTGTCGATATCTGCTGCTACCGCCGCTTAGGCCACAACGAGGCCGACGAGCCTTCAGTGACCAGCCCGGTGATGTATGACGCGATCAAGAAACTGCCCACCACGCTGACACTCTACGGCCAGAAACTGGTCGCTGAAAAAGCGGTGGAGCCCGACGAACCGGCCAAGCTCATTGCCGCCTATCGCGATGGCCTGGACAAGGGCGAGAACATTGCGCGCACCACGCTCGGTCTGGTCGGCAACAAGTTCACCGTCAACTGGTCGCTGTTCGGCAAGGGCGAGTGGCACACGCCGACCGATACCAGCGTCTCGCTCGACGCCATCAAGATGCTCAGCGACAAGCTGCTGACGCTGCCTGAAGGCTTCACGCCCCACGCCCGCGTCGCCAAGATTCTCGACGACCGCACCAAGATGGCCGCCGGCGAGCAGGCGATGGATTGGGGCTTTGCCGAAACCACTGCCTACGCCACGCTGGTCAATGAAGGCTTCGCGGTGCGCATGACGGGGCAGGATGTCCGCCGCGGCACGTTCTTCCACCGCCACGCGACGCTGCACGATGCCAAGACGGGCTTCAGCACCACGCCGCTGCGCCACCTCTCGCCCGACAAGGACAAGTTCATCATCGTCGACACCTTGTTGTCTGAGGAAGGCGTGCTGGGCTTCGAGTACGGCTACTCCACGACCGACCCGGATGCGCTGGTGATCTGGGAGGCGCAGTTCGGCGATTTTGCCAATGGTGCGCAGGTCGTGATCGACCAGTTCATTGCCTCCGGTCAGGAGAAATGGGGCCGTCTCTGCGGACTCGTCATGTTCCTGCCGCACGGCTACGAAGGTCAGGGCCCTGAGCATTCGTCTGCGCGTCTCGAACGCTATCTGCAACTCTGCGCCAACAACAACATGCAGGTCTGCGTGCCGTCGACCCCGGCGCAGATGTTCCACATGCTGCGCCGCCAGATGAAGCGCAGCCTGCGCATGCCGCTGATCGTGATGACGCCGAAGTCGCTGCTGCGCCATCCGCTTTCCGTTTCGACACTGGACGATCTCACCAAGGGCCGCTTCCAGCCAGTGATTGGCGAAGTCGAGCCGCTGGATGCCAAGAAAGTCACCCGCATCGTGCTCTGCTCCGGCAAGGTCTACTACGACCTCGTGCAGGCCCGTCAGAAGGCCAAGATCGACAACGTCGCCATCGTCCGCGTCGAACAGCTCTATCCCTTTCCGCGCGACGACTACCAGCAGACGCTCGCGGCCTTCCCCAAGGCGACCGAAGTGGTCTGGGCGCAGGAAGAACCGGAGAACCAGGGTGCCTGGTATCAGGTCAAGCACCGTCTTGCGGCTTATCTGAGCGCCAAGCACAAGCTGCTTTACGCCACTCGTGCCGGTGCGGCGACGACGGCGGCGGGCTACCTGAAAGTGCACAACAAAGAACAAGAAGAAGTCGTCACCGCGGCACTCACCGGCGGCAAGCCGGTCTAGTCGCCGCATCAACCTGCAACTCAACAAAAGAATCCTCGGAGAAGCCTGATGGCCATCGAAATCAAAGTCCCCAACCTGCCGGAATCGGTGTCCAGCGGCACCATCGCCACCTGGCATGTGAAAGTGGGTGACACCGTCAAACGTGAGCAGAATCTGGTCGACATCGAGACCGATAAAGTCGTGCTCGAAGTGCCTGCGACGGCAGATGGCGTGCTGGAGTCGATCAGCATCGAAGCCGGCGCCAGCGTCACCTCCGGCCAGGTGCTGGGCGTGATCGGCGAGGGCGCTGCTGCGGCCCCCAAGGCTGAGGCAAAAACCGAAGCGCCCGCCAAGGATGCACCGGCCAAATCTGCCACTGCACCCGCCGCCACCACCACCGCAGCCGCCGACGATGTGCAAGGCCCGGCCGTGCGCAAGCTGCTCGGCGAACTGGGCCTGAAGGCCGACGGCATCCCCGCCAGCGGTCGTGGCGGTCGCCTCACGGTTGAAGATGTGAAGGCCTACGCCGACACGCAGAAGACCGCGCCCAAGGTCGAAGCCGCCAAGCCCGCCGTTGCACCGGTGTCGGCCGGACCCCGCGAAGAGCAGCGCGTGCCGATGACGCGCATCCGCGCCCGCATCGCCGAGCGCCTGAAAGAAGCGCAGAACACCGCGGCCATGCTCACCACCTTCAACGAGGTGGACCTGACGGCTGTGGATGTGCTGCGCGGCAAGTACAAGGAAAGCTTCGAGAAGGCCCACGGTGTGAAGCTCGGCTACATGGGCTTTTTCGTGCGCGCGGCGGTCGAGGCGCTCAAGCGCTATCCGCTGGTCAATGCCTCGATTGACGGCACGGATGTGGTCTATCACAACTACTACGACATCGGCATCGCCGTCTCCAGCCCGCGCGGGCTGGTGGTGCCCATCGTCAAGGACGTCGACCTGCTGAGCCTCGCCGGTGTCGAAAAAGCCATCGGTGCCTTCGGTGCCAAGGCCAAGGACAACAAGCTGACGATGGAGGACTTGACCGGCGGCACTTTCAGCATCACCAACGGCGGCGTGTTCGGTTCGCTGGTCTCCACACCCATCATCAATCCGCCGCAGTCGGCGATCTTGGGCATGCACGGCATCAAGGAGCGTCTGGTCGATGTCATCGTCGGCCCCGATGGCAAGGTCGAGAAAGTGGTGAAGGCGCCGATGATGTGGCTGGCACTCACCTACGACCATCGCATCATCGACGGCAAGGAAGCGGTGCTGTTCCTGCGCACCATCAAGGAGCTGCTGGAAGACCCGGCGCGCCTGCTGCTCAACATCTAATAGAACGAGAACAACCATGAGCGAACAATTCGACGTCATCGTCATCGGCGGCGGCACGGGCGGTTACCCGGCCGCCATCCGCGCCGGCCAACTCGGCATGAAGGTGGTCTGCATCAATGCCTGGCTCAACCGCGACGGCAAGCCGGCTTACGGCGGCACCTGTTTGAACGCCGGCTGCATCCCCAGCAAGGCGCTGCTCGAATCGAGCGAGATGTTCCACAAGGCCAACCACGAACTCGCTTCGCACGGCGTGAAAGTCACGGGCGTGGCGATGGACATCGCCGCCATGCAGACCCGCAAGGGCAAGATCACCGCCAGCCTCACCGGCGGCATCGGCGCCTTGTTCAAAGCCAACGGCGTGATCGGCATGGAAGGCTTCGCGAAGCTGCTCGGCAAGGGGCAGGTTGAATACACCAGCCATTCCGGCGAGAAAAAAACGCTCGAAGCCAAGCACATCATCGTCGCGACGGGTTCTGAACCCGTCAACCTCAAGATCGCGGCCTTCGACCACGAACGTATTTGCGACAGCTGGGACGCACTCGATTTCACCGAGCCGCCGGCACGCCTCGGCATCATCGGCTCCGGCGTGATCGGCGTGGAACTGGGTAGCGTCTGGGCGCGCCTGGGCAGCAAGGTCACCATCTTGGAAGCGCTGCCCACCTTCCTGCCGATGGTCGACCAGACCATTGCCAAGGATGCGCAGCGCCAGTTCGCCAAGCAGGGTCTCGACATCCGCTTGGGTGCCAAGGTGCTGGGTGCGAAGAACACCGGCAAGGAAGTCGAAGTCGAATACGAAGTGGGCGGCGAGAAGAAGAAGGAAACCTTCGACAAGCTCATCGTCGCCGTCGGCCGCAAGCCATACACCGAGGGCCTGGGTGCGAAGGAAATCGGCCTGGAACTCGACCAGCGCGGCTTCCTCAAGGTCGACAAGAACTACAAGACCAACATCCCGGGCATCTACGGTACGGGCGATGTCATCGGCGGCCTGATGCTCGCGCACAAGGCGATCGAAGAGGGCGTGGCCCTGGTTGAGCAGTTGCACGGCGAGCATACCGAAGTGAACTACGACGCCATCCCCAGTGTGATCTACACCGCACCAGAAGTGGCCTGGGTGGGCTTGACCGAAGAGCAGGCCAAGGAGAAAGGCCTCGATGTGAAGATCGGTACCAGCCCCTTCGCCGCCAACGGCCGCGCCAAGGCGCTTGAAGCAGCCACCGGCCAGGTGAAAGTGGTGAGCGATGCCAAGACGGATCGCATTCTCGGCGTGCACATGGTTGGCCCGTATGTGTCCGAAGTGCTGCAATCCGTAGTGGTGGCTCTGGAGTTCGGCGCGACCACTGCTGACCTGCAACTGACCATGCACGGCCACCCGACGTTGGCCGAGGCGCTGCACGAGGCCTATCTCGCCGTCGATGGCAAAGCCATCCACGCCATCAACAAGAAGAAAGCCGCCTGATGAAGAAGATCATTGCCGCCCTTGCGCTCACGGCCTTTGCGCAGTGCGCCGCCGCCGAAGAAATCGACCTCAACATCAGCAGCGATGCCGTGCGTGGCGGGCTCTCCGGCCCGCTGTCGCGCCTCTTCTCCGGCGTCAGCGGCCAATACGACGCTGGCCTGATCTACAAGGAAGGCGAGGACAACTCGGCCGACCCCAAGGACGCCAAGCTCACGCTAGGCCACTTCGGTGTGCTGGCAACCGGCGACATGGGGGCCAAGGTCGCCCAGGCCGCAGCGGGATTGGGCGTGCGCGCCGTGTTTGCAGACCGCGAAGGCACCACCGGTGCCGCACTGGCACTTGGCGGCCAGTTCGAGGTGCGCCTGCCGGGCTTCGAGCGCGTTGGCCTCTCGGGCTATGGCTACATCGCGCCCAACATCCTCTCTTTCAGCGATGTGAAGAGCTACAGCGAATACGCGCTGGATGTGGAGTTCGAAGTCATCCGCGCCGCGGCCGTCTACGCCGGCTACCGCCGCGTCAACGTCAAGCCCGAGCCCAATGGCCCGAGCAATGCCGACGACGGCGCGCACATCGGCCTACGGCTCACGTTTTAAGGACTTCTGAAATGGGACGTGGCCCGAGCATTGCCGGTCGCAAAGGCGTTGAAGACGCCAAGCGCGGCGTCGTATTCACCAAGCTGATCCGCGAGATCACCGTCGCTGCCCGCACCGGCGGCGTCGACCCGGTTGGCAATGCGCGCCTGCGCCTCGCCATCGACAAGGCGCATGACGTGAGCATGCCCAAGGACACCATCGACCGCGCGCTGAAACGCGCGAGCGGCGAGGGTGCCGATGCCACGCAGGAAATCCGCTATGAGGGCTACGGCCCCGGTGGTGTGGCCGTGATGGTGGACTGCATGACCGACAACCCGACCCGCACGGTTGCCGAAGTGCGCCACGCCTTCGTGAAGAACGGCGGCAACATGGGTACCTCAGGCTCGGTGGCGTTCCAGTTCGCTGAAGTCGGCGAGCTGATCTTCGAGTTGGGCGGTGCGGCGACCGAAGACCGGATCATGGAAGTGGCGCTGGATGCGGGTGCTGAAGATGTCGCCACCGACGATGGTTATTGCGATGTCGTCACACCACCCACCGCGTTCGAAGCCGTGAAAAAAGCACTGGAGGCAGCGGGGCTGAAACCCCTGCAAGCCGAAGTCACCATGCGACCCGCCAATCGTGTCGCGGTGGAGGGTGACATCGCCGAGCAGTTGCAGAAGATGATCGACATGCTGGAAGGGCTGGACGACTCCCAAGCGGTCTACCACAACGCGGATCTTGCTTGATGTGACGGGCTGAGCCGCCATGCCAACCAACTATGTGCTGGTGGACTTCGAGAATATCCAGCCAACAGACTTGGCACTGCTGAAAAATGGCCCGTTCAAGGTGGTGATTTTTCTAGGCAGCAACCAGAGCAAGATTCCAGTCGGCATCGCGATGGCCTTGCAGCAATTTGGGGCTGCGGCGGAGTATTTGCAGATCGAGGGCAATGGCTCGAATGCGCTTGATTTTCACATCGCCTACAGCATTGGCAGGCTCGTAGCCGCCGAACCGGAGTCCTGGTTTCATGTCATCTCCAAAGACACCGGCTTTGATCCGCTCATCAAGCATCTGGTCAAACAAAAACTGCATGTGACCCGGCAAACCACCATCAAGCAGATTCCTCTGCTGGCGGTTAAAACATCCGCCACGGCGAGCTTCGACGACAAGCTCGATGCGATCCTCACCAATCTCAAGGCGAAAAAAGCGGCGAAGCCTGCAAAGCAAAAAACGCTGGCCAGCACGATCCATTCGATCTTTGCAAAAAGCCTCAGCGAAGACGAGGTCAATGTCCTCATCGAGGAGCTTGCCAGAAGAGGCTGGATATCCGTGCAGCAACAAAAAGTCACTTACAGCTTGCCGAGTTAGCGTCGCGATCACTGAGCTGGGGTTGCATCTGAGCGCAGCCTCTCTAGTTGACGTGCCCTCATGTAATCGGTCTTAATTCAGTCTGAATAAAGACCGGCAGAGAAACGCCATGAAACTTTCCACTGCGATCAAGCCCATCAGTTATCTCAAGGCCAATGCCGCAGATATCGTGCGCGAGCTCGGCTTGGGCGGCGAGCCTTTGGTCATCACGCAGAACGGTGAAGCCAAGGCAGTCATTCAAGACATCAAGAGCTTTGAACGCACACAAGAGACGCTGGCTTTGCTGAAGATCCTGGCGCTGGGCCGCAAACAGGTGGAGCAGGGCAAGGTGGTCGCGCTGGATGCTGCCGTAGCCCAGGTCAAGGCCCGCCGCAAAGCATCGCAGCGCGCCGCCTGATGTCGCTCAAGGTTGTATTGACTGCGGATGCGCTCAGCGATCTTGACGAGATTCACGCCTACATCGCCGAGCACAGTGGCAATGCAATGGCAGACCGCATCGCTGATGGCATCCGCAGCCAATTACTCAAGGTAGTTGCCCAGGCTGACGCTGGCAGCTATCCGCCGGAGCTTCTGGAATGGGGCATCCGCGAGTTCAGGCAGACCCGTTACAAGCCGTATCGGATCATTTATCAGGCCGATGCCACTCGATTTATCGTGATGCTGATTGCTGATGGGCGGCGAGATATGAAAACGCTCTTGCAGCGTCGCTTGCTGGCCTGATGACATGGCCCGCCGCATCCAATCACTCGACCAACTCCGCCGCCCGGCGGCGACATCCAACGCCCGCAGCATCCGCACCGTGGCACCCACCGTGGTGCGCATCCTTGGCATCGACCCCGGCTCGCGCTTTACCGGCTGGGGTGTGATCGAGGCGCGAGGGGTAAAGATCACGCATATCGCGCACGGTTGCATCCGCACGGGTGAGGGCGTGTTGCCGCCGCGCTTGCGTGTCATTCATCAGGAGTTGGCGGCGGTGATTGCCGAGCACCAGCCGCAGGAATACGCGGTGGAAGAAGTCTTCATGCGCGTCAACATCGGCACGGCCTTGATCCTGGGCCAGGCGCGCGGTGTGGCGGTTTTGGCGGGGGCCATCGCGGGACTGCCATTCGCCGAGTACGCCCCGGCGCAGATCAAGCGCGCGGTCGTCGGCAATGGCCGCGCCGATAAAGCGCAGATTCAGCACATGGTGAAAATCTTGCTTGGCTTGTCCGCAGAGCAGATGGGCACGATCACAGCCGATGCGGCGGATGCGCTGGCCATCGCCATCTGCCACGCCCATGTGCGTGGGACACTGGCGCAGGGAATACAAGGGAAATGGGGATGATTGGCAGACTGACCGGAAAACTCGTGCTCAAGGCACCGCCCCAATTGGTTTTGGACGTGAGCGGCGTCGGTTACGAAATCGAAGCGCCGATGTCCACGTTCTACCGCCTGCCCGCCGTCGGTGAAACTGTGGCGCTGCATACGCATCTCACCATCCGTGAAGACGCGCATCTGCTGTTTGGCTTTGCCACCACGCAAGAAAAATCCTTGTTCCGCGAACTTATCAAGCTCAGCGGCGTCGGCCCCAAGCTGGCGTTGGCGGTGCTGAGCGGTGTGAGCGTGGAGGAGTTCTGGAATCTTGTGCGCAGCGGCGACGCCGTGCGCCTCACCAAGCTGCCAGGCATCGGCAAGAAAACCGCCGAACGCATGCTGTTGGAGCTGCGCGAAAAGGCTGGCGGCAGCGACAACGCCGTCAACCTGGGTGGCAGCAGTCCCCAGCCGGCAACGCCTTTGGCGGAAGCGCGTTCGGCACTCGAATCGCTCGGCTACAAGCCTGCGGATGCGGTGAAGATGACCGACGCTTTCACCACCGAAGGCCTGGGAACCGACCAGATCATCCGCGAAGCCTTGAAGCGCGCTGTGCGATGAGCCTTTATTCGTCCTCGCGTGAGCGCGTTCTCGCCCTGGCCGCCATCGGCAAAGGTGCGTTGTCGCGATTCGCAGCGGTGAAAGAAGTGGCGACGCTGCTGGGCGAACTCATCATCGCTACCTTCGCCCTTTTTCGCGGCCGCGCACGCTTCGACCGTGCAGACACATGGGCGGTGGTGCAGGCGAGCGGTGCGAGCGCGCTGGGCGTGGTGGCGCTGGTGAACCTGCTGGTGGGGTCGATCCTCGCTTTCGTCGGCGCCATCCAGCTGCAAAAGTTCGGGGCCGAAATGTTCGTCGCCGATCTCGTCAGCATCGCCACCGTACGCGAGATGGCCGCCGTCATCACCGCCGTGGTGCTCTCGGGCCGCACCGGTGCGGCCTTTGCAGCGCGCATTGCCACCATGCAGGGCAATGAAGAGGTGGATGCGCTGAAGACAATGGGCGTCTCGCCAGTGGAATATCTGGTGCTGCCGCGCGTGCTGGCGCTGACCTTGATGACGCCGCTGCTCTATGTGTTCGCCTGCGGCGTCGGCCTGCTCGGCGGCTGGGTGGTGGCGGTGGGCACGCTCGATCTGTCCAATGCCTTGTATTGGGATCGCACGGCGGAGGCACTCGCCGGCAGGCACTTCGTACTCGGCGCGCTGAAGAGTCTCTGCTTTGGTGCGCTGGTGGCGTTTGCGGGTTGTTTCTATGGCTTGCGCGCCGGTCGCAACGCGGCGGCGGTGGGCGAGGCGACGACCAGCGCAGTGGTGAGCGGCATCGTTGGCGTGATCATCGTCGATGCGGTGTTCGCGCTCTGCGCCTTTGCGCTGGATGTCTGAAGCCATGAACGACATAAAGACTGGGTCAGAGACGAAAGAGACCGCCGTCGAGATCAAAGATCTGCGCATGTCGTACGGCAAGAAGCTGATCCAGGAGAACATCAACTTCCAGGTCGCCAAGGGCAGCATCTTCATCATCATGGGCGGCAGCGGGTGCGGCAAAAGCACGCTGCTGAAACACATGATCGGCCTGCTGCCGCCGGCTGCCGGGCAAGTGCTCTACGGCGAGACCGATTACTGGGCCGCTGAGGTCGAGAAGCAGGATGAAATCCGTCGCCACTTCGGCGTGCTGTTCCAGGGCTCGGCGCTGTTCAGCACGCTGACGCTGACCGAGAACGTGACCATGCCGATGAAGCTCAACGGCGATGCGAAAAAATCCGACGCTGAACGCCGCGACCGCGCCCACGAGCTGCTCGACATGGTGAGCCTGAGCCACGCCAAGGATCTGCTGCCCAACGAGATCAGCGGCGGCATGAAGAAGCGCGCCGCCCTTGCGCGGGCGCTGGCGCTGGACCCGGAGTTCCTGTTTCTCGACGAACCCTCGGCAGGGCTCGACCCGATCAGCTCGCGCAAGCTCGACGATCTCATCCTCGAACTGCGCGATCGCACCAGGGCCACCGTGTTGGTCGTGACGCACGAGCTGCCCAGCCTGTTCGCCATCGGCGACGACGGCATCTTTCTCGACGCCCAATCCAAACAACCCATCGCCCGCGGCGCGCCCAAGGCGCTGCTGGAGACTTGTGAACACCCCTTCGTGCAGGCGTTCTTGAACCGCGAAGTTCCCGACGGAGACGAATCCAATGAGTAGCGTGAAAAAAGCCAATCCCACCGTGATCGGTGCCTTCGTGCTGGTGGCACTGGCGCTGGTCGCGTTTGCGGTGATGGTGCTCGGCGGCGCAGCACTGTTCACGCCCAAGCAGAAGGTCGTGTCCTTCTTCGAAGGCTCGGTGAAGGGACTCACGGTCGGCTCGCCGGTGAATTTCAGGGGCGTGAAGGTGGGCAGTGTCGATCGCATCGTGCTGCAATTCGCAGCGGGCTCGCTGGAGCCGCGCATCCCGGTCTACATGACGTTGCTGCCCAACTCGGTGAAGCTGATCGGCGCGGAGGAGGATGGCAGCGATATCCCCTTCGACGCCTACATCCAGAAAGGGCTCAAGGCCAAGCTCAGCATCGACTCGCTGGTGACCGGGCAGCTGGTGGTCGACCTCGACTTCCGCCCCGACGTGCCGACGGTGTTTCACGGCTCGCGCGAGACCAGCTACCCGGAAATCCCGTCGATGAAATCCGACTTCGATGTGCTCAAGGACCAGCTTGCCCAGTTGCCGCTGCGGCAGCTGGCCGAGGACGTGAAGGGCATGGTCGAGTCATTTCAGGTGCTGGCCAAGGGCACGGGCGGCACCTTGGGCATCGTCGGCGAAGAGCTGAAAGCCACCGCCATCACCACGCGCCAGACGCTCGAAGAAGCGCAGCGCACGATCAAGACGCTCAACAGCACCTTGCAGTCGTTCGAGCGAACCTCGGAGGAAGCGCGCAAGACCTTGGCCGCTTCCGGCCCGGAACTGGAACAGACGCTGCGCTCGGCGCGTGCGGCGATGGCGCGCGTCGAGACCACCATGCAGGGGGCCGATGCCGCGGTGGCGCAGGTATCGGAGATGACCGCGCCGGGCGCACCGATCCGTGCCGAACTGGAGCAGAGCCTGCGTGACCTCTCGGCCTCGGCGGAATCGCTGCGGCAGTTCGCCGACACCGTTGAGCGCCAGCCCAACGCCGTCATTTTTGGCAAGGATTGACCCATGAACCTCAAAACGTTGACCCCCATGCTGGCCCTGCTGCTGGTCGCCTGTGCCAGCAACAGCACGCGCGCCGAACCCAAGCGACTGCTGCTGGCTTATGACGGCCCCACGGCCCAGGCCGCTCTCACGACGCAGCCGCGGCTGGTGGTGCGTGCGGTGGGTGTGCCGGACTACCTCGACCGCCGCGAACTGGTGCGGCGCGTGAGTGCCACCGAGCTCAAGCGTGACGAGACCGCGTTCTGGGCCGAGCGCCCTGGCAAATCCATCACCCGCTGGGTGACCCTGGCGCTGGCCGCGCAGCGCGCCGACTACTCGGTGGAGAGCTACACCACCGCCGACGGCCGCGCCCCCGACGCACTGCTGGCGATCACGCTCGAAAGCTTCGAGCCGGGCGCCGATGGCGCGGTGCACCTGCGCGGCAGCTGGGTCTATGCACCCTTCGGCAAGGTCGCCAGCAAGTCCGGTCGCT
Source organism: Stagnimonas sp. (assembly GCA_030652575.1). Lineage (GTDB taxonomy): Bacteria > Pseudomonadota > Gammaproteobacteria > Nevskiales > Nevskiaceae > Stagnimonas. Next base: position 7,529 of record JAUSQI010000174.1, on the reverse strand, counting down.
TCGATGCCGATGCCAAGGTTTCGGATGGCAGCGCGGAGGCGCATGTGGCAGCCCTGCAACAGGCACTCGGCACGGCCGTGAAAAACCTGGCGACGCAGCTGCCGGCCGCGACTGCGGCGATGGAGCCGCGCCGCTAAAACGCCGCGATGGGTGTGCGACACTGGTGGCCGTCCAACCCGCTGCCTGATTGATGTCCAACCGCCTTCTAACCGCTGCCACCGGCTCCACCGACGAGGAGCGCATCGACCGCGCCATTCGTCCGAGCAAGCTGGCGGATTACGTGGGCCAGGTGCCGGTGCGGGAGCAGATGGGTCTCGCCATCGAAGCCGCGCGGCGGCGCAACGAAGCGCTCGACCATGTGCTGATCTTCGGCCCGCCGGGGCTGGGCAAGACCACCCTGGCGCACATCATCGCGCGCGAGATGGGGGTCAACCTGCGCCAGACGTCCGGCCCGGTGCTCGAACGGGCGGGCGATCTGGCCGCGCTGCTCACCAACCTGGAACCGAACGATGTGCTGTTCATCGACGAAATTCACCGTCTGAGCCCGGTGGTCGAGGAAGTGCTGTATCCCGCGCTGGAGGATTTCCAGATCGACATCATGATCGGCGAAGGCCCGTCGGCGCGCTCGGTCAAGCTCGACCTGCCGCCGTTCACCCTGGTCGGCGCGACCACGCGGGCCGGTATGCTGACCAACCCGCTGCGCGACCGTTTTGGTATTACCGCGCGGCTGGAGTTTTACACGCCGGAAGAATTGAGCCTCATCGTGCGCCGCTCGGCGCATTTGCTGAACTGCGAGATTGTGGATGATGGCGCGGCAGAAATCGCCCGCCGTTCGCGCGGCACGCCGCGCATTTCCAACCGCCTGTTGCGGCGCGTGCGGGATTTTGCCGAAGTCCGCGCCAATGGCAAAATCACCCGCGAGGTGGCGGACGCCGCGCTCACCATGCTGGACGTCGATCACCTGGGACTGGACGTGATGGACCGAAAGCTGCTCCTGGCCATGCTGGAAAAATTTTCCGGCGGCCCGGTCGGCGTGGATAACCTGGCCGCGGCGATAGGCGAAGCGCGCGATACCATTGAAGACGTGCTGGAGCCTTATTTGATACAGCAAGGCTATCTGCAGCGCACCCCGCGCGGACGCGTGGCGACCCCGGCTATCTGGCGGCATTTCGGCCTGGATTCGCCCGATAAGCCGATCGCTTCGCTATTTGACTGAAGGTTTCCCTATGCCTTTATCACTTCGCATCTATTACGAAGACACCGATGCCGCCGGCATTGTCTATTACGCGAATTACCTGCGCTTTCTCGAACGCGGGCGCACCGAGTTGCTGCGCAGTCTCGGGCACGAACAGTCGGCGCTGGCGACACGCCGCGACGCTTTGAATCCAACCGCAGGAAGCGCAAAGCCGTCTCTGGACAGTCCCATTTTTGGACAGCAGATCGCTTTCGCAGTACGCTCTGTTCAGGCAGAATATTTAAAACCAGCGAAACTTGATGACTTGATCGTGGTCGAAACCGTCGTCGAGTCGGTCGGGCGGGCGCAGGTAATGTTCAGCCAGCAAGTAACACGCGACGGAGAACCACTGCTGGATGCCAGAATACGTGTAGCCTGTATAGACCCTTTGCGCGGCAAGCCGGTACCGATGCCGAGTGACATTTACCAACAACTCAAATCGCTAGTGGCGCAACCCGCAGCGTAACTTTCAGAATGAATATTACTCAAGACCTTTCCATCATCGAACTTATCCTCCACGCCAGCCTGGTGGTCAAGCTGGTCATGCTCTTGTTGCTCGGGGTGTCGTTCATGTCATGGTATTACATTTTCCGCAAAGCCTTTGCCATTCGGGACGCGCAAGCGAAAACCGAAAAATTCGAGCGTGACTTCTGGAGCGGGGGCGACCTTAATGCGCTGTATCAAAGCGCAGTCAATAACCGTCATGAAACCGGCGCACTAGAGCGGATTTTTGAAGCCGGCTACCGCGAATTCACCAAGCTGCGCGGCCAAAAAACCCTGGATGCAGCCACTGTCGTCGATGGCGCACGCCGCGCCATGCGTGCCACCTATCAGCGCGAGATTGACGATCTGGAAGCGCATCTGGCTTTTCTCGCTTCGGTCGGATCGGTCTCGCCCTATGTCGGCCTGTTTGGTACGGTATGGGGCATCATGCATGCCTTTCGCGGGCTGGCGAATATGAGCACAGCAACGCTCTCTGTTGTCGCCCCCGGCATTGCCGAAGCGCTGGTAGCCACAGCCATCGGCCTCTTCGCGGCGATTCCCGCCGTGGTGGCTTACAACCGTTTCGCGCATCGCGTTGATCGCGTCGCCGTACGTTTCGAGAGCTTCATGGAAGAATTTTCCAACATTCTGCAACGGCAAACCCGCTAAGCGAATGTCATTCTGGATTGCCTGTATTCAATTGAATCCATCAAGGAAGCCAAGATGCAACTGAAGGGCAAAGTAGCCATCATCACGGGTGCTGCCAGCGGTATCGGTCGTGAAATCGCATTGACGTATGCACGAGAAGGCGCAGCCGTTGCGATTGCCGACATCGACTTGGCCGCTGCGCAAACAACAGCGGATGAAATCATCGCCTCTGGCGGCAAGGCGCTCGGCGTGGCGATGGATGTAACTGATGAAGCCGCAGTGAATGCAGGTACGGATCAAGTGGCGGCAACCTTTGGCGGAATCGATATTCTGATATCGAATGCGGGCATCCAGATCGTCAATCCGATTGATCAATTCAGCTATGCCGACTGGAAAAAAATGCTGGCGATTCATTTGGATGGCGCTTTTTTAACCACCAAGGCCGCACTGAAATACATGTACAAAGACAATCGCGGCGGCACGGTGATTTACATGGGCTCGGTGCATTCGCACGAAGCCTCGCCGCTCAAAGCCCCCTATGTCAGCGCCAAGCACGCCCTGCTCGGCCTGGCCAAGGTGCTGGCCAAGGAAGGCGCGGCACACAATGTGCGCTCGCATGTCATCTGCCCCGGCTTTGTGCGCACGCCCTTGGTGGACAAACAAATCCCCGAACAGGCCAAAGCGCTGGGCATCAGCGAAGAAGAAGTCGTTAAACGCGTCATGCTCGGCGGCACGGTAGATGGCATTTTCACGACAGTCGAAGATGTCGCGCAAACCGCGCTGTTTCTTGCCGCCTTCCCCAGTGCTGCGCTGACAGGGCAATCTTTCATCGTCAGCCACGGCTGGTCCATGCAATAGCCCTGCTCTCCGGCCTATAACCTCACGATAACCCCAACGCAAATCAACCACCATGAAACAACGCCGCCTCATGAATGACATTAATGTGGTGCCCTACATCGATGTGATGCTGGTGCTGCTGGTTATCTTTATGGTCACAGCCCCCATGCCACCGGCGGGCAGCGTTAACCTGCCGAGCGTTGGCACATCGGCCCAGCCGCCTGCTGCCCCGCTGGAAGTCATTGTCAAGGCAGACGCTTCGCTCGCCTTGCGCGACCGCGCCAGCGACAGTGCGGAACAAACTGTCACTCGCACCGAGCTGGCAGCCTACATCAAACAGTTGCAAATAAAAAACCCGCAGCAACCGGTGCTGATTGCGGGCGATAAAGATGTCAAATATGAAGCCGTATTAAGCGTGATGGACGAACTGCAACGACAGCAGGTAGAAAAAATCGGCCTGCTGGTGCAACCTGGCAAATGATATTCGACCCACCCTTTCTGCGACCGGATAACCATACAGGGAAATACCTCTCTCTGGGATTAACGGTGCTGGTGCATGTGCTGCTGGCCGTTATTTTGTTCTACGGCGTACGCTGGCAAACAAAAAGAACAGACGTCATCGAGGTAGAGCTGGTTCGTGCCGCCGTCTCGCCAGCCCCGACTTTTCAACCGGCGCCAAAAATACAACCCGAACCTGCACCCAAACCCGTCACTGAAACGCCGCCTGCGCTACCGCCGAAAAAACCCGATATCGCCATCAAGGAAAAAGTGAAGGAAGCCCCAAAGCCTAAACCGCAGCCTGAACCAAAGCCTGTTGTTGAACCCAAACCCGATACCCCGCCGAGAAAAACGTCTTTTCTCGACCAGTTGCAAAAAGAAGCGGATCAGCTGCTACAGCGAAAAAAAATCGATGCGGCCACCGAAGCTTTGGATAAAGAAAAAGCAACCCGTGAAGCCGCTTCCCGCAACACCGCCATGGCAGACTATCTATCGCGCATTCGCGGCAAAATCAGAGGCAATATCGTGTTGCCCCCCGACGTCAAAGGCAACCCCGAAGCTGTGTTCGATGTTACCCAGCTACCCAGTGGCGAAATTGTCACCGCTCGGCTGCGCCGTTCTTCAGGCAATGCAGCACTGGACGCAGCCATTGAACGTGCTATTCTTAAATCCAACCCATTACCCAAGCCGGAAAAAAATGATCTTTTCTCGCGGACCCTCGAACTGAGCTTTCGCCCGCTCGAAGAGTAAATGGACAGCCGGTATAATTTCCCCATGAAAATCAAACCGCTTTTTCAACCACGCCTTCGCCCACTTTTTCTTGTCTGCATCACCTGTCTTGGGCTTGCCATGACCAGTGCCCACGCACAACTCAAGATCGAGATCACGGGCGCCGGTGCCAACCGGTTGCCTATCGCTATTGCTGACTTCAGCGGCGAGCGAATTGTCGCCCAAGCGCTGACCTCGGTGATCCGCGCCGACCTTGATCGCAGCGGCATGTTTCGTTTGATTGACGGCATCGGAATGCTTGGCGACAACACCCCTCCCCCCTTCGCGGACCTCAAACAGCGCGGCGCAGATACCGTGGCCGGTGGCACGACGGCTGATTTGAACAATGGACGTTTTGAAACACGTGTCCGGCTCTCGGATGTGCTCAAACAAAATACGCTGGATATGCAAGCCTATGTGCACACGGGTGCACAGCTACGCGCCACAGCCCATCGCATTGCCGATTCAATTTATGAAAAACTCACGGGCGAACCGGGTATTTTTTCCACTCGTATTGCCTATGTCGTGAAAAGCACAGGGCGCTTTGAATTACAAATTGCCGATGCCGATGGTGCCAACGCACAACCTGCGCTGGCCTCGCGCGAGCCGATCATCTCGCCAACCTGGTCGCCCGATGGCAGCAAGCTGGCCTATGTGTCCTTTGAAGCCAAAAAACCGGTCATTTACGTCCATGATCTCGCCACCGCAAAACGCCATGTGGTAGCCAATTTCAAAGGTTCGAACTCAGCCCCCGCCTGGGCACCCGATGGCAAGCGCCTAGCCGTCGTGCTGACCAAAGAAGGCGGCTCGCAACTCTTTTTAGTCAATGCCGATGGCAGCGGCGTCACTCGCCTGGCAAGCTCTGCCGGCATTGATACCGAGCCACGTTTTTCTCCCGACGGTCAGTTCATCTACTTCACTTCTGACCGCGGCGGCAGCCCGCAAATTTACCGTATCGCCGCCACCGGTGGCGCCACCGAGCGCATTACCTTTGATGGCAGCTATAACGTCACGCCCCGCCCTTCGCCCGATGGCAAAAGCATGGCTTACATTGCACGCACTAATGGCCGCTTTCAGTTGGCGCTGATGGACCTGGCAACCAAACAAACACAAATTCTGACCGACTCATCCAAAGACGAATCCCCCAGCTTCGCCCCCAACGGCCGCATGCTTCTGTATGCGACAGAAATTGGCGGGCGGGGTGTTTTAGCGGCTGTTTCCAGCGATGGCCGCGTCAAGCAAAAGCTCTCCGTGCAAGCCGCCGACGTACGGGAACCTTCCTGGGGCCCGCTGGTCAGATAGCCCATTTCTCCCCCCCCTCTAAAAGGACATTATCATGCGCACCGTCAGCCTGTTTTCTGCCACACTTTTCGCTCTGCTTCTTTCCGCTTGCAGCTCGCAGCCCCCTGCACCTGAACAAAACGCTTCCGGCATGGAGTCGCGCACCCCTTCAACGATTGGAGCAGACCCTTCGAGAGTTGAGAGCTTTGACCCCTTGAGTGTCGCCGCGCTGAAAGACCCGCGCAGCCCGCTATCCAAGCGCAGTATCTATTTCGACTATGACAGTTATCTTGTCAAAGACGAATATCAATCGCTGCTGGTAACGCACGGCAAATTTCTCGCCGCAAACAGCACCATGAAAATGCTGATTCAAGGCAATGCCGATGAACGCGGCAGCCGCGAATACAATCTGGCACTCGGCCAGAAACGTTCGGATGCCATCAAAAAATCGCTCTCCCTTTTGGGCGCGCGCGAAGACCAACTCGAATCAGTCAGCCTTGGCGAAGAAAAACCAGCATGCAGCGAAGCCACCGAAGAATGCTGGGCGCAAAATCGCCGTGGCGATATTCTTTACTCAGGCGAGTTCTGATGCGTCATGCACTCATGCTGGTCATGCTGATCTATGCATGGCCAGCGCATGCCGGTCTGTTTGACGACAATCTTGCGCGCCAGCGTGTTGAACAGCTGCGCAGCGACGTCAACGCGCTTACCCAGCGCATAGAAGCCGTCAATAGCAATCAACTCAACTTTGCAAACCAGTTGGAAAGCATCCGCGCCGATCTAGCCAAACTGCGTGGCCAGCAGGAAGTGATTGCTTACGAACTGGAAGCAACCCAAAAACGGCAGAAAGATTTTTATATCGATCTGGATAATCGCCTGCGCAAACTCGAGCCCACCATCAATGAAACCAGTGGGCCCACACCACCCGCTAAAGTGGATAGCGCACAAGAAACCCGCGACTACGAAATCGCGCTGAACCTGCTAAAAACGTCAAAATTCAAAGAAGCAGGCGCAGGCTTTCTCTCGTTCATCGAAGCATGGCCAAACAGCACTATGCAGGATTCCGCAACCTACTGGGCCGCCTATGCCCACGCACAAGCCAAAGACCATACACAAGCGGCCGCCCTGTTTGGAAAATTTGCCACCACCTGGCCGCAAGATGAGCGCGCACCGGATGCACTCGAAGCACAAGCAGAAAGCCTGAAAGCGCTCAAAGCCGTTAACGCTGCGCGCGACGTGCTGCAAAAGCTCAGCGACAAATACCCGACAAGTGATGCGGGCAAACGCGCCAAGCTAGAGTTAAAGTCCGCCCACACCAAAAAGAAATAGCCTCCTCATGTCCGTGGTAACTATCCAACCCGCCGCGCCTTCTGTGCGCAACGATACGCTGCGCATCACTGAAATTTTTCATTCCATTCAAGGCGAATCAAGCCGTGTCGGGCTGCCCACCGTGTTTATTCGCCTCACGGGCTGCCCCTTGCGCTGCACCTGGTGCGACACCGAATATGCCTTTCACGGCGGCGGTGCTATGCCTATTAACGCCATTCTGGCGCAGGTTGCCGAATTCAACTGCACCACCATTTGTGTCACGGGCGGCGAACCCTTAGCGCAAAAAAATTGCTCGCCCCTGCTTGTTGCACTGTGTGATGCAGGCTATTCCGTCTCGCTGGAAACCAGCGGTGCGCTGGATATCAGCGGTATTGATCCGCGTGTGTCGCGCATCGTAGATGTCAAGGCACCCGGTTCAGGCGAGGAAACAAAAAACCGCTGGGAAAATCTC
>JAUSQI010000039.1 GCA_030652575.1 Stagnimonas sp. | reverse complement strand
AGCGGAACAGATCCCAGGTGCCGCCGATGGCGTTGCGGCGTTCGAGAATGGCCACGGTCTTGTTGGGGCATTCACGCGCCAAGTGGGTGGCAGTACCGATGCCGGACAGACCGGCACCAATGATCAACACGTCGAACGTCTGGGTCATCAGCGATCTCCTCGCTTTGTTAGGTAATGCCCGTGGTCGCCGGGCTTCTGTCACAGCAGGCTGCACTCTGCATCTGATCAGCCGCATTGACTTGACATGTCGAGACGAAAAATTGATCTTTTGAGACATGACAGCCATGGTGCGGGCCAGCGGATTGCGGGGTTACGAGGCGCTCATGCGCCAGCTTGGTGCCGACCCCGCCGCCATGCTGCGCCGCTATCGCATCGCCCCCAAGCTGCTGCAAGACGACGATGCCCTGCTGCCGCTGCGCTCGGTCGTGCATCTGTTCGAGGCCAGCGCCAGCAGCACCCAGTGCCCGGACTTCGGCCTGCGGCTGGCAGAAGCACAGGATATTTCCGTGCTTGGGCCCGTGGCCATCGCCATGCAGAACGCGCCGACGGTGGCAAGCGCACTCGAGACCGCCTCGCGCTACATGTTCGTGCACAGCCCCGGCATGTCGCTCACCGTGCATCCACGCAGCCAGCTGGTGCCCAGCGCAGTGGAGCTGCGGTTTGAATTGCAGGTGCCGGGCCAGACCGCACTGCGCCAGACCATCGATGTCTGTCTGGCCGATGTGCACCACATGGTGGAGTTGCTCGCAGGTAATCGCAGCGGCCTGTTGGCGGTGGCGCTGCCGCATATTCCACTGGCGCCGTTGAGTGTGTACCGGCGGTTTTTCGGCGCGCCTGTGCATGTCGGCCAAGCGCATGGCGGCCTGCACATTGCGCGCGCCACGTTTGAGCAAAGCCTGCACGGCGTGAACCACGCGCTGCGAAAAATTGCGGTGGATTACCTCGCCGCCAATTTCGGCAATCCCGCAGAGACCGTTGCCGTGCGCGTGCGCCATGCGCTGCAACGCACCTTGGGCACGCCGCAAAGTGACAAGCCCTCGGTGGCGGCATTGCTCGGCATGCATCCGCGCACCCTGCAACGCCATCTCACGGTTGAAAACACCAGCTTTGAAGTACTGCGCGAAGCGGTGCAGAAAGAGCTGGCGCAGCGTTATCTCTGCGAAACCCGCATTCCGCTGAGTCAGCTCGCAGGCCTGCTGGGCTACTCAGAACAATCGGTCTTCAGTCGCGCCTGCCGCCGCTGGTTCGCCATGACGCCTTCGGCACTGCGGCGCGGTGACACGACGCCTTAGATCACTTCGGCGTTGAGGTCGTGCGCGTTGGCTTGAATCACCTCGGCCTTCACAATCTGGCCGGGCTTGAGCGCGCGGTCGGCCGAGAGATACACCTTGCCGTCGATCTCTGGCGCATCGGCCCAGCTGCGGCCGGTGACGATGCCTTCGTCGTCGATCTCGTCGACCATCACTTCAATCACGCTGCCGATTTTTTTCTTGAGCTTGGCCTTGCTGATGCGCGCCTGCGTCTGCATGAAGCGCTTGAGGCGATCCTGCTTCACGTCCTCCGGCACATCGCCGCCAATCTTGTTGGCGGTGGCACCGTCCACTGGCGAGTAGGCGAAGCAACCGGCGCGGTCGATCTTGGCTTCCTTCAGCCAGCCCAGCAGCTCTTCAAACTGCGCCTCGGTTTCGCCGGGAAAGCCGACGATGAAGGTGCTGCGGATGGTGATGTCCGGGCAGATCGCGCGCCATGCCTCAAGCCGCTTCAGGGTGTTCTCGCTCGATGCCGGGCGCTTCATCGCCTTCAGCACTTCGCGTGAGGCATGCTGAAACGGGATGTCGAGGTAGGGCAGGATCTTGCGCTCGGCCATGAGCGGGATGATCTCGTCCACATGCGGGTAGGGGTATACGTAATGCAGGCGGCTCCACACGCCCAGCTCGCCCAGACCCTTGCAGAGGTCGAGCATCGAGGTGCGGTATTCCTTGTCGCGCCACATGGCAGGCTCGTATTTGCGGTCGAGGCCATAGGCGCTGGTGTCTTGCGAGATCACCAATAGTTCTTTCACGCCGCCCTTCACCAGGCGTTCGGCTTCGCGCAGCACGTCGTCGATGCGCCGCGAGTCGAGCTTGCCGCGCATGGAGGGGATGATGCAGAAGCTGCATTTGTGGTTGCAGCCTTCAGAAATCTTGACGTAGGCGTAGTGCTTGGGCGTCAGCTTCACGCCCTGTGCCGGCATCAGGTCAAAGCGCGGGTCATGCTTGGGCGGCACGGCAAGGTGCACGGCCTTCATCACCGCTTCGTAGTTCTGCGGCCCGCTGATCGACAGCACGTCGGGGTATTTTTCGAGGATGAGGTTTTTCTTCGCACCCAGGCAGCCGGTGACGATCACCTTGCCGTTTTCGGCCATCGCTTCGCCGATGGCGTCGAGCGATTCCTGCACCGCCGAGTCGATGAAGCCGCAGGTGTTGACGATGACGACATCGGCCGCCTCATAGGTCGCCGAGGTCTTGTAACCCTCGGAGCGCAGCTGCGTGAGGATGCGCTCGGAGTCCACCAGCGCTTTCGGGCAGCCCAGAGAAACGATGCCCACTTTGGGTGAGGCGGAAGTGCGAAGCGAGGTAGACATGGAAAGGGCGGCAGGTTGAACCGGCAGCTAGTCTAACGACTCGGCTGCCGAGGATATTCACCTCCGAGTGCCCGTAAACGTGCAGCAAGCGGCATTTGAGCACTCTTTAGCGTACCGAATACGGGCAATAGATACCGGGACGGGGCGGCGCGAAATACTTTGCAGGCAAACGTCAAAAGTATGTCAACCATGCGTCAAGGCCGCCGTTTCTCAGTGCATGTCTCGTTTTAGATAAGGATTTGCAATGCGGTTGAATCACATGTTTTGCGGGCTGTTTCTGGGCCTTGTCGGTATCTCTGCTCAGGCTGCAACGCCGGCGAGTGGAACCCTTTCGCCGACCGCTCCGGAATTGACCTATACCTACGGCCCCAATGCGATTTCCAATCCATCGGGCACTGCGCAGCTGACTTGTCTGGCACCGGTCCTGGCCTGCGATGCCTATGCCCTGACGATCGAACTGCCTGCCGGTGCGCCGGCTTACAAGGTCACCATCGAGACTTCATGGACGGCTGCTTCGGATGACTACGATCTTTATCTGTTGAACAGCGACGATGTCGAGACCGCCGCTTCGGCAGGTTCGACCAATCCCGAGAAAGTCGAGATCGTCGCCGTGGCAGGTGCCTACACCGTGCGTATCGTGCCGTTTTTAGTGACCGGTAGCACAGCAACCACCAAGATCACCCTGACGCCAGCCACCGGCACGGGTGGTGGTGGCAGCACCCCACCGCCAGTGGTGACCCCGGCTTCGGGCTTGCCGCCACGTTACAAGGTGCACGTCGCACAAACCGGCCTCGCCAACGATGCAGGTGAGCCCACGGTGGGCTACAACCCGCTGACCAAGCGCGCGATGTTTATTGCCTATACGCAGGCGAACCGCATCACCTTCCAAGAAAACCTTGCCGCGCCTGCGGATGCCTTCAACGCCACGCTGCCCGAGAGTTGCGATGCGACGTGGGAAGACAAATCGGGTCTGTTGACCACGCTGAACTCACTCGACCCGTTGATGTATACCGACAAGACCACGGGCCGTACCTTCAACTCTCAGCTTGCAGGCGCCAACAGCCTGTTTGAGTACTCGGACGACGACGGTGAAACCTGGATACCCGGCCAGATCGGCCCCGCCAACGGCGGTGTCGACCATCAGGGCATGGTGACCGGCCCTTATCCGGCCGGCTTCCCGACGGCGGGCCTGCTCTTCCCCAACGCGTTCTACTACTGCTCGCAGTCGATTGCGGTGGCGTTCTGCGCCCGCAGCGATGACGGTGGTCAGACGCAAGGCCCGGGCTTCCCGTTCAAGAATCTCGACTGCGCGGCGGGCGGCCTGCATGGTCATCCGCAAGTTGCGCCCGACGGCACGCTCTACGTGCCAGACAGTTCGCAGTGCATTGCCAGCACGGGTCTGGACGGCTCTTCTGGCAACGTCCTTGCACACCGCAGCACCGATGGTGGTGTGACATTTACCCAACATCCCATCCCCACCAGCATCGGCGGTGCAGGCTCTGATCCCTCGATTGGCATTGCCACCGATGGCACGGTGTACATGTGCTACGAGAACGCCGATGGTCGCGCGCATGTCGCGGTGTCGAAAGATCAGGGCGAGACCTGGATCAACGACACCGACATCGGTGCAGCCGCAGGCTTGGTCGCAACGCGCTTCCCGGCGGCGATTGCGGGTGATCCAGATCGCGCTGCCTGTGCATTCCTGGGCACTACGACCGAGGGTGGCTCTGAATCGCTGGCCTTCACCGGTGTCTGGTATCCCTACGTGGCCACCACCTATGACGGCGGGCTGACCTGGCATCTGGTCAATGTTTCGCCGACCGATCCCGTGCAGGGTCACGGCGGCGTCGGCCCCAGCGGCACCAATCGCAACTTGCTTGATTTCAACGATCTCGAAATCGATGAGCGCGGCCGCACGCTGTTCGCATATGCCGACGGCTGCATCGGTGGCTGCGTGATTGATCCGGCAGCCAATAGTTTTGCCGCCAAGGGCACGCTGGTTCGCCAATCGGGTGGCCGCACGCTGTTTGCCGAGTTCGACAACGACACCGGCACGCAATACAACACCACTTCGCCGATCAAACCGGCAGCTGCCTGCGCCGTGCAGGCCAAGAGCAGTCGCTCGGTAGCGAGCACTCGCGTGGCCTGGAATGCACCCGATACCGGCGCAAGCGCCATCACCAACTACGAAGTGTTCCGCGCCGCATCGCCTGCTGGCCCGTTCACTTCCGTCGGTATGGCAGGTCCCAAGACGGACTTTACCGACGACAGCGCCGATACCACCTCGACCTACTATTACCGTGTTGTGGCTGAGAACGCGCAAGGAAAAGCCGATGTCAGCAATATCATCGAGCTGCCGATCGCGCTGGAAGAAATCATCAATACCTGTGCCCTGCCGGGCCAGATACTGGCTACCGATCCGGTTGACCAAAGCGGGCTTTCCGACGTTGATGCCACTGTGTTGGCCGTGTCAGAGCCACTCGAGTACGAAGGCAATCTGGTGATTACCTTGAAGGTGGATGGCTTTGCCACCGGCCAGCCGACAGGCGTGTTTTATGGCGTGTTGTTCCCGACGCGCGGCAACCTCTACGTGGCCCTGGACACCAGCCAAGTCGCAGCGAGCTTTGACTTCGGCACCTACACGGAATTGCCGCAGGGCCTGCTGGCATTTACGCCGAGCGGCAATCTGGATGAGCGCAGCGCATTTGGAGACGACGGCACAATCGTCTTGGTGGTGCCCAAGACGATCTTCGGTGATCTGAAAGTGGGTGATGTCATTGCGGGCTTCGACGTGCGCATCCGCGCAGGGTCATCCACGGCACCGAGTCGCGACACCATCGGTCCTGCCGACTACATTGTGCGCGGCACCGGCATCTGCCTGCCCAACATCGCGCCGATCGCCTCGCTGCTCAGCGACAAGGACAGCGCCAAGCCGAACGACACGGTGACCTTCACCATCGGTGGCACGGATGGCGACGCGGGCGACACCATTGCCAAGTTCAGCCTGAGCTTTGGTGACGGCGAGACCATCACCGACCGTGATATCACCTCACTGCCCGTGACCATTACCCATAAGTACGCCAGCAATGGCAACTACATGGCGCGACTGACGGTGAAGGATTCGCGAGGTCTCGTGAGCAGCAACGTCGCCTCGAAGTTTCTCAACATCAGCAGCAGCGCAGCCGGTGGCGGTTCTGTTGCAACCGCAACAGGACGCTTTGGTGGCGCCTTCGGTCTGGCCTTGTTGCCGCTGGTCTTTCTGATGCGCCGCCGCCGCTAGGCTCCGCGTTGGATCAGAAGGCGGGGCTGCCCATGCAGCCTCGCCTTTTTTGTGTGCGATCGAATGTCCTGTGAAATTGCATGGGGAACCCATCGCTATAGTGCGCACTCGAAAAACCAATCCTCCGACAAAAGCTAAAAGGCATGGCAAAACCTCTGAAAATCCTTCTGGCCGTGTTCGTCGCGATTCTGCTCTTGCTGATTGCAGCCGCCATTGCCTTGCCACTGCTGCTTGACCCAAATGACTACCGCGACAAGATTGCCGCTGCCGTCAAGAAAGAAACCGGCCGCGACTTTGCCGTGGGCCAGATTCGCCTCGCGGTGTTCCCGTGGATCAGGGTCGAGTTGCGGGACGTGACGCTGGGCAATGCCGAAGGCTTCGGCACGTCGCCAATGCTCACGGTGCAGCGCGCGGAAGTCGGTGCCCGGCTGATGCCGCTGCTGCGCGAGAAGCGCCTCGAAGCCAGCACGGTGACGCTCGAAAGCGCGCAGCTCAATCTCGCGGTCGACGCCGAAGGCCGCAACAACTGGCAGGACCTGCTGCCCAAACCCGCAGCCGAAGCGCCGCTTGCCGAGCCGACGCTGGCCGAACAGATGCAGCGGCTCGATATCGAAGGCATCACGCTCTCCGAAGTGCGCGTCGCCTACGACGACCGCAAGGCCGGCAAGCAATATCAGCTCGACAGTCTCAAACTCAAGACCGGACGGCTGCATGCCAGCGAACCGTTTGCGGTGGAAGGCAGCTTCAAGGCAACGGCCAGTGCACCCGCGATGGCCGCTGCGGTCGAGTTCAACACCACGGTGGCGCTCGATGCCGAAACGGGCGATGTGAGCCTCGCCAAACCGTTGTTCAAGTTCGATGTGCGGCAGTCAGGCCAGCAGCCCCTGACGGCGGTGTTCGCAGTGGCGGCCGAGTCGCTGCGCTATGCCAAGGTGGCGCAGACCTTTACCAGCGCAGAGCCGCTGACGCTGGCGATCGACAGTCTCGTCATGGGCGTGCCGGACACGCCGCTGCTCGCTGCCAAGGGCACCCTCAAAACCGGCTTGGCGCTCGACCTTGCCAAGCAGCGGCATACGCTCAACGGTCTCGATGCCGCGCTGCAACTAGCAGGTAGTTCACTGCCCGGCGGCAAGCCACAGACCGTACAGCTCAAGGGCAACCTCATCGCAGACCTTGCCGCCCGGCAAGCCACCCTCAGCGGTTTTCAGCTGGCTGGTTTCGGCCTCAATGCCAGCGCAAAACAGTGGCAGATCAGCAAGCTCGACAGCGAAGTGCCCGAGTTGGTGGGCGATCTGACCGTTGCGCCTTTCGAGCTGCGCGCCCTGCTGGCAGCACTGGGCATTGCAGCACCTCAAACGGCGGATGCGGGCGTGTTCAAGTCCGCTGCACTCAGTGCGCAACTCACCGCCAGCGCCAAGCGCGCGGCCTTCAGCAATCTGGTGCTCAAGCTCGACGACACCACGGTGCAGGGCGAGCTGGCCGTGCGCGATTTCGCGACTCAGTCGATCAGCTTTGTGTTGAAGGCCGACCGTCTGGATGCCGACCGCTATCTGCCGCCACCGGCCAAGCCTGCATTGGTTGCAGAGGCAACGCCTGCGGCCAAGGTGGATTTCAACGCCACCGAGTTGCCCATCGCCCTGCTCGACAAGCTCAATGCGCAGGGCACGCTGGAGGTGGCGTCAATGCAGCTCAAGAAGCTCAAGCTCGCCAATGTGCGCATCAAGCTCGACGGCGCGGCTGGGGCCAATCATCGTCAGCAACTGGCTGCCAGCCTGTATGGCGGCAGCGCAGAAATGACGCTGAACGTTGCCCCGGGGGCCAAACACAGCTTGAAGCTGGCGCTCAGCGGCATCAACGCCGGGCCGCTGCTGAAGGATTTTCTCGACTCCGACAAGCTCAGCGGCAAAGGCTCCTTCACGCTCGATGCCAGCAGTGCCGGCCGCACCATCGGGGCCGTGCGCAGCGCGATGGATGGCGCCGTCGCGTTCAACTTTGTCGAGGGTGCGGTGAAAGGTTTCAACCTCGGCAAGATCATCCGCGACGGCCAGGCCATGCTCACCGCACAACCGGCTGCCGCAGCGAGTGCGACGCAGGCCACCGACTTTGCCGAGCTGCGCGGTGCGGGTGTCATTGCCAACGGTATCCTCAAGTCAGACCAGCTCACCGCCAAGAACCCGCTGCTGCGGCTCGAAGGCGCGGGCGAGATCGACCTGGTGAAAGAGACCATCAACTATCTCGCCAAACCGACGCTGGTGAATACCGCCAGCGGGCAGGGCGGCAAGGAGCGCATCGATCTCACCGGACTGGTCGTGCCCATCCGCCTGACCGGCGATCTGTTCAAGCCCAAGGTCTCAATCGACTGGCAGGCCGCGTTGCAACAGAAGGCGGTGGACCAGCTGCGCGAGAAGCTGGGGGTGAGCGAAGAAACTGTGCGCGAAAACCGCGAGGTGCTGCGCGCGAAAGCGAAGGAAGAAATCGGCAAGGGTCTGCTCAAGCTGTTCGGTGGCAGCAAGCAGGCGCCACCGCCCGCCGAGCCGCAACCCGCGGCACCACCCGAGCCCTGAGCGATGCGCACAGTCGTTGGCCTGCTGCTCTGCCTGTGTTCAACGCACACCCTGGCGCTGCAATTGCAGACGCTCGAGGTGAGCCGTGACGACACGGTGTACCACGTGGTCGTCGATGTGTTGATCGAAGCCGCACCTGAGCGCGTGCGGGCGCGTTTGCTGGATGTCAGCGCCCTGCCGCAACTCGACCCCAGCCTGAAAAGCGCGCGTGCGACCGAAGAAGCGGGCGGCATGCGCGTCGAGTCCGAGCTGGAAGAGTGCCTGTTCGGCATCTGCCGCCGATTGTTCCATGTGCAACAAGTGGTGGCGGTCGGCAACGAGATCACCGCGCAGACGCTGGCCGTGCAGGGCTCCAGCTTCAGGAGCGGCGTCGCGCACTGGCAATTGACCGCTGAAGGTGCGGGCACGCGCCTGCTGTTCACAGCCGATACCGAACCGGACGTGTGGCTGCCGCCCTTCATCGGCCCCAGCGCCCTGATGAGGCAGCTGAAAGTGAAGACGCTGGCCTCGCTGCAAAACCTGGAGCGTCTCGCGCGTGAGTGAGGCCCCGGATGTGCAGACTTTTGCGCCGCGCCTGCTGCACTGGTTCGACCAGCACGGCCGCACCGGCCTGCCCTGGCAAAGCCCGCGCACGGCGTATCGCGTGTGGTTGTCCGAGATCATGCTGCAACAGACGCAGGTGACGGCGGTGATTCCGTATTTCGAGCGCTTCGTGACGCGCTTCCCGGATATCGCCGCTCTCTCGGCGGCCGACAGCGGCGAGGTGATGCGCCACTGGGCGGGCCTCGGCTACTACGCCCGCGCCCGCAACCTGC
>JAUSQI010000153.1 GCA_030652575.1 Stagnimonas sp. | reverse complement strand
CCAGCAAGGCCAAGCAGGCGCAGAGCCGCATGAAGGCGCTGGAGCGCATGGAGCTGGTGGCACCCGTGCTGGCCGACAGCGAGTTCGATTTCACCTTTCGCAAGCCCGAGCGCGCCAACTCGCCGCTGCTCCGCGTGATGGGCGGCAACGCGGGCTACCCCGGCAAGCCGCTGCTGAAAAACGTGCGCATCATCCTGGCGCCCGGCGACCGTGTAGCGGTGCTCGGTGCCAATGGCGCGGGCAAGTCCACGCTCATCAAGACGCTCGCCGGCGAGCTGGAATGGATGGGCGGTGAAGTCACCCGCGACCCGTACCTGAAGGTCGGCTACTACGCCCAGCACCAGCTCGAAACGCTGGACGCCGCCGCCAGTGCCTTCATGCACATCAAGCGGCTGGACATGAAAGCGCCGGATCAATCCGTGCGCGACTATCTCGGCAGCTTCGCCTTCAGGGGCGACCGGCAGAACGAGGCGATTGAGCCTTTCTCCGGTGGCGAGAAAGCACGCCTGGCGCTCGCCATCGTCGCCTACCAGCGCCCCAATCTCTTGTTGCTCGACGAGCCCACCAACCATCTCGATCTGGAGATGCGTCAGGCGGTGGAAAACGCGTTGCAGGACTACCCCGGCGCCGTCGTGCTCATCAGCCACGACCGCCACATGGTCGAGGCCTGCTGCGACACGCTGTGGCGCGTCAACGATGGTGTCTGCGAACCCTACGACGGCGATCTCGACGACTACGCCAAGTGGCTGCGCGAAGCGCGCCGTGCGGCACAGCGTGGTGACTCCGCTCCGCCGAAAGCAGTGGCCGCCCCCGTTGCCACACCCAAGCCGGTGCTCAGCCCGGAGCAGACCAAAGCCCTGCGCGATACGGTCAAGAAGCTCGACAAGCAGATCGAGAAGCTCGGCAGTGAACTGAAATCACTCGAAACCCAGCTGGCTGATCCTGCGCTCTACGAAGCCAGCCGCCACAAGGACGCCACCCGCTTGCAGCAGCGGCAGGCAGCCGCTCGCACCGAACTGGCCACGGCCGAAGAACAATGGATGGAAGCCAGCGAATCTCTGGCATAAGCCAACTCGGCGACTTGGCCCCGGTCGCCTGGAACCGCCCGCTTGCAGTCGTCGGGCGGGCGGCGATTAGACTCGGGCATGGGCGAAGTCACGAAACTCTTGCAGCGGGTGAAAACGGGCGAGGCAGGCGCCCGCGATGTCCTGTTCGCCACCGTCTATGACGAACTCCTCAAGGTCGCCCGGCAGCGGCTTTCGGGCAGCGCCACGCCGACCCAGCTCGATCCGCCCGCGCTTGTTCACGAAGCCTATCTGCGGCTGGTGCGGCAGCAGGTGCTGAGCGGCGACAACCGCGCCGAGTTCCTCGCCTATGCGTCGACGGTGATGCGCAATGTGGTGGTCGATTTCGTGCGCGAGCGGCTGGCGCAGAAGCGCGGCGGCGATGCCAGGCGGGTCACGCTCAATACCCGCATCGGCGAGGAGATGGTGGCCGACGACACCGATCTCGAAGCATTGAGCCTGGCGCTCGATCATCTCGCCCAGGCCGATGCGCGCTCGCACCGCATCGTCGAGATGCGTTACTTCGGCGGGCTGACGCTGGAGGAAATCGGCGAGATCGAATCGCTCTCGCTGGCGACCGTGAAACGCGACTGGCAGAAGGCGCGGGCCTTTCTATACGACGCCCTGCACAGCCCGTGAGCGCGCCTGCGCTCAGGGCCGAGGCGCTCGCCGAGTTCACGCGGCTGCTCGATCTCGATGAGGCCGCGCGTGCCGCGCAGCTCGACGCCCTGGCCGCGCGCGACCCGGCACTGCACAGCGCCGTGCAGCGCCTGCTGGCGGCGGATCGCGCCGCTGAAGCCGATGGCTTCCTGGCCGGCCCTGCCGAGGCGCGCCTGCACGGTCTCGAGGATCTGGACGAGGTCGCCGCGAGCCAGCAGGCCGGCGCGCTGTTCGGTGCCTACCGCCTGCTGCGTCCGCTGGGACGCGGCGGCATGGGCGAGGTGTGGCTGGCCGAGCGCAGCGACGGCCGCTACAACGGCGAAGTGGCGATCAAGACCCTGCACGCGCACCTCGCCCAGCACGGCGCGCGCGAACGCTTTGCCCGCGAGGGCCGCATCCTCGCGCGCCTGCAACACCCGCACATCGCCCACCTGCTCGATGCCGGTGTCGCCGACGATGGCCAGCTCTATCTGGTGCTGGAAGTCGTGGCCGGCGAGCCGCTCACCGACTGGTGCGATGGCCGCAGCTTGAGCATCACCGCAAGGCTCGCGCTGTTCCTGAAAATCTGCGAGGCCGTGGCCCACGCCCATGCCCAGCTGGTGGTGCATCGGGACCTGAAGCCCGCCAACATTCTGGTCACCGCCAACGGCGAGCCGAAGCTGCTGGACTTCGGCATCGCCAAGCTCCTGGAAGCCGATGCCGACCAGGTGACCGCAGCGGGCGCGGCGACCGAACTCACCCGCCTGGGTGGCCGCGCGCTCACCCCGGAATACGCCGCACCGGAGCAGCTGCGTGGCGAGCCGGTGACTGCCGCGACCGACATCTACGCACTCGGCGTGCTGCTCTACGAGCTGCTCTGCGGCCTGCGCCCGTTTGGCGCGGCTGGCGACACCGCGCACGCGCTGGAACGCGCCGTGCTCGACACCGACCCGCGTCCCTTGACGCAGGCGGTCACCCGCAGCGGCGCACAGGAGCCGCAGTCACCCGCTGCGCGCGCCGCACAGCGCGCCCTCACGCCCGCCGCGCTGCGCAAGACGTTGCAGGGCGATCTCGACACCATCGTCGGCAAGGCGATCAAGCGCGAGCCGCGCGAGCGGTATGCGTCGGTCTCGGCGTTCGCGGAAGACATCCGCCGCCATCTCGACCACCAGCCGGTGAGCGCGCGGCCGGATGCGCTGGCCTATCGCAGCGGCAAGTTTCTGCGCCGCTACCGGTTGAGCGTCGCGGCGGCGGCGGCGATTCTCGTCGCACTCGCCGCTGGCCTGAGTGCCGCGCTCTGGCAGGCCGGGCTTGCCCGTGAGGCGGCGCGCGAGGCGCAGGCGCAATCGCTGCGCGCCACACGGGTGAAGGATTTCGTGCTATCGGTGTTTCGCGAACTCGATCCGCGTGCGCGCGCCGCGGCCAGCGCCCGCCCGCCCGCGCTGTTGATAGCCGACAGCCTCAGCCGCCTCGATCGCGAGCTCGCCGACGAGCCCGACTTGCGCGCCGAATTGCTGGGCGATCTCGGCGAAATACAGGCCAATCTCGGCGACAGCAGCGGTGCAACGGCGACCTTGCTGCGCGCGCTCGACGCCCGCCGCGCCCGCTTCGGAGCCGAGAGCCTCGAAGTCGCCGACAGCTTGAGCCAGCTGGCGGAGCTGGATAGCCGCAAGGATCGGCTGCGCGAAGCCGAGCGCCGACTGCGCGAGGCGCTGAACATCGTCGCGCAACACGGCGCGCAGGATTCGCTCATCGCGGCTACTGCCGAGATGCGCCTGTCGGAGGTGCTCGCCTCCGGCCAGCCCACCAACGCCGAAGCACAGCAGTTGATTGCCTCCGCACAGGACATTTTCGAGCGGCGGCTGGGCGCGGATCATCCGCAGTCGGCGATGGCGCTGCTATCGCGCGCCAGCAAGCTGGAACAGACGCGCAACGACGAGGCCGGTGCCGCTGCCATGCTGCGCGAGGTGATCGCCCGGCTCGAACGCGGCGTCGGTGCCGAGCACCCCTTGCTGGCGCCGCCGCTGGTGATTCTTGCCGCTGTCGAAAAGCGCCAGTCGCAATTCGCCGAGGCCGAAGCGCACTACCTGCGCGCCATCACCATCCGCCGCCGCCACTTCGATGCCCGCCATCCTGATCTGGCACTGGAACTCGCCAGCCTGGGTGATCTCTACGACACGATGTCGCGCTACGACGATGCCGAGCGGGTGCTGACCGAAGCCCTTGCCGCCGTGCCCGAGGACGGCCAGCGCCAACGTTCGGAAGTGCTCAAGAATCGCGGCCAGTTGTATCTCAGGATGGAGCGCCCGCAAGCGGCCGAACGCGATCTCGGCGAAGCCTTTCGCATCAGCCGTGCGGCCACCGGCGAGGGCAATGGCTTTGTCTGGTTCCAGGCCTCCGAATGGGGCCGCGCACTGGCCGCACTGGGGCGGCTTGCCGAGGCCGAGAAGATCCAGCGCGAGGCGCTGGAGCGGCTCGAAAAGATCGTCGGCGACAAGGCCTACCAGAACGTCTTCACCACCACCGCACTCGCCGAAACGCTGGGGCTGAAAGGCCAGCATGCTGAGGCCATTGCGCTGTACCAGCGCGCGCTGGCACTCACGCTCGCGCGCTACCCGCCGACACACAGCTTCGTCGCCCAGCGGCGCACCCGCATGGGCCGGCAGTTCGCCGCACTCGGCACCGCTGAGGGCCGCACCGAGGCCGAGCGCCTGTTCGACGAGGCGATCAGCGCCTATCAAACCACCGAGCCGCAAGCGCAGGAACACGGCGCCGCACTGCTGGAGCGCGCAGGCCTGCGGCTGGCGCGTGGCGATGCAGCGGGTGCACGGCTCGATCTCGATGCCGGTCTGCCGCTGCTCAAGAACGAACGCGAGCGCAAGCAGGCGAAGACACTGCTGCAAAGGGCGACGAGTCGGCGCTGAGGCGCGCTGACCGCCCCTCGCGAGGGGCCACGGCGTGGGCATGCCGGGCACGCAGCGCCAGTCGTCTGCCGGCCTACTGCACTGCGAATGAGCCGTTTCGCCTCCCGATTCCGTTCTCCAGATGAGGTCGTAACGCGGCAACACCGTGGCGGCCCCCCCGACCCCATTGGAGACGCTCATGCAAAAGCTCACGCAACTCGCCCACCCGTCGCAGCGACGCACGCTCTGCGCGGCCCTCGTCGCCATCGCCTGCGCGGGCGAGGCGATGGCGCAGACCACCACCCCGCCGCGCGATGGCCCTGTGCGGCCACCGGCCGTAGAGCCTTCGCAGCCGTCGCTCGTGCTCGGCCCGCAGGATCTGGTGCTGCACCAGTCCGGTGCCACGGGCTCGGTCATCACCGCCGATCAGGATCAGCCGGAAGAAGGCAGCGCCAAGCTCAATGCCTACGTGCGGCAGACCGCCAGCCACTCGCTGGTGAACCTGATCCAGACCGCGACCGCTGCCACCGCGCTGGTGCAGCAGGCAGGCTCCGGCTACGAGGTGAGGCTGGAACAGCGCAACGGCCTGCTCGACAACTTCCCCGCCAGCACGCCGGCTTCCACCCTGCTCAACCAGGTCGGCAGCGCCGGCATTCTCGGTATCGGCCTGGGCTTCAGCGGCCGCAACATCAGCATCGTCACCCAGGGCGTGGCGGCGGTGTTCGAGGAAGCGCCCGATAGCGTGGGCACCGGTCTGGCGCCGCGAGAGAACGGCTATGTGAACCTGCGGCAGACCGGCGACCGCAACCGGGCGCGGGTGAACCAGATGGCCGGCGGTGCGTCCACCATCACCATCAACCAGACCAACGGCAGCACCGGCCACGCGCTGTACGTGGAGCAGAGTGGCAGCAACAACAAGTTCAGCGTCTTCATCGACGGCGCCATCGGCGGCTCGATCAAGATGCGCCAGAGCGGCCTCAACAAC
This sequence comes from Stagnimonas sp., assembly GCA_030652575.1. Classification (GTDB taxonomy): domain Bacteria; phylum Pseudomonadota; class Gammaproteobacteria; order Nevskiales; family Nevskiaceae; genus Stagnimonas. The sequence goes on along the minus strand of JAUSQI010000153.1, from coordinate 69,597 downwards.
GTCGCCATGCTCGATTCGGAGAATGAGGGCAATCGCATCGACGCCCGCCAGTCCGGCGCGGATTCGTTCATGGAACTGAGCCAGCTCGCCTTCGCCGACGTGTCGCTGATGACGGTGAACCAGGATTGCATCGGCAACTGCTCGATCGAAGCCACGCAGGCCGCCAACACCGAGCTGAACGCGGTGCAGCTGAACTCCTTGAACACCAGCATGGTGGTGGACCAGTTCGCCAACGGCGGCTTCATGGACGTGCGCCAGATCAACTCGACCGACAGCAGCATCAGCGCCATCCAGCACTGATCGATCCAGGCCAAAAAGCCCCCGCCCACCGGTTTGCGGGCGGGGGCTTTTTGGCCACTTCCATCGTCAACCGAGGAGATTCCGCCATGCCCTTGCCCACCGTTTTCAGCACTGCGACCGTGTCGTTGCTGCTGCTCGCCGCAGCCAGCGCCCAGGCCACCGAGCTGGTCTATCGCCCGCTCAACCCCTCCTTCGGCGGCAACCCGCTGCTGTCGGGCCATTACCTCGCGCTCGCCACCGCGCAGAAGAAGCCGGATGACCGCGGCAGCTTCGGCAGCAGCGGCAGCTCCGAGGGCGAGCAGTTCGTGCGGCAGTTGCAAAGCCGCCTGCTTTCTTCGCTCGCGAGCCAGGTCAACGACGCCATCTTCGGCGACAACCCGCAGGAGAGCGGCACCATCGTTTTCGGCGAACAGACCATCTCCTTCAACCGGGGGCTGGAGTTCATCACCATCGACATCCTCAACACCGCCACCGGGCAGACCACGCAGATCCAGGTGCCGGTGCTGCAAGTGAGCACGGGGCCATGAAGGGCATCGGGGCCATCACACTCGCCGCGGCCCTGCTCGCGGGTTGCGCCAGCCGTGGCGGCACGCATTACTTCACGCCCGATGCGCCGACGCGCGTCGGCGATACCGATGCCGGTGGCTGGCTGCGCCGCCTGCCGGCGCCAGCGCAGGCACTCGATGTGTCGCTGTACCGCTTTCAGGACCAGACCGGGCAGTTCAAGCCCAGCGATACCCAGTTCTCCTATTCGCGCGCCGTGTCGCAGGGCGGCGATGCGCTGCTGGTGGGCGCGCTGCTGAGCGCAGGCAACGGCAGCTGGTTTCGCGTGCTCGACCGCACCGCGCTCGAAGACCTGCTGAAAGAGCGCCAGATCATCCGCGAGATGCGCAGCCTCTACGGCAATGGCGCATCCGCCGCGATCGGCGTGGCCAGGCCCGCCACTGGCGACGACGCCGACCCCGTCGCCCCGCCCGCCAGCAGCGAACCCGGCGCGCTCACCCGCAAGTCGACCCTGAATGCCATCACCGGCACGCCGCCGGTGCAGCAGAACACCGCGCCGCTGCTGCCGCCGCTGCGCTTCGCCGGCCTGCTGCTCACCGGCGGCGTCATCGGCTATGACAGCAACATCCGCACGCTCGGCGCGGGCCTGCGCATTCTCGGCGTCGGTGCCAACACCGAGGTGCGCCACGACCTCGTCACCGTCTCGCTCGCGACCCTCTCCACCCAGAGCGGCGAGGTGCTGCACAACGTGGTGACGCAGAAGGGCATCTACTCGGTGCGCACCCAGGGCGGCGCCTTCCGCTATGTGGACGACACCACCCTGCTCGAACTCGAAGCCGGCATCGGCGTCAACGAACCCGGTCTCGTGGCGCTGCGCCGTGCCATCGAAACGGCGGTGTACGGCATGGTGGTGGAGGGTGCGCAGAAAGGCCTGTGGCCGTTCGCGAGCGCGGCCGAACAGGCGGAAGCCTTGGCGGAGTACCTCGCCCGCGTGCTGCCGCCCGGCGTGGCTCTCGCGGTGACGCCGTGAAGCGGCTCGTCCCGCTTGCCACGCTGCTCAGTCTCGCGGCGCAGGCGCAGGAGCTTGAAGTGCGCCAGCGCGGCCACGAGTAGCACGCGGCGGTGGAACAGATCGCGGCACCCGGCAGCCAGCTGCGCCTGCACATGCAGGGCGAGGACAACGCCGTGTTCATCCGCCAGGCCGGGGCTGGCCACCGCGCAGACGTGCTGCTCGATGGCCGCCAGATCGGCACGCTGAACGGTGCGGGCAGCGTCGTGCAGTCGGGCGAAGGCCAGCGGCTGGCGTTGCTGGCGACGGGCGAGCGCATCGGCTTCGATCTGCGGCAGCACGGTGCGGCCGGCAATCGCATCGACGCCGCGCTGCGCGGCGAAGACCTGCTGCTGCAAGCGTCGCAGCAGTCGTCCAGCCCGCTCGGCCCGCAACGGCTCAGCGCGACGCTGGAAGGCAGCGGTCACCGCGCCGAGATTTCGCAAACCGGCAGCAGCGACGCGCGCCTGCTGGAGGCCAACAGCATCCAGCTCGTCCAGAGCGGCAGCGATAACCTCGCCCTGCTGCGCCAGCAGGGCAACGGCAACGTCATCGAGGTCGAGCAGCGCGGCAGCCGCAACCAGTTGCAGATCGACCAGCAAGGCCAGGGCAACGTCGCCGAGGTCGTGCAGCTGGGCAACGACATTCGCCTGCCGACCATCACCCAGAGCGGCGGCGCGCAGCTGCGCATCATCACCAGAGATCACTAGATCAGCCGCAGTCCTTGACGGCTGCCAGTGAGGATTGCTGCCGTCACTGCTGTGATGGAGGCAGAAACGCCGCATCGCCGAAGCGCCAGAGCAGGAAGGCATACAGATCGGTGAGCCCCGCCGCCGGGTCATCGTCACCGGCGTGAATGCCGTGGCCGCCGCTCCAGTTGACGCGCAGCAGCGCCGGTGCGCCGTTGGCCGAATTGGCGCGCGCCCTGGCGATGAACTTGCCGGCCTGCCAGAGCGGGATGGTGTAGTCGTTCGCGCCATTGATGAGCAGCAAGGCCGGTGTGGCCGCGCCCGGCAGGATCGCGTGGTAGGGCGACAGCGCCTTGATCCGGCGCAGGCCCTCGGGCGTGTCGGGGTCGCCGAAGTCGAAGATGCTGCGCCGGTAGGCGGCATCGCCGCCGCGGGTGTCGTCGAGCTGTGCGACGGCGAGCACGGCCGCGCCGAAGAGATCAGGGCGTTCGAGCGCAGCGCGGCCAACGGTCAGTCCGCCGCAGCTCTCGCCCTCGCCGGCAATGCGGCCGGGCCGGGTCCAGCCCAGGCGCACCAGATGCGTGGCGCTGTCGATGATGTCTTCCATCGCCGTGGGCTTGTTGCGGTCCCGTCCTGCCAGGTGCCAGCGGGTGCCGAGGTCGCCACCACCGCGCACATGGGCCACGGCGTAGATGCCGCCGCGATCCAGCCAGGCGAGGCGCGCGGGGTCGTAGTAGCTGTCCTGCGTGCTGCCGAAGCAGCCATAGGCGTGAAGGATGACCGGCGCCTGCGCATTGCGCGGCAGGTCACGGCGGCGCAGCAGCGTCACCGGCACCTCGACGCCGTCGCGCGCCGGCGCCAGCACGCGCTCGGCGACGTAGGCGCTGGTGTCGAGATTGAGCGGAGGCATCAGACCGGTGTCCACAGCCCGGTCGGCACCGGGCGCGACCGACAACCATTGCGGCGCGGTCAGCCAGGTATCGACCACGAATTCCACACCACCGCCTTCGAGCGCTCGCAACTGGCTGACGGTGCCGAGTTGCGGCAGCGCGATCTCGTGTAGCGCGCCGTGATCCCCCAGCCGGTGAAGGCTCATGACGCCGCCTTCGCGCCGGCTGACATAGACGGCATCGCGGGCGACGGCCAGCCCGCTCCAGGCGTTGTCGCCAGCGGGCAGCATCTCCAGCGGCCCGGCGGTGGGCTTGCTCATGTCCACCGAGACGAGTCGCTGATCGAGCGCGCCCTGCGGGGTCAGCGCATACAGCGTGTTGCCGCGCAGACCCCAGCCGCCGAAGGCCGTGGGCGAAGTCAGCAGCTTGCGCATCGGTTTCTTGAGGCTGCCGTCGCGAGCGATCGGCGCGGCCCAGAGCTGGCGGCCATTGGGCTGACGCAGGGTGATGATCAGCCAGTTCGGATCGGCCACACCTTCAACGTAAGGCGTGTCGTCGTCGGTCACTCCGGCGTTGATGCCCTCGCCGAACACGGCGGTGTCGCGCGCCACCAGCGTGCCCAGCCGGTGCAGGTAGACACGGCCATGCCATTCCCGTTCGACCTCCGGAGTGGCTGCCGTTCGCTGCGGATTGCGCACATAGAAAAAGCCCGAGCCATCGGCCAGCCAGCGCGGCCTGAAGCCGCGGTAATCGGCCCACAGCGGCCACTGGATGATCTCCGGCAGGTATTGACCGGTATCGAGATCGAACACCCGCAGCACCGGGTCGGCCTCACCATCGCGGGTGATGCCGACGGTCAGATGCCGACCGGTGGGCGAGAGCACCTGCGCATGCGGCACCAGCGCGTGGCGCGTGCCCTTGGCATGCAGCTGCAGCAGATCGGGCAGATCGCGCTCGCGGCCATCGGCCTCGCGCAGATAGGGCCTGGGCGGCGCATCGCCGACGGCGGGCCTGTGGTGCAGCAGGCGTCCACCGCCGCGTTTGGGTATGCCGACATCGACATCACCGCGCATCAGCCGCCCGACCTCGGCCTGCAAGGCCGCGCGGCCGGGCAGTGCGGCGAGTGTCGCTTCCGTGAATGCCGACTCGGCCCTGATCCAGTCATCGAACTCCGCGCCGCCCTGCTCCATCCAGCGGTAGGGATCGCGGATTTCGACGCCGTGAATCGTCTCGCTGAAGTCGGTGGCGCGTGGTGCGGGCGGCTGGACGGCGAGTGCTGCAAGCGGCAGCAGCCACAGTGCCAGGGCGCGCAGCGGGCCTCGGCGTGCAGAGGTGTGAAAGCGATCGTTCACAGGTAATCCTTGGATGTTCTGTCTGGACGAAATGGGCTTGCCGTTCATGCGATGAGGCGCAATTTCATTTGCAGGTTTCCCCGGCATGAATACCCCATCTAACGGTAAACCCCGCGCAAACGGCTCACGGTATCGGCAGGCACAAGGTGACCATGAGCCGTTTTGAAGCCGCTTTGCGTTTAGCCCGGTATCAACGAAAGGGAAACGCGCATGACCGACTCAACCAGGCTGCACCACAACCGCTTCTTTGTCTGGACTGCGCTTGCAATGCTCGCCGTCCTCGCACTCGCCTTCGGCAAGAGTTTCTATCTGCGGCCGGTGTTCAGCGACAAGCCCTTGCCGGCCTATCTGATCGTGCACGGCGTCGTCATGACCCTTTGGTATCTGCTGTTTCTGGCGCAAGCCAGCCTGGCGAACATCGGCCGTCGCGATCTGCATCGCCAACTCGGCATCGCCGGTGTCTTGCTGGCGCTCGGGGTGGTGGCGACCGGCGCATTCGTGCACCTCAACTTCATTGGCCGGATGCAGGCGGCTGGCGTTATCACCAGCCCGCAGGATGTGATGCGCGGCATGGGCTTCGTGCTCGCGGGGCTGGCTTCGCTGGTTCCGTTCGTGATCCTGATCGCGCTGGCGGTAGGGCTGCGCCGCAAGGCGGCGCTGCACAAGCGGCTGATGTTCTGGGCGCTGGTGTGGACGCTGGGCCCCGCCTTCAGCAACAGCCGTCCGCTGGGCCAGTGGCTGGACCCCTTGGTGGCGCCGCATCTGCCGTTCTTCCCCAGCGATCTGTTCTGGCTCGCCGCACTCCTGGCCTACGACTGGAAGACGCTGCGGCGCTTGCACCCGGCGACTTACCTCACATTCTTTCTGCTGGCGTTCTACTTTTTCTTCGTCACCGATTGGCTGGTGGGCAGTGCGCTGCTTCAGGGCTGGTTGCAGGCGTATCTACAGTCGTAGCGCTTGCCGGGCACCGGATTCCCGCCTTCGCGGGCATGACGGATTCGCAGCGTTCAGGCCTGCCAAAGCGACGCCACCGGCGGCGCAGGGCGCGGTAGCAGGGGTGCATCCACCACCACACGCGCCACACAATGCAGGTGTTGCTGGCCCAACCAGTGCGCCGTCTGCTGCCACTCGGCAAGCCCCTGATTCACCACCAGCAGCAGCCCGCCGGGTGCCATCGCAGCAGCCAGCGCCGGGAAAAACCGCTGCGGCGCAAACGCCGAGAGCGGCAACCCCCAGGCGAGTGCGACCTCGGCGAACACGAAGGGATACCAGCAGCTGACGAGATCGGCCTGCTCGCCCCAGTCGCAGACATCGCCCACGCAATAGCGCGCGCCTGCCAACTGCCCGGTGTAGAAGGCCGCGTAGTCACTGCGCCGGTGGCCGTCGCGGTAGCGGCGATGGCCTTCCAGCTCCAGCCCCGTGAGCTGTGCGGGCTTGAAGGCGGCGGCGAGTGCGGCGGCGTAGTAGAAGTTCTTGCAGCCCACGTCCAGTACCCGCCCCTGCACCGCGGGCCAGCGCGGGCTGTGCGCGCGCAGGCGGTGCAGCACGTCGAGGTAGACGTAGTTTTCCAGCGCGTTATCGGCATTGAGCTGCTGCTCGAACGCCACCCCATACCGCGAGCGCAGCTGCGAGAGGCGTCGGGAAACCGGCAGCGGCAGGCTGATCAGCCGCCCGGCGGGCGTCTCGCGGTAGGGCTTGGGCTGCTGGCGCGCGCGGCGATCCGTCGCCCAGCGCCAGGCATTGAGCCAGGAGTGCAGCTGGGCAGTGATGGGCAGGGCGGCGGCGTTCATGCACCTCGCCCTGCAAGCCGCGTGCGCGGCGCTTAATGCGGCAACACCTGCCCCAAAAAACTCCGCAGCCGCTCATGCTGCGCATTGCTGAAGAAGGCTTCGGGCGCGTCCTGATACACCAGCTCGCCGCCATCCATGAACACCACGCGGTTGGCCACCGCACGGGCAAAGCCCATCTCGTGGGTGACGACGACCATCGTCATGCCTTCAAGTGCCAGCTGCTTCATCACCTCCAGCACTTCGCCGACTTTCTCCGGGTCGAGGGCTGAAGTCGGCTCGTCGAACAGCATCACGCGCGGCTGCATGGCGAGTGCGCGGGCGATGGCAACACGCTGCTGCTGGCCGCCACTGAGCTGGCTGGGGCGGCTCTGCGCCTTTTCGGCCAGGCCCACTTTCGCCAGCAGCTTTTCGGCGTTGGCGCGGGCAGTATCGAGAGTGTGCTTGAGCACCTGCATGGGTGCGAGCATCACGTTTTCGAGCGCGGTCTTGTGCGGGAAGAGATTGAACTGCTGGAACACCATGCCGGCGTGCGTGCGCACTTCGTTGAGGTTGGTCTTGGGCGCGTGGACGTTGAGGCCATCCATGATGACTTCGCCGCTGGTGATGCTTTCCATCGCGTTGAGCGTGCGCAGCAGGGTGGACTTGCCGGAGCCCGAGGGGCCGACGATGCACACCACCTCGCCACGTCGCACCTGTAGCGAGACGTTGGTGAGCGCCTGGGTGCCGTTGGGGTAGACCTTGCTGACTTCGCGGGCGTCGATGAGCACTTCGGTGGTGGGTTTAGTCATGGGCCATCTTCTTTTCCAAGCGGCGCACGAACACCGACAGGGCACCCGTCAGCACCAGATACATGAGGGCGACGGTGAACCAGACCTCGAACGGGCTGAAGGTGCTGGCAACAATCTCCCGCCCGGCCTTGGTGAGATCGGTGAGCGCCATGATCGACACCAGCGAGCTGTCTTTCACCAGATTGATGCTCTGGCCTGCGAGTGCCGGCAGGCTGCGCTTGAGCGCCTGTGGCAGCACCACATGGCGCATCGCCTGCCAGTGGCTCATGCCGAGCGAACGGGCGGCTTCCATCTGGCCTTTGCTCACACCCTCGATGCCGCTGCGAACGATCTCGGCCACATACGCACCCGTGAATACCGAGAGTGCGGCGACACCCGCCACGAAGCCGGAAAGATTGAGCACCGTGCCCAAGAAGAAGTAGACGATGAACATCTGCACCAGCAGCGGCGTGCCGCGGATCAGCTCGACGTAGATCGCGGCCATGTCGCGTGCGGCGGGGTTGGCGGAGACGCGGCCCAGGCCCGCGATCAGGCCCAGCACCAGGGCGAACACCAGCGACCACGCCGAGATTTGCAGCGTCACCCACAGGCCCACCAGCAGCGGGCCGGGGGTGACACCCGCCTTCTTGCCGAGGGTGTTGTTGGCGAACACGATCTCGCCGTCGCTGACCTGCACGACGTCGATCTGCGGAAAGGTCTGCGGCTCGCCGCCGAGCAGCGGGGTCAAGATGATCTGCTTGCCCGAGACCGCAACGGTGCCATCCACCGGCGAGAGCACTTCTTCGCCGCCGGTCATCAGCAGGTATTCGGGTACGCGGTCCCAGCGCCACTGGTAGTTGACCTTGATGGTGGCCCAGTAGAGGCCGGCACCGATCAGCAGGACGAGCGCGACGGTGAGCAATCGCCAGGCAGGATTTTCAGGCCTCATTGCACGTTCTTCAGCCAGACGGTGCTGTTGAACCAGCGGTTGTAGAGCACGTCGTAGGTGCCGTCGTTCTTGATCGAGACGATGAAGTGATCGAGCCAGTTCAGAAAGTCAGGGTCGCCCTTCTTGATCGCCCAGCCGAGGTCTTCCTTGGTGAAGGGCTCGGGCAGCATGTAGACGCCATCGGGATACTGGTTGGCGTAGACGGCGAGATACGGCAGGTCGTAGACGAAGGCATCGGCGCGGCCGTTCTTCACTTCGAGTGCGGCATCGGCCTCGGTCTCGAACTTCTTGATCGTCGCGCGTGGCAGCAGACGGCTACTGACGATGTCGCCCGAGGTGCCGAGCTTGGTGGCGATGATGAACTTGGGGTCGTCCAGCGCCTTGGCATGCAGCACCTTGCCTTTATGCTTGCCGGCCAGCAGCGCGGTCTGACCGACGGTGATGTAGGGCGCGCTGAAGTTGACCTGTGCGTTGCGCTCGGGCGTGATGGTCATGCCGGACATCAGGATGTCGAACTTGTCGGTGAGCAGCGCCGGGATGATGCCGTCCCACTGGGTGTTGACGAAGGTGACCTTCACCTTCAGCACGCTCGCCATCTTCTTGGCGAGGTCAACGTCGAAACCGATGATGTTGCCGTTCTTGTCGCGCATCTCGAAGGGCATGTAGCCGGCCTCCAGCCCCACACGCAGCTCGCCGCGCTTCATGATCTGGTTGAGGGTGGATTTTTCCCACAGGGCCTGGTCGGCGGCACTCGCGCAGAAACTCGCGAGCAGTAGCAGGCTACATAACAGTCGTTTCATGAAGGTCCGAGGGCTTGAGACTTGGCGTCGAGTGTAAAGCTCGCAACAAGCATTCCACTAAAATCGCCGCATGACGGATTACGCCCCCTATTTGTCGCCCATCGACGCTGCCCTGCCTGCCATGCACGAGACGCTGGTGCGGCTCGCCAGCATCAATTCCGGCAGCTTCAATGCGGCTGGGGTGACGGCGATGGCCGAGGCGATGCGCGAGGTGTTCGCACCCTTGCAAGCGAGTTCGGAGCTGCTGGACCTGGCCTCTCACCGCAGCGTCAACGATGCGGGCATCGCCATCACGCGACCCGTGGGCAAGGCTTTGCGACTGCGACTGCGCCCGCAAGCGCCCTTGCAAGTGTTTTTCTGCGGCCATCTCGACACCGTATTTGCGGCCGACCATTCATTCCAGACCGTGAAGCAGATCGACGCGGACACGCTCAACGGCCCCGGCGTGGCGGACTTGAAGGGCGGCCTGCTGGTGCTGTTGCAGGCGCTGATGGCACTGGAGCGCTCGCCGTGGAAAGAAAAGATCGGCTGGACGGTGCTGATGAACCCGGACGAGGAGATCGGCTCGGTGTCCTCCGCGCCCTTGCTGGCCGAGGCGGCCAAGTCGCATCACCTGGGCCTGATCTACGAACCCGCCCTGCCCGATGGCTCGCTGGCATCGGCACGCAAGGGCAGCGGCAACTTCAACGTGGTGGTGCACGGCCGCGCCGCGCACGCGGGGCGTGATTTCGACAAGGGCCGCAACGCCATTGCCGCCTGTGCGGACTTCATCAGCGGGCTGAATGCGCTCAATGGAACGCGCGAGGGCGTGACCATCAACCCCGGCTATGTGAAGGGCGGCGGTGCGCTCAACGTCGTGCCCGACTTGGCGGTGTTCAAGTTCAACGTGCGCACCTCGCAGGCCAGCGACGAGTGCTGGATGCACGACGAACTCGATCTGCTGATGACGCGGCTGAATGCGCGCGAGGGTCTGCACTGCGAACTTTCCGGTGGCTTCACGCGGCCGCCAAAAGTGGTGAACGCAGAAATCCAGCGGCTGATGGACTACGTCGGCGATTGTGGGACGAAGCTGGGCCTGGGCCTGCACTTCAAGCCCACCGGAGGTTGCTGCGACGGCAACAATCTGGCCGCGCACGGCCTGGCCAATCTCGACAACATGGGCGTGGTCGGCGATCGCATCCACAGCGATCAGGAGTGGATGCGCGTGTCGTCCATCAGTGAGCGCGCCAAACTCTCGGGCCTGCTGCTGCTCAGGCTCGCCAGCGGAGAGCTGCAATGGACCTGAGCCCGGCACCGACGATTCCAGTAGAGCAATTCTTCGGCTGCGATCTGCGCGTGGGCACCGTCACCGCCTGCGTGCCCAACGCCAAGGCGCGCAAGCCTTCTTATGTGCTCACACTCGATTTCGGCCCGCTCGGCATCAAGACCAGCAGCGCGCAGATCACCGCGCTCTACACGGCTGAACAACTCATCGGCCGGCAGGTGCTGGCCGTAGTCAATTTCGCGTCACGCAAAGTGGCGGATGTGCTCAGCGAATGCCTGACGCTCGCCGTCGATGGCGAGGGCGGACTGGTTGTTCTTGGCGTCGAACGTGCAGTACCCAATGGCGCTCGCGTCTACTAAAAGAAGAACATGAAAATCATCCGACCCATCACCCTTGCTGATCTTCCTGCTCTCGTCCATCTGGCAGAGAGCGCGGGTGCCGGCTTCACCTCGCTGCCCACCAACGAGGTCTTCCTGCGCGAGAAGATCGAACTCTCGCTGGCCTCGTTCGAGAAACACGTGACCGTCGCCGGCCACGAGCGCTATCTGTTCGTGATGGTCGAAACCGACACCGGTGAAGTCGGCGCCTGCTGCGCCATCGAAGCCGCCTGCGGACTGGACGAGGCCTTCTACAACTATCGCGTCGGCCTCACCGTGCATGCCTCGCGTGAGCTCGCCATCTACAACCGCGTGCCGACGCTGTACCTGAGCAACGACTACACCGGCACCAGCGTGCTGTGCTCGCTGTTCATGCAACCGCACTTTCGCGGCGCGGGTGCGGGCAAGCTGCTCAGCAAGTGCCGCTTCCTGTTCATGGCCAACTTTCCGCACCGCTTCGCCGAGAAGGTGATCGCCGAGATGCGCGGCGACTCCGACGAGAACGGCCATTCGCCGTTCTGGGAGGGCCTGGGTCGTCACTTCATGTCGGTGGATTACACCGAGGCCGAGCACATCGTCGGCATGGGCAACAAGGCCTTCATCGCCGAACTGATGCCGCCGCATCCGATCTATGCCGTGCTGCTGCCGCAAAAGGCGCAGGACGTGATGGGCAAGGTGCACCCGCACACCGCACCGGCGCTGCACCTGTTGCAGCAGGAAGGGTTTCGTTATCAGGGCTACATCGACATCTTCGATGGCGGGCCGACGGTGGAAGCGCCGCGCGAAGAAATCCGCAGCATCCGCCGCTCGCAATCGGTCACGGTGCGCATCGGCCAGCCGCAGGGCGGCGCACCCTGCCTGGTCGCCAACATGGCACTGGGTGATTTCCGCTGCGCCCATGCCGAGCTGGAGCCGGACGACGGCAGCGTCACGCTCGACGCAAACCTCGCTCAATGTCTCGGCGTGCAGGCGGGCGACAGCGTGCGGGTATCGCAGCTGTAGGGTCGGGTTACAAGCCGTTCAATACACGTCGCGGCGATAGCGACCCGTCTCTCGCAGGGTTTGCAGCGTTTCTGCGCCCAGCTCGGCCAGCAGCACCTGCTCTACCGCCGGAGCCATGTCTTGCGCACCGCCGCACACATAGATGGCTGCGCCCTCGGCGACCCAGCTGCGCAGGAGGTCGGCCGCTTGCTGCAATCGCTGTTGCACGTAGATGCGTTCGGGCTGGTCGCGCGACCAGGCAAAGTCCACGCGCGTGAGCACGCCCGCTTGCTGCCAGTCGGCCAACTCGCCGCCATAGACCTGATCGTGCGCGGCGTTGCGCTCGCCATACAGCAGCCAGTTGCGGTGCTGGCCCGCTGCCGCGCGCGCCTTCAGCAAGGCCCGCAAGCCCGCAAGCCCGGTGCCATTGCCGATGAGAATCAGCGGGCGGTTGTCGTCGGGCAGATGAAAACTGCGGTTGCTGCGCACTTGCATGGCGATCTCTTCACCGATCACCGCCTGTACGCACAGCCAGCCGGAGCCGCGACCCAACCTGCCCTCGGCATCGCGCTGCTCGCGCACCAGCAATTCGAGACGACCATCGGTGGGCAGCGAAGCGATGGAGTAGTCGCGTTGCTGCACAGGCTCGGCGGCATCGCGCTGCGGCAAGCGCACTTCGGCGATATCACCCGCCTGCCACGCGGGCAGCGCTGACACCGGCTCGAAGGCGAGATGGTGCACCGGGCCGCCGACGCTGCCGGGGTTGAGCTGGCGGCGCTCGACCAATCGCCAGCGCGGAAACTCGGCCTGTGCCCAGCTGCCGATCACCGCATTGCCTGCGAGCTGGCCCAGCTGCTGCTGCCACTGCTTCAGCGCTGCGGCATCGCCATCGTTGACTTCAATGGTCTCGAACAAGGCTTGCGCGCCCTGCTGCCGCAACCAACTTGCGACCGCATGGCCGAAGCCGCAGTAGTGCTGATAGCGGCGGTCGCCGAGGGCGAGCACGCCGTAGCGCAGCGTCGGCAGCGGGTGCTGCTCGGTCATGCGCGCGAGAAAGCGGAAGGCGTTGTCGGGCGCATCGCCCTCGCCCGTAGTGCTGATCACGAACAACATGCGGTCGTGCCGTCGCAGACGCGCGGCATCCAGCGCGCCCAGCGGCAACAGTTCAACCGACTGGCCTGCCGCACGCAGCGCATCGGCACTGTGTTGCGCCAGCTGCTCGGCATGGCCGGTCTGGCTGGCGTAGACCACCAGCAGCGCGCCCTCGCCCGCTGCTGGTGCCGCCGGCTTTGCGCGCCGACGCCAGAGCAATGCGGTGCAGGCCAGCACATACACCAGCACCGTCACCGCCGCCGACAACAAAGCCTGCTCAGAAGGCTGCGGCCAGGCGATGGGCGCGTGCTGACCAAAGAACGACCAGACCGACAGCAGCCCAATCATCAGCAGACCCAGCGTTCCCAAACCCGGTTTCTTCATTCCAGCAATGCCTCTAATGCGGGCGACCAACGCTCTTGGTAGATCGGGCCGCTCTCGCCCGCGTGGCGTTCGACAAAGTGTGCCGCTAGCCCATGCTGACTGGCGTATTGCAGGCCCTGCTCAAGCCCCAGCACGAATAGCGCGGTGGAGAGCGCATCGGCCCGCATGCAGGACGTATGCACCACGCTCACCGATGCCAGCTCATGGCGCAGCGGCCAGCCATCGCGGGGGTCGATGGTGTGCGCGTAGCGCTGCCCGCCGCTCTCGAAATAGCGGCGGTAGTCGCCGGAGCTGGCGACGGCGAGGCCATCCAGCGCGAGCAAGATGGGCGCATGACCTGCTTGCGCATCCGGCGCTTCCAGCTGCACCCACCACGGGCTGCCATCCGGCTTGCAGCCCTGCCCGCGCAGCTCGCCGCCCACCTCCACCAAGTAGTGGTGCAAGCCTTGTGCGGCCAGCGCGCGTGCCAGCAGATCGACGCCGTAGCCCTTGGCAATCGCCGAGAGATCGAGCTGCGCACCGCCCGGTTGCAGCAGGCGGCGATGAGTGACATCGAGCCGCACGCGTTGCCAGCCGACCTGCGCCAGCGCGTTCGTAATCTCCTCACTCGAAGGCGGCGTGCTGCGGCGCGGCGCAGGCCCAAAACCCCAGCAATCCACCAGCGGGCCCGCCGTGGGGTCATAGGCACCAGCACTGTCGTCAGCCACCAGCAGCGCCTGCTGCATCACCTCGAAGAAGCCATCCGGCAACTGCTGCCAGCTGCCGGCCTCGGCGGCGTTGTAGCGGCAGAGCTCGGAGTCGGCCTGCCAGCTGCTCATCTCGGCCACCACGCGATCCAGCTCGGCCTGCACTAGCCGCTGCAAAGGTTCGAGCGCGCGCGGCGGTGCCGACAGCTTCACCGTCCAGCGCGTGCCCATGCTCTCGCCGCTCAGGCTGTGCAGCACCGCGCCGGGTGCTGCACCTGCCTGTGCGGCCGCACTCAGCCGCTGGGGGATGAGGATGCGCTTGGCGGCTTCGGTCATCGTGCGGCGCACCCTTGAATCATCTACAGATCAGGGCGACAGCACTTCCAGCGTTGCCGTGTAGCTGGCGCGGCGCTCGGTGGCGGGTGCGGTGGCGTTCTGGTCTTCTGTCGAAGTGCTGATCCAGTACAGACCGGGCTGCGGCCACTGCACTTTCACCTTGCCCTCGGCGTCGGTGACCAGCTCGATCTCGCCGACGCTGTTGCGATAGCGCACGCCGTCGGCGATCAGCTCCACCTTGAGCTTGGGCGCGGGCTTGCCGTCGAGCAGAAACTGCAAGGTCGCAGGCTCGTTGCTGTAGAGATCGTTCACACCTTGGGCGACGACCAGTTCCAGGCCAACGCCGCTGGGTTGCAGCGCGGTGACGTTGGGCTTGCCGGCGGTGACGAAGGTTTCGAGCCGGCGCTGAGAGCTCACCACCTTGAGCTTGTCGGCCTTGGCGGGAACCTCTTTGGCAAAGCCTTCTGCGGTGGCGGGCTGGCCACGCGGCGGCCAGGACTTGCGCTGGCCATCCACCTCCCAGCTGGCATTGAGGCCGTTGTTGACCACCGCCAGGCGATAGGTGCCCGCCTGCTTGAGTTGCAGATCGAAGCTGCTGCGCAGCTTGCCGCTGCTCAGGTTTTCGGCGGCGACCGTACTGCCATCGGGCGCGGTGATGAGCAGGCTCTCAAGGCGCATGGCGTTGTGATCCTTGACGAAAGGATCGGTCGAGCTGGCGGCATCGACCGTGACCCACTGGCCGACATTGAGCACGGTCTTGCTGGGCTGCAACCAGCCCTTGTGGGCGTGGCTGCTCAAGGGCAGCAGCAGCGCGGCGAGGACGAGGGCGCTGCGGGTAGAGTTATTCATGGTGTGGCTCCAAGCGGGGTGTGGTTCAGGACTTGACGACGAGGCTGACGGCACCCAGCTCGCTCTTGCCCTGTGCTTTCAGCGGCGTGCCGGCCTTGGCCGGCCATTCAAACGGGATCTCGACCAGCTCGCGGCCGCCTTCCTCGCGCGCGGCTTCCACCATCAACTTGTATTTGCCCGCAGGCAAAGCAGGCAGCGGCGTCTTGCCATCACCGAACTGCAAGTCGTGTTCACCGACCGGGCGGGTGGCACCGCTCAAGCCATCGACCGGCAGGCTCAGCTCGCGACCACCACGACGCCACCACTGGCGCAAGTCGGGCAGCCATTTGGTGCCACCCTCGTTGCCCTGCGGCGGCGCGCCCGCTGCCGGGGCGGCAGCGGCTGGGGCAGCAGCGCGTTTCTGTTGGTACCAGACGCTCAAGTTGGCGGCAACGCTGCGGTCTTCACGCTCCACCCACACCGCGACATAGGGGCGGTGGTATTCGGCGACATCGAGCTGGGGGATCTGGATACGGATATCGAGGCCAGCAGCAGAGGCTGGACCAGCCAGCAAGCCACCGCTCAGGGCCAGCGCGAAGGAAGAAAGTTGTGGAGTACGCATTAGGGTTCTCGGCGTCGGGAAAAAAGGGTTAGTGAACGAACAGCAGCGCCAGCAGCAGCGGGATGACCACACCCAGCCCGACCACAGGCCAGGTCAAAGGGCGCTGCACGGCATGCAGCTTGAGCAGGAACAAACCGGTGAGCGCGAACAGCAGGCAGGCACCGGCGAATAGATCAATGAACCAACCCCACATCGGCCCGGCGTTGCGGCCCTTGTGCAGGTCGTTGAAGTAGGAGACCCAGCCGCGGTCGGTCTGCTCGTATTCCAGTTCACCACTGGCGCGATCAACACTCAGCCAGCCATCGCCGCCGGGGCGCGGCAGCGACAGATACACCTCGTCTGCCGACCACTCCGCCTCGCGGCCGCCGCTGCGCAGCGACCACTCGTCGGCGAGCCACGCACGCAGAGCTGGCGGCAACGGCGCGGTACCCTGCTCTGGCTGCGTGGCGAGCGATTCGCGCAGCGGCTCCGGCAACGTGGCCTTGAGCGTCACGACCTGGGGCGTGGCCTTGATCTGCGAGGCGTGATTGAGGGTGATGCCGGTGATGGCGAACACGATCAAGCCGATGAGGCTCAAGGCGGCGCTGATCCAGTGCCACTGGTGCAGGGTCTTGAGCCAGTACGAACGGCGCTGGCGCGCGGCGGGGGCGTCGGCGCTCATGGGCAAATCAGGGCTGCGGCAACACGGTGGTCACCGGCGCGCCGGAGGGATCGGTGACGAAGCCGACCTTGCCGAGGCCCGCCTTGCCGGCCTCGCTCATCACTTCGGCGATCTGCTGGTAGCGGGCGTCGCGGTCGATGCGCAAGTGCAGTTCCGGCGTGGGCTGTTTCTGCCCTGCCGCTGCCATGCGCTGGATCACCTGCGGCATCGCCAGCGCCTCGCCGTTCCAATACATCAGGCCTGCGGCGTCGATGGCGAACTGGATGTTGTCGGCCTGCAAAGCGTTGGGCGTGCTGCTGGCCTTGGGCAGGTCGATCTTCACCGCATGACTCAGCAAGGGTGCGGTGATGATGAAGATCACCAGCAGCACCAACATGATGTCGACCATCGGCACGACGTTGATCTCCGCCATCGGGGCGTTGTTGCGGCTCGCGCCAAAGCTGCCGAAGGCCATGCTCAATTCCTCGCTGTGTTGAGCTTCAGCGGGGTGACGCTGCTGCCGGTCTGCGCGTCGTACTTCACGCCGGTGCCGAGGAAGGTGAACAGATCATGCGCGAAGCCATCGAGCTGCGACAGCGTCATGCGGTTGGCGCGGACGATGACGTTGTAGCCCAGCACCGCCGGGATCGCGACCGCCAGACCAATGGCCGTCATGATCAGCGCCTCGCCCACTGGCCCCGCGACTTTATCCAGCGTGCCAGCGCCGGAAATGCCAATGGCGACCAGCGCGTGATAGATGCCCCACACCGTGCCGAGCAGACCCACGAACGGTGCCGTGGCCCCGACTGACGCCAGGATGGTGAGGCCGGATTCGAGATTGGCGGTTTCTTCGTCGATGGTCTTGCGCAGCGTGCGGGTGACGAAATCGCTGGAGCTGCCCGCCTCGTTGAGGCGATTGATGCCGTGCCGCTCGTGGTGCCGACTGGCGGCGATGCCGTGGTAGGCGAGGTGCGAAAACGGTTCGTCCGGGTGTCGCTGTTCAATCTCGGCCGCCACCACGTCGAGCGAGGGTGCATTCCAAAAGAAGTCCAAAAATTTGGTGCTGCGATTGCGCGCGCGGCGGTACGAGATCAGCTTGGTGACGATGAGATACCAGCTGCTGATCGAGGCCAGCAGCATGATGATCAGGATGGCCTTTGCCACACCATCGGCCTGCTGGATGAAATGGCCGAAGCCCATGCTCTGCATTGTGTCCATTGCTTGCTTTGCTAACCCTTCAATTCAAATTGGATGGGGACCAGAACCCAGGCGGAAATCGCCTGGTCGCCCTTCTTGGCCGCTACGAAACGCCAGCGTTTCAGCACCACTTCCTGTGCCGCCTCGTCAAGCCGGCTGTGGCCGCTGCTGCGCTCGATCAGCACCTGCTCGGCGCGGCCCGCCGCGCTCACCAGCACCCGCAACATCACCTCGCCCTGCTCGCGCTGACGCTTCGAAACATACGGATACGCCGGCCCCGGATTATTGAGATAGGCGGCGACGAAATTGGGCGGCACGATCACCGGCTCTGGCTCTGGCTCGGGCGCGGGTGCTGGCGGCTGTGGCGGCGCTGGCGGCAACTCAGCAGCCGTCTCTTCAACCGCTGGCAGTTCATCCGGCGGCGGCGCCTGCATGACTGAAGGCGTCGGCTTGCTGCTTGCAACCAGCTTGGGCAGCGGCTTGGGCGGTGGTGGTGGCTCGGGCGGCGGCGGCTCCACCTTGGGCGGAGCGGGCTCGCTGATAAAGCTCACCATCATGGCCTGCGGTGCCGGCAACGGTGCCGATTCGGCGGGC
Organism: Stagnimonas sp.; assembly: GCA_030652575.1. Lineage (GTDB taxonomy): Bacteria > Pseudomonadota > Gammaproteobacteria > Nevskiales > Nevskiaceae > Stagnimonas. The sequence continues at coordinate 51,507 of JAUSQI010000153.1, read as the reverse complement.
AGGTGCATCAGCGCGGCCAAGGCACCGACATGCAGGCCGACGATCAGCAGCCCGGCGAGGCCACGCTGTGGTCTGCCCATGCGCTGTGCCAATCTGTAGTCGGCTTCCAATGCCAATGTGCTCACAGCTCTGCCCACTGCCGCAACAGGTTGTGATAAACGCCGGTCAACTTCAGCAAGGCAGGGTGGCCCGGATGATCCGCCGTCAGCTGCTGGATGGCGCGATCCATCTCGTAGAGCTGGCTGCGGCGCGCATCCTCCCGCACCATGCTTTGCACCCAGAAGAACGCGGCCAGTCGCGCGCCGCGTGTCACCGGCCGCACCTCGTGCAGGCTGCTGGCCGGGTAAAGAATGAGATCGCCCGCAGGCAGTTTCACGTGATGCGAGCCGTAGTGGTCTTCCACCGCCAGCTCGCCGCCGTCGTACTCCTCGGGCGCGGCCAGAAACAGGGTGGCGGATAAATCGGTGCGCACCCGATGCGGCGGCAGCCGCGTCAGTCGCACCGCAGTGTCGATGTGCATGCCGAAGTGACCACCGCCTTGATAGCGGTTGAACAACGGCGGGAATACTTTCAACGGCAATGCGGCCGCCGTGAACAGACTGCTGCGTGCCAGCGCCTTGAGCACCACATCGCCCAGCTCGCGCGCGAGCGGATGCTCCTCGCTGAGCTGGTCGTTGTGCTTGACCTTGACGGCCTGGTGCCCTGCCGTGTTGCGGCCATCCTCCCAGTTGGCCTGGGCCAGAGCTGACCGTATCGCGGTCAGCTCATCGGTCGTCAGCAACTGGGGGATGTGCAGCAACACGGTGACCCTCCCTCAAAACTTGGCGTTGAGCGTGACGAGGAACGAACGCGGAATGTCCGGGAAGTAACGCTGGCCGGAGTTGTTGACGCTGGCCACGTAGTCCTCGTCGGCGAGGTTGTAGATGTTGAACTGCACGCCGAGGTTTTGCGTGACCTCGTAAGAGGCCATTGCGTCGAACACCGTGTAGCTCTTGACCTCGACAATGCCGCTGGTCACGCCCGCCAGATTGTTGTTGACGGTGCGCGCCTGGCTGTCGACGTAGCGCAGGCCACCGCCGAGCGTCAGCGGCCGGGGCAGCATCGGCAACGGCAGGTCGTAGGTCGTCCACACCGTGGCGCTGTTCTTCGGCGAGAAGTTGATCGCCGCACCCGTCTGCGTGCTGGTGCCATCGGTGGCGAGCGAGCCCTCGGAGACCTTGGTGTCCTGATAGGTGTAGCCGACACTGGCCTGCCAGCCGGTGGTGATCTGGCCGACCAGGCCCAGCTCCAGACCTTCAACCTCGCGCTTGCCGTACTGGATGATGCTGTCGTCGGCGGCGCGGGCGAGGTCGTTCTTGTTCTCGCTCTTGAACAGCGCCGCCGTCACGGCCAGCTTGCCGCCGAGCAGATCCCACTTGGTGCCGAGCTCGATGTTGGTGGCCTCCTGCGGGTCCAGCGCCGGGCTGTTGATGTTGGCGTTGGGCGCGCCGGCTGCGGTGGTCGCCGCCGACAGTGTGAAGTTGTCGCCGCTGGGCGGACGCAGCGAGTTGGCGTAGGCGACGTAGATGCTGCCCTCGGGCCGAGGCTTGTAGAGCGCGCCGACCTTGTAGCTGAGCAGGTTCTCGGAGTCCTCGATGTGCGCCGGAATCAAGGTGCCGACCGGCAGCGTCGGGTTGGCCGCGGCCGTCGACAGGCTGGCGCTGTCGGTGGCGGTCTTGTAACGCTCCACACGCAGACCACCGTTGAGCTGCACCTTTTCGCTCAGCTTGATGGTGTCGAAGGCGTAGATCGCGGCCGTGGTGGTGTCGCCATCGGAGAACGCGCCATTGGGAGCCAGTGTTGCGGCGGCATCGGTGCGGTTGGGGTTGTAGAGGTTGGCGGGTGTCTGTGCTGCGCCCACCACCGCGTAGGTCGGTGTGAACTGCGATTCGTAGATGAACTCGACACCGCTGGTCAGCGAGTGCTCGATCGCGCCGGTCTTGAAGGCGGCCGTGAGATTGGTCTGGTTGGTGAGAATCTGGTTGTCGCGATAGCTCGCCTGGCGGTTGCGGCCCTGCGTCCAGGTGTTGGGGTCGGCACGCACCACCGGCAGCATCGGCCCGGTGCCATCCGGGTCATCCGAAACGACCGGCGCCTGCAGCGGTGCGGTGAGGATGCGCGCCTGGTCGCTGTCGCCATAGCGCGAGGTGTTGCGCACCGTCAGACCCGGCCGCAGGTCGTGCTCGATGCGCGCGGTGAACATGTTGGCGCGGATGTCCTCGAAGTCGTCGTCGAGGCCATAGAAATTGTCGGAGTCGACCGTCTGCGCAATCACCGGCGTGCCGGTGGAATTGGTCGCGTTGCCGTTGGCGTCGCGGCCTTCGAGGATGAGATTGCGGTAGCCCGAAATGCCGATGGCCGAGACGCCGCCGTCCGGCGTGTTGTTCTGCTGGATGTGCTGCGAGAACAGCGTGATACGGGTGGCGGTGCCCAGGCCCAGTGCCAGCGACGGCGCGATGCCCCACTGCTGGCGCTCGATGAAGTCCCGGCCGGCCACACCGCCGTCCTGGCCGATCACATTCAGACGCACGGCAGAGTGCTCGCCCACCTTCTGGTTGATGTCCGCCGTGACGCGGCGGCGGTCGGCGCTGCCGTAGCTCGCAGTGCCGGAGACCAGGTCATCCGCAAAAGGGGTTTTGCTGACCAGGTTGATATAGCCGGACGCCGCACCGCGACCGTTGTCGGCACCAGCCGGGCCTTTGACGATCTCGACCTGCTCGACGTTGAACAGATCGCGCACGGCGGGGCCGAGATCGCGGATGTTGTCGAGGAAGATGCTGCCCTGGGTGTCGAAGCCGCGCAGGAAGATCGCATCGCCGCTGGTGGAGTTGCCGTTTTCACCGGCCTGGAAGGTGATGCCGGGCGTGTTGCGCAAGGCATCGCTCAGCGAGAGCGCGCCCTGCTCCGCCATCACTTCCTTCTTGACGACGCTGATGGTCTGCGTGGTGTTGACCAGGGGCTGCGTGAATTTGGGCGACGAGATGCGATCGACCTTGTATTCCTGGATCACTTCGTCCTGCACCTTCACTGCGGGCAGCTGGGTGGCCGGTTGTTCGGCAGCCGTCGATTCGGCGACCGGCTGTGTCTCCTGGGCGGTGCCCGGCAAGGCGTGGAGAGCGAGAACGGCGGCGGCGATGGGCTTCAAACGGAACTTCATGGAGACTCCTGTCAAGTGGGTGGGCGTACCGCAGAGCACGCGGACTGGCGGCCGCGACATCGCTCTTGTCTTCCTAATTCGGTACTGGCCTGAAGAACCTCCACATGCCTTGCCTATGAGACGAATGCGATTCTACATGAGAACCATTGTTATTTGAAGTGCATCGAATGCCATCGACTCTGGCTACGGGATGGATGATTGGAACTCCTATAATCAGGTCTGAAACGGAACGCATCTTCAAACTCCTGACAACCCAGACGGCCTGTGCACCGCCAGCCTGGCGGCTTGAGTTTGCACATGTCATGAAGAAAGCCATCCGTGGTCAGCGCATCACAGAGGCCGAGGCGTTCGCGATCATTGTCGAGCATCAAGCATTGCCGTTTCTGGTCAACGAAACACCGGTCGAAACTGACGAGCTTCTCAAGCTGGCACTCCGCTACGAACTCTCCGCTTACGACGCCAGCCACCTCGAACTCGCCATGCGGCTGCAACTGCCACTCGCCACCAAAAACGATGCCCTGCGTGCTGCTGCGCGCAGCAGTGGCATTGTCCTGATTTGAATCACAGCCTTTAACCATCTATGCCCAAGTCACTGCTTGAACAACTCCCCGACATCGTCGCTACCGGCAAGAAACAAGCCGAGCAGATTCTTGAGGGCTTGGAAGGCCGTCATCGTGTGAGCCTGCAAACCCGCGAATGGGTTCTGCCCGCCAAAGACAGCGCCAATGCCGATTGGATCAACGCCAGCGCCCGCCGCGACGCGCAGAGCGAGCGAGCGAGCGAGCGAGCGAGCGAGAAACGATGCCTCGTTGCCTGAGCTAGTCAAGCCCCAAGCCGAGATATTTGCACCCCTGCAAGCCACGCTCACGGCAGCGGCTCCCGCTGGCTTAGCCAAGGCGGCACCGTTCGAGAATCGCCTGATCTATGGCGACAACCTGCTGGCGATGGCAGCCCTCTTGGCCGGTGATGAGTTCACCCCTCCCCTGCGCGGCAAGGTGGATTTGATCTACATCGACCCACCGTTCGACAGCAAGGCTGACTACCGCACCAAGGTGACGCTGCCGGGCGTGGAGATTGAGCAGAAGCCCACCGTCATCGAGCAGTTTGCCTACTCCGATACCTGGGCTGATGGCACCGCCAGCTACCTCGCCATGCTCACGCCGCGTCTGGTGCTGATGCGCGAGCTATTGGCCGATACCGGCAGCATTTATGTGCATCTGGATTGGCATGTGGGGCATTACGTCAAGATTGTTTTAGATGAGATTTTTGGCAAGCACCAATTCGTCAACGAGATTGTTTGGCACTACTACAACAAGCTTCAGGGCAACGTGGGCCGTTTTGCTTCGAACCATGACGTGATTTTTTGGTATTCAAAAAGTGATGAAAAAAAGTTCGAGCGAGTCAGAGAGGGACGAGAAGAAACAGTTCGCCAGTTGATGCGGGTTTGGGACAAAGAAAAGAAAAAACTGGTTAATGCAAAAGGCCCAGATGGAAAAGTCATCTACATCGAAACGGATGAGAAATCTGTTGATGATGTGTGGCGAATGTCGATGCTTCAGCCCGCTGATCGTGTTGAAAATCTTCGCTACGCAACTCAAAAACCCGAAGCGATCTCAGAGCGCATTCTCAAAGCCAGCAGCCGAAAAGGCGATTTAGTAGCCGACTTTTTCTGTGGAAGCGGCACCACTGCCTCCGTCGCTGAGCGCCTGGGCCGTCGCTGGATCACCAGCGACCTCGGCAAGCCCGCCTGCATGATTGCCCGCAAGCGGCTCATCGACCAAAACGCCAAGCCCTTTCTCTACCAGGCCATTGGCGACTATCAGTTAGAGGCCGCCAAGAGCACGCTGGGCCGCAAGTTCCGCGTCGGTGAGTTGGCAGAAATTGTGTTGCAGCTCTATGGCGCGCTGCCTTTGTCAGCCGAGGACAACGCTAACCGTAATCTGGGCCGCGTGGTGGCGGGCGGCAGCAAAACGCTGGTGCTGGCCGATTCGCCCACCAAGCTCACCGGCCTCGCTACCTTCAAGAAAGCGCAAACCCTGCGCGACAACCTGCTGGGCGGTTGGGACAAGGTGGTGGTGCTGGGCTGGAACTTCACCAGCGATGCGGGCCAGGCCATTGCGGGCTTGAACGATGCACGACTGGAGGTGCTGGTGATTCCGCCTGACCTGCTTGATCGCCTGAAGAAGAAAGGCGGGGTGGAAAAGCTGGCGGGCAAGCTGCGGTTTTCGAGCTTGCAGTATTTGACGTTGGCACCGATTCAGCGCCGCACCGAGGCCGGCAACGAAACGCTGACCGTGCGCCTCGCCAACTATGTGCTGCTCTCCCCTGATGCCATCAATCTCGACGATGCCAACCGCGAAAAGCTGCACGCCGTGGCCAATGCCGAACCGCTGGCGCTGATCGAGTATTGGGCGGTAGACCCGGACTACGACGGGCAGGTGTTCCGCAGCGTGTGGCAGGACTATCGCGGCAATACCGATAACGATGGCGACCCGCTGAGGGTAGTGACGACCGCCACGCTCACCGTGCCTGCCAAGGCTGGCCCGCGCCGGGTGTGCGTGCGGGCGGTGGATGTGTTCGGGTTTGAGGCGGAAGCGGTGCAGGTGGTGGGCGCATGAGCGCCCAAGCCCCGCAATCAACCCTGCTTGATGTCAGCCGTGAAATCCGACCACTGCTCAATCCGGAAGGCACGGATGTCGCGCACCGCCGCGCGGAACCATGCCTTGCCCTTCAGGGCGTTGATGGCCGCAAAGAGTTTGGTTCTGTCTTCGGACTCCGCCACATACAAGCTCCCATGCACAAGGCGAAAGTCGTATTCCGCCAGGGTGGCGGCAATCTCGGAGTAAGCCTCGCACACGCCCTTGGGGTGCTCGCGCTCGGTATCGGCAACCACCAGATCAAAGGCAATGGCGAACATGGCTTGCGGGCTTTAGCGCGCTTCGGGGTCGTCTTTGATCTTGCTGTAGCGGTAGTCGAGTTCTTCGCCCGACTCCAGCACCCGCACGCGCATCAGACAGTCGTCTTGCTCAAGGTGTTTAACCGTTTTAAGCACTTCGTAGACAGGCCCAAATGCGCCGAAGGTGTGGCGGCTGCCAATGCTGCTGGCGGTGTTGCTGTGCATGGTTTTGCTCCTGAAAACGCAGTGATGATGATTATATGAGCACTCCACTCCCGCTGGCCGTAGCCCTCAGCAAAACCGTTGCAGCCGCCAGCCTGGGGCTGGAGGCAGGCGCAGCACCCCTGCTTGAACAGGTCACACCCGTCACTGCCGCCCTGCTCAAGTTCTGGTTTCAAACTGATTACTGCGATACGCGCGCTATCAATTTTCATGAGGGCCAGCGGCGGGCGATCTTGAATACGATCTATGCCCATGAGGTGCTGGGCGTCACTTCACTCAAGAGCCTTTATGAGCAGGCCGCGCCAGAGCTGCTGCTGACGGGCGACTGGCTGACGGAGGTGAATCAAACCAAGCACACGCACCCCAAATACTGCTTGAAGATGGCGACCGGCACCGGCAAGACCTGGGTGTTGCAGGCGCTGCTGGTGTGGCAGGTGCTGAACAAATCCGCCACGCCGGAGGATGCGCGTTTTACGCGGCGGTTTCTGGTGGTGGCTCCGGGGCTGATCGTCTACGAACGCCTGCTGGATGCCTTCATGGGCAAGCAGCGCGAGGGTGTGCGGGACTTTGCGACTAGCGACCTTTACAGCTACCGCGAGCTGTTCATCCCCGAAGGGGCACGCGAGCAGTTGTTTGGCTTTGTGCGCAACAACGCCTGCGCGAAAACCGAGATCGGCTTGAAGAGCACGGGCAATGGCCTGATTGCACTCACCAATTGGCACTTGCTGGCAGGGCGCGATGAGGAGGAAGAAGCCGACACGCTGGAAGCCCGTGGTGCCGATGTGGATGCGGCTGCGGTGGTGCGTTCGATCTTCCCCATCAGCCCCGGCACCAGTGCGGGCAATGCGCTGGATCAGCTCGACCGCGCCTATGCACGCGGCGGCGTGCTCGACTACCTCGCCGCCCTGCCCGACCTGATGGTGTTCAACGACGAGGCGCATCACATCCACGAGGTGAAAGCGGGCGGTGAAGTGACCGAGGTGGAGTGGCAAAAGAGCCTGAGCCGCATTGCCGAGACCAAGGGGCGGCAGTTTGTGCAGGTGGACTTTTCGGCCACCCCCTACAACCAGGTGGGCAGTGGCAAGAAGGCGCGCAAGGCGTACTTCCCGCATGTGATCGTGGACTTCGATTTGAAGGAGGCGATGCGGGCGGGGCTGGTGAAATCGCTGGTGCTGGACAAGCGCAAGGAGCTGGGCGCGCTGCCGCTGGAGTTCAAGGCTGAGCGCGATGCCGATGGCAACATCGCCTTGAGCGAGGGCCAGCGGGTGATGCTGCGTGCGGGCCTCGCCAAGCTGCGCAAGCTCGAAACCGATTTCGCAGTGCTGGATGCGAGCCGCCGCCCGAAGATGCTGGTGGTGTGCGAAGACACCAGTGTCACCCCCGTGGTGCAGGCGTTTCTGGAGCAGGAAGGCTTGAACGAGGGTGAAGTGCTGCGGGTGGATAGCAACCGCAAGGGCGAGGTGGGCGAGGTCGAATGGGCCAAGCTGCGCGAGCAATTGTTCGACGTGGACAAGCGCACACAGCCGCGCGTGATCGTCAGCGTGCTGATGCTGCGCGAGGGCTTTGACGTGAACAACATCTGCGTCATCGTGCCGCTGCGTTCCTCACAGGCTCAGATTCTTTTGGAGCAGACGCTGGGGCGTGGTCTGCGCCTGATGTGGCGTGGGCCTGACTACGACCCGGTGCGGCGCGAGAACCGCGAGCGCATCAACAAGGGGCAGGAGCCATCGAGCCTCATCGACATTCTCTCGATCATTGAACACCCCGCCTTTCAAGCATTTTACGACGAGCTGACAGCGGAGGGTTTGGCTGGCGAAACCACCGAAGAAAGCGATGGCACGTCAGGTATTGGCGACCTGTTGAGCGTCGGTTTGCGCGAGGGCTTTGAGGAGTTTGATTTCGCCATTCCTTTCATATTGCGTGAAGCAGACGAGACCCTGCGGCAAGAGTTGATTGCGGTGGACAAGCTCACGCCATTCACCCACATGGGCCTGCCGCAACTCAAAGGCATGTTGGGCAAGGGCGATACCTTCATCTCGCACGATCTGCAAAGCAGCACGCTGTTTGGCGATTACCGCGTGAATGGCGCGGCGATGAACGTGGGGGGCTACAACGATTACTTATCGCGACTGACACGGCGTATTCAGCAAGCGCTATCGCAGCCGCTCAAGGGCAATCGCGTCAGCAGCACCATGCAGCTGCCGCATTTGCAGGTGAACCCGGCCTATTTGACCGCTTGTATTGATGACTACATCCGCCGCGTGCTTTTTGGCGCGAGCTTTGAGCCGCTGGAGGATGAAAACTGGCGTCTGCTGCTGTTGCAGCCTGTGCTCGACCATGTGGTGAAACACTTGGCGCTGGCCTTGATCGAGGCCGAGAACGTGGAGCTGGATGGCGAGGCGGAGGTGAGCCAGCGATTCTTGTCAGAGGTAACTCATCTGCCCATGCGCGAAAGTTGCTCGCTACTGGTGCAGAAGTGCATCTACGAACGCCTTGCCTTCCCTGCCCGCTCTGGCGGGCTTGAACGCGCCTTCATCGAGTGGGCGAATGTGGATGCGAGCATTGAAGCCTTCTGCAAAGTGCATGAGCAGAAGCACAGCTTTGTGCAGTTGCGCTACGTGAAGGACGACGGCCTTCCAGGCCACTACTCACCGGATTTTCTGGTGCGCACGGCAGAACGGATTTACTTGGTAGAGACCAAGGCGCAAGGGCAACTCAACCACCCCAATGTGCAGCGCAAGTGCAAGGCCGCACTCAACTGGTGTGCGCGGCTCAACGGGCTTGCACCGGAGCATCGTGGTGACCGCGAGTGGGCCTATGTGCTGCTGGGCGAACGCGCCTTTGCCGAATGGCGCAGCAAGCACGCACGGCTCGGTGAGCTGCTTGCCTACGCGCGGCTGGTGCAGGCCACGGCGGCTGAGCAGACGAGCCTGTCCTTCCACTGATCGTGAGGTTTGGCTGCTACAGCACGTCGTCGAAGAAGGCGCGGGGTAATCTGTGTTTGCCTAAACTGTGGCACGCACTACGGCAGCAGACCCATGACCAACAATCCGCTTTTCATCAACGGCTACTGGCAGTCCGGCCACGGCGCGACCTTCGAGAGTCACAACCCTTCGACCGGCGCTTCGCTCTGGCAGGGACACAGCGCCGATGCGGCCGATGTCGATGCCGCCTTCACCGCCGCCCGCGCTGCGTTCGAGCCCTGGGCCGATCTGAGTTTCGACGAGCGCGCTGGCTTTGCGCGGCGCTTTGCGGCGGTGCTGAAAGAGCGCAGCGAGACACTGGCACTGACCATCGCCCGCGAAGTGGGCAAGCCGCTGTGGGAAGCACGCACGGAAGTCGCTGCGATGGCAGGCAAGATCGAACTCTCGATTGCGGCCTATCACGAGCGCACCGGCACCCGTGAACAGGCCCAGCCGTTCGGCCGCTTCATCCTGCGCCACAAGCCGCATGGCGTGGTCGCGGTGTTCGGGCCGTACAACTTTCCCGGCCATCTGCCCAACGGCCACATCGTGCCCGCCCTGCTCGCCGGCAATACCGTGGTGTTCAAGCCCAGCGAGCTGACGCCGATGGTCGCCGAGGAAACACTGAAGTGCTGGGAGGCCGCCGGCCTGCCGCCAGGTGTCATCAACCTCGTGCAGGGCGAGCGGGCGACGGGCGAAGCGGTGGCGGCGCACAAGCAGCTCGATGGCCTCTACTTCACCGGCAGCGCCCGCACCGGCGGCATCCTTAGCACTCAGTTCGCCGCACGGCCGCATGTGATCCTCGCGCTGGAACTCGGCGGCAACAATCCGCTGGTCATCGGCAGCGTCGGCGATGTCGATGCGGCCGTGCACGAGATCGTGCAGTCGAGCTGGATCACCAGCGGCCAGCGCTGCACCTGCGCGCGTCGCTTGATGGTGCCTGCTGGCGCCAAGGGCGATGCCCTGCTCGCGCGGCTGATCGAAGTCACCAAAGCCCTGCGCATCGGCGGCAGCGAGGACGAACCCGCACCCTTCATGGGCCCGGTCGTCTCATCGCGCGCCGCGCAGCTGCTGCTGGACTCTCAAACGCGCCTCATCGCACTCGGCGCCACGCCGCTGCTGAAAATGCAGCGTCTCGACAAGGGCGATGCCTTCGTCTCGCCCGGCCTCATCGACATCACCGCCTGCGTTGCCGACGTACCGGACGAAGAAGACTTCGGCCCGCTGCTGAAAGTCATCCGCACCGCCTCGCTCGACGAAAGCATCGCCCAGGCCAACAACACGCAATTTGGTCTGAGCGCCGGCATGCTCACCGACGACGATGCCGAGTGGGCGCAGTTCTTCAAACGCATCCGCGCCGGCATCGTCAACCGCAACCGGCAGACCACGGGGGCCTCCGGCAGCTTCCCGTTTGGTGGCCCCGGCCATTCCGGCAACCACCGGCCCAGCGCCTACTATGCAGCGGACTATTGCAGCTACCCGGTTGCATCGAGCGAAGCGCCCAAGCTGGAGAAACCCTCATCTCTCTCACCCGGTTTGACCTTTTGAAACTCGCGGCAGCGCTCGCCGCCGCACTGCTGCTCGCAGCCTGCGCCAGCGTGCCGCCAACCGCCGTGAAAGCGGGCAGCAACTGGATTCGCGTCGCCGACACCTGCAACTGCAATGGTGCCGTCGCCAAATCGCCCGACGCCGTGCTGCGCGATGCCGTCGGCCACGACCCGGCCGCCTACGAATACGCCCGCAAGGTGGGTGCGGCTGAAACCGCGCTGACGCGCCGCCCGGCCATCGCCGGCAACAAGGTGGAGCTGCTGGTGGACGGCCCCGCCGCGCACGCGGCACAGCTCGATGCCATCCGCAAGGCAAAGCATCACATCCATCTCGACATCTACATCATCACCGACGAAAAGATCGGCCAGCAGTACGCCGAGGCCCTGAGCGCGCGAGCCAGGGCCGGTGTGATTGTGCGACTCGCGTTCGACAGCATCGGCGGCGCGGGCGCGGGCGAGAAGTTCAAGGACGAGCTCAAGGCCGCAGGCGTGCAACTGCTGGAGTTCCACAAGACCAAAGACCTCCGCATCTGGCGCGTCAACCGCCGCAGCCACCGCAAGCTCCTGGTGGTGGATGGCCTGGTCGCCTTCACCGGCGGCATCAACATCATGGACGAATACACCGAGTCCTCACCCAACGGCGAGGCGCGCGCCACGGGTGTCGCGGCCAGCAGCAGCGGGGCGAGCGGCAGTGGCGGCAGCGCGGGCAGCAGCGGTGGTGAGGAGCCCAGCGGCGGTTCCGGCATGCGGCCCTCGCAGCTGCCGCCCGGTGCCGGCTGGCGCGACACCCACATCAAGGTCGAAGGCCCGGCGGTGGCGTCGTTCCAGCGCGCGTTTCTCGAAGCCTGGGAGGCCGGCAAGGGGGAGATCGACCTGAGCGGTCAGTACTTTCCACCGCAGCAGGCGGTGGGCGACGACATCGTGCGCGTGCTCACCAGCGAGGGCACCGATCTGTTGAGCGTGTTCCTCGCCGTGCCGGAGTCCGCCGCCAAGGCGCTGCTCAACCGGCGCGAGAAGAAGAACGTCATCTATGGCACCTATTTCAGCGCCATCAAGCTCGCTGAAAAAAGCGTCTGGATCACACAGAGCTACTTCGCGCCCAACGAGGATTTCACCGCGCTGCTCTGCGACACCGCCAAGCGCGGTGTCGACGTGCGCCTGCTGCTGCCGGCCAAGTCGGATGTCGGCTTTCTGCCGCTCATCACACGCCACTATTACGACCGGCTGCTGAAGGCCGGCATCAAGATCTACGAATACAAACCCGTGATGCTGCACGCCAAGACCGCGGTGGTGGACGGCGTCTGGTCCACCGTCGGCAGTGCCAACCTCGACTACCGCAGTTTCATCCACAACGACGAGGCCAACGCGGTGGTGATCGGCAAGCGCTTCGGCACGAAGATGGAGACGCTGTTCACGCAGGACATGGCGCAGTCCCATCGCATCACGCTGGAAGAATGGCGTGCGCGGCCCTGGGTCGAGCGCCTGAAGGAAACCGGCGCGTCGCTCATCAAGTACTGGATTTAACATCACCGAAATCCACGGGCTTTTCGAACCTCTTGATGTCACCCAATCTCGCAGAGCTTTCGCTGTTCGCCGCTTTCGCCAAGGGCTTTGCACTCTCGGCCGCGCTCATCATGGCCATCGGCGCGCAGAACATGTTCGTGCTGCGGCAAGGGCTGCGCCGCGAGCACGTGGGCGCCATCGTGCTGTTCTGCGGCACGGCCGATGCGCTGCTGATTGCGGCTGGCGTGGCGGGCCTGGGCGCGCTGCTCACGGTCGTGCCGGGGCTGACGCTGGCGTTGACGCTCGGTGGCGCGGTGTTTCTGGCCTGGTACGGCATCAGCGCCCTGCGCCGCGCGGCGCACACCGAGACGATGGCGGTGACGCTGCAACCTTCCATGACGCTGGCGCGCGCCTTGGCGAGCACGGCGGCCTTCACCTTTCTCAATCCGCACGTCTATCTCGACACCGTGCTGCTGATGGGTGCGGTGGGTTCAGGGCTGCCGCCGGCCAGCCGTACGCTATTCGTGGTGGGCGCGGCCGCAGCCTCTTATGTCTGGTTCATCGGCCTCGGCTACGGCGCACGCTGGCTGGCACCGGTGTTTGCACGGCCGATGGCGTGGAAGGTGCTCGACCTGCTGGTCGGCCTCACCATGCTGCTGCTCGCCGGGGTGCTGCTCTCGCGTGCCTGGCGCGGTTAGCGCATTGACTCCGTCGTCAGCGGCTGCGCGATGATCCACAGCCCCGCCACGGTGAACAGCACCATCAGCGCCAGCATCGGCAGCTGGCTCAGCAGGGCGCTGCGGCGTGTCGGCCACACCCGCAATGCCACAAGATGGGCGACATAGACGCTGGCGATGTGGCCGAACAGGATCAGGCCCACCTGCGCATGCCAGACCAGGCCCATGCTCGGCAATATCGGGGCCTTCAGCAGTGTGGCGGTGCCGAACAGATTCCAGCCCCAGCCGAAGGGGTCGGATGCCAAGCTGACGATCTTCAGACCCTGCGTGAGCATCAGCGTGGCGTAGTGCGTGAGGTGGTAGACGAACGCGATGGGCAGCAGCGTGAAGCCGAAATCCAGCGCCAGTTCGCGCACCGGACGCGGGCTGCGGGTCAGGCATTTCGCGAGCGCGATGCAGGCCAGATAGGCGGCAAGGTAGAGAAACGGCGAAGTGATAAGCCAGAACGTCTCCCAGCCCAGGTACCACGACCTCAGGCTGGCGTAAACCGCCACCGGGCGTGCACCCGCCAGCGCGGTGACGAGGCCGGTCGGATCACTCCAGAACAGATACACCCAGCTTTGCGTGGCGCGCAGGCCGTCGAAGGCGGTGGTGGAGAGCATGGCCAGTGCGAACAGCACGGTACCCAGGCTTTCGGGGCGCTGTTGCACCAGCCCCGCAAACGGCATGCGCAGATGCAGGCTGCCGCGCTCGCCTGCCGCGCCACGGCGGTAGTCCAGTGGTGCCATCAGCCCAACGAGACGCAGAAACACCGCAAAGAACTCGCAGTGCCGGAACCACGCCGCACTGCCGACGAGCCAGACGCCGACGATGTTGAGCGCGCTGTAGGCGAGCAGCAGCTTGGCCAGCGGCACCGGCCTGCCCAGGCCGAACAGCTCGAACCAGATAAAGGTCAGATACAGCAGCAGCGCCGGCCAGTCGCCCCAACTGGCGCGATACGGCACGCGCCCACGGGCATAGCCGCGCACGACGCGGCCAAGCGCGTCGGTCATCACCCGCCAGGGATTGAGCACGGCATAGAAATCGCCGACCAGCGCCGTCAGATAGGTGACGCCGAGCAGGAACACGACCCAGAAAAAAGTCATGCTGAAATTGCGGAAGGGATCGCGATTGCCGAACAGCGCCGTGGCAATGCACAGCAGCAACAGCAGCACGCTGAAGAGCTTCAGTGCCGGCAGCAGGCGGCGCAGCGCACGCACCCAACCGGCATGGCTGATGTCGCGCGTCGACGGCGGTGATGCCGCCTTCGGCGCGCTTGCGAAAAATGCGACCAGCAGGAAAGACAGCACAAGTGCTGCCGTCGCCGCCCAGGCGTAGAGCCAGAACGGCACCGGCAGGTTGTAGAGCCGGCCGAAGCCGTGCGCCTCTGCACCGAGCGGCAGCATCAGCGCCGCCAGGGCGCAGACGATGCGCGTGCTCATCGACTTCAACACGCGCATCAGAAACGGCCTATGGCGACGGCAGCTTCTTGGCCTCGGCGGAGGCCTTCAGCGTCTGCTCCCACAGCTGCAGGTAGGTCTCGGCCGAGTTGTAGAGCGCCGTGGTGGCCTCTTCGCCGCCCTCGATGCGCAGCTCCTCGACGATGTCCGGCACCAGGCCGTAGTGCGACATGCCCTGCTCGTCCATGTTCCAGGTCTTGCCGCCGGGGATCGACAGCATCTCCACCTTGATCGGCGCGATGCCGGCCGCCGCGTACTGCGGCCCCCAGCCTGCGCCCTTGAACAGCGTGAAGGGATACTGGATGGGCTCCGACCCCGCACCGCGTGGCCCCGGCAGGGTGCGCAGGCCGTTGGAATCAGCACCGTAGCCGACCGCCAGTGGGCGGCTGGTGGAGCGCGTCCACACCGGCTTGAGCTGCTGGATGAAGCGCGCGAAGTCCTTGCCGTTGGGCAGGCCGGGGAAGATCACGCCGCCCTGGCGGAACAGCTGCTCGGCCTGCGCCGTGGTGATGCCGCCGTGGCCGCCGTGGCCCGAGATCATCGGGTAGTTCGGCGTCACCTTGGCACCCTGGTCGAGCATGTACTGCTTGATCGACAGCTCGGCGTGGTCGATGTCGAACACGAAGCCCTTCTTCATGATCTTGTCGATGGCGTACTTGCCGAGGTCGGTCACGCCGCGCGCATTGCACTGGCGGCCGGGCGGATACAGCGGCAGCACGCCAGCACCGGCTGCGATCAGCGCCTGGCTCAAGGGGTCGCCGCCCAGCATCAGCGCGCCGGTCTCCAGCTCCGCGCCGGCGACATACACGCCTTCGCCGGTGAAGTACTCCACGTCGGGGCAGTTGTAGGTCTTCCAGAAACCGAGCGTGTCGGTGAAGCCGACGTAGTTGAGGATGGAGCTGAAGATGCCGGTGCCGCCGAGCGCGCTGTCGACATCGTGGTAGGGGAAGATCTGGCGCACGCCGGAGGCCCAGGCCTTGTCGATTTCCGCGTCGATCGACTCGCGGGTGCAGCCCGGAATCTCGGTGCCGTCGGGCAGGAAGCGCACGCGGCAGCGGAACACGTTGGCGAACTCCAGCCCCGGAATCACCGCCAGCTTGCCGTCGGCGATCACGCTGCGCGCTTCGGTCGGGTCCTTGACGATGCGGAACCAGCCCTTGCCGGGACCACCTTCCTGCGCGTCGACGTATTTCTCGATGTCGAACAAATAGGCCACCTGCAAGTCGCCCACGTCCTGGTCGACGCACTCGACGTTCTTGCCGACGTTGGTCAGGCCACCGTAGGTCGCCTTGGCGATGTTGCACAGCGCCTCGATGGTGGTGCCGTGAATCGACATGGTGCGCAGGCCGGCCTTCCAGGCGCGCTCGATCCACTTGTAATACATCTGCTGGTGCAGGAAGGAATCGTCCTTCGGCCAGTCGATGAAACTCGGCCAGCCGACGGTGTCGTGCATCGCCAGCGGGTCGGTGTCGAGGATGATGTTCTCGGCACTCAGGATGCCGTTGGGGCCGTGCAGGGCGATGCAATTGCCCAGCGCCTCGGGCACGCCGAAGCGGTTGATGGGCTGGCCGTACAGCACGCCGCCGGAAGACGGGCCGACATCGCCGCTGCCGTCGGACATCTCGCTGCTCATGCCCATGTGCGAATGCACTTCGGCGAAGCCGATCACCGGCTTGCCGATGAAGTTCTTGAAAGTCGGCGCGTCGATGCCGACCGGCATTTCGGGGTAGACGCTGCAACCGCCCTTGGCCAGCTCGAACGTCAGCGGTGCGGGCGTGGTACCCAGCAGCAGGCGGCCGGTGCCGTCGGTGGCCAGCGGCAGACCCAGCGACGTCGCCGTGTAGCTGCCGTTGGTGCCGTCGAGCGTGATGTCGGCGCCGTCCGCAGGGGTGGTCTCGGCCGTCACGGCGGTGCCGCTGCCGGTCAGCAGCGCCTTGCCGCTGGTGTAGAACAGGTAGCGGCCGAGGCCGGCGGGCTTCATGTAGAAATGCTCGGCGCTGGCGGCATCGCCGCCGCTGGCGATGAAGCCGTCGGCATCGCTGACCACGTACTTGCCGCCGGTCTTCATCACGAAGCAGCGGTTGGCCAGATCGAACTTGCTGACCGCCGGTGCGGTGTTGTCGCCGGTCACACCACCCGGCGCGGTGACCGGCGGCGGCGAATCACCGCAGCCGACCAGCGCAGCAGCCATCAACAGGGGTGACAGGCAATCCCGTCGCAGAATCCAGCGCATGATCTCTCCTAGCTTCGAAAGCCGCATCCGATGCAGCGCTGCATTCTTGCCTGCATCCCGCGCAGCGCGAAGTGGTAAAGATCGCTCGCGACGGAACGTTCACAAAAAAACCCGCGACCAGCGCGGGCTTTTTTTGAGGACACCCAGCGATCAGGGCGTGCAGCTGATGCTGTCGTTGGGCCCGGTACCCACCGCGGCGATCACGCCGGTGGTCTTCAGGTCGGCATCCACATCCACCGCCAGCAGGCGGAAGCTGCCGCTGCTGCTGTCGCTGTATTGCACGGTGCCTTTCTGGCCCTCCGCGCCGAACAGCAGCCGGTCGGTGATGTTGAAGAGTGTGGCGGCCGCAAAGCTCTGCGCACCCAGCTGGGCCGAGCCATCGCTGTTGATGGTGAGGGTCTGCGGCGCGGTCGCCCCGCCCTGGCGGCAGTTGAGCGTCTCGGTGCGCGCCAGTGCGGCGACGGCCTGCGGGATGCTCTGCAAGGCGCGGCTGGTACCGGCCGGTGCGGTGTTGCCGCTGTTGCTGAAGCAGGTCAGCGTTTGACCGTAGGGTTCGCCTGGCACGTGGACGCTGTTCGGCACGAAGCTGCCGTCGCTGCGGAAACCCAGCACCACGTAGGCGCTGCCGCTGGCCGAGGGTGAAAACTCCATCGTGATGCCCGACGAGAGAATGCCTTCGGTCTCGACCACGCCCGGATGCGTTGCATCCACCAGCGGCGCGCCGTTGAAGCGGCTGCTGCCATCCGCCGCGATGGAGAACGCGAAGGTCTGCACCGCCTGCCCCGGCGAGGCGGAGCACTTCAGCACGTAGTCACCCGCGAACACCGTGTTGAGCGCGCTGCCCAGAATGCCCTTGCCGACCGTGGGTGTCGGTGTGGGTGTGACTGGGGTAGCGGCACCGAGACGGAAGTTGCCCTTCACCGAAATCGAATCCGGCTGGTTCACGGCCCGGCCGCTCCGGTAGAGCTGCGCGTCGAAGCTGCCCTCGATGGCACCGGTGTAGCCGCTGCCGTTGCGCTCGCCGACCTTGGTGAGCGTGATGGAGCAGCGGAAGCCCGTCGTGAACGTGCCGTTGCTGCCGCGCGTGCCGACGGTGTTGTAGCCGTTGTTGGCGGCAAAGCCGAGTTCGATGTTGGCCTTCTCGTCGTTGAAGCCATAGCCGCAGTCGTAGGTGCCGACGGCATCCGGCAGGTCGCGGAAATTCAGATAGCTGTTGGCATCCGGGCCGATCAGCGTCACCTCGTCGAGCGTGCCGGCGGTGCTGCCGGTGGTGACACTGCCGGGGCCGGCCCAGTAGCGCAGCTGGTTCTGCTCCGCCGTGCCCAGCACGGTGCCGGTGGTGGCAAAGCGCGCGCCGGTCTCGCTGGCGCTCAGGCTGGTGTCGGGCGTCTCGCCGGTGGGCGGCGGCGTGGTGGTGGGTGCGGCGGCCACACCGGCACCGGCGGTGTAGTCACCGCGAGCCGACTCGTAGGTCTTGCCTTCGTCGGCCAGTGCCTGCTTGTAGGCCTCCAGCAACTGGTCGTAGGCATCGGTGGCTGCACCGGCCGTAATAGCCGCGGTGAAGGGATCGAATCCCTCACCCGGCAGGCTGTAGCCGGCATTGGCCAGTGCGGTACGCAGGCTGGCGATGGCGGTGTTGAGGCCATCCGCCACCTGCTGGCGCTGGGCGTCGGTGGCGCTGGCGTACCAGGCATCGACCGCCGTGCCGACGGCCGCATTCACCGCCGAGGCCAGCGCGAGATCGCCGATCGGCGTGAGGTTGGCCGTGCTCGCCGTGCCGCTGGCGCTGCGGGCGATGGAATAGAAGGTGCCCGTGGGCGTGCCACCCGAAACCTGCACCGCGCAAGGCAGGGCGGATGACGGCACGCTGGCGCTCCAACGGCCATCGGCGGCACTGGTGGTGCTGGCCGTTGTGCCGTTGGCGCAGCGCAGTGCCACTGCGCCGCCACTGATCGGCGCGCCGGTAGCCGCGACGCCGCTGACCGTGGTCATCGCGACCGGTGTGGTTGGCGTTGTCGGGATGGTCAGCACCGGCGTAGTGCTGGTGTTCTGGTCGTTGCAGGCAGCAAGACCGAGGGCGGCGAAGCCAAGGGCCAGTGCGCTGGCCGAGGTCGTGAAGGAAAAGGGTTTCATCGGGCTGTTCTCCATGAACGGGATGCGCGGTTTTGTGGGTGTGCTTGTGTGCTTACTTGGCTGCACCCAGCGCCTGCGCAAAGGCAGTGGCGCTGGTGGCGATGAGCTGGCCGAGGTTCTGGCGATAGGCCTCGGCGCTTTCGGGCGTGGCATCGCTGAGCTTGGTCTTCTGGCCGAAGCCGCCGAGCAGGCCGCCCATCGCATTCATCACGCCGTCGCTCTTCTTCTCGGCGCTGCCGGTGGTGTCCTGCACGGCGAAGATGTTCTTCTCGGCCACGAAGGGCTTGGCGAGATACAAGGCACCCGTGTGGCGTGGGCGCTTGCTGTTGGTGAAGGTGCGCATGCCGGCGTCGGTCACGAACTGCCACTCGGTGTCTTCGGCGAACAGCGTATTGCCCATGGCGATGCCGGCGCGCGCCGTGCTGCCACCCCAGAGCGCGTTGTTCTTGCTGGCGGACGGCAGGCCGAAGCCGACCAGATAGTGCACATGCAGCAAGGTGGCGCCGAGCGACTTGGCCAGCTCGCCCTCCTTGCTGCCACGGCCCTGGTTCTGAGAATCGGTGCGCTGGCTGAAATTGCCGCGACCCGTGCTGGTGGAGTGAAAAGCCTTCATGCCGGCGGGCGCGAAGATCTTGCTCACCATCGGCTTGTCTTTGACGATGCTGGAATCGGTGAAGGTGTACGGCGAAGGCGCGCCATATTTCTCGGCGAGCTTCTGGTAGTCGGCATTGGCATTGACCGTGGCCGGGTCGAGCACCTCGATGCCCGCGCTCTTCAGCGCCGCCAGCGTGTCGGCATAGGCCTGGTCGGTGATGGCCTGGAAGTCGGCATCGCTCACAGACTGCAACTCGGTGGTGACCATCGCCGCAGCCCCGCCCTGGCGGCCTTCGGCGTGGATCTGCGTGTAGAACTCGACGCCGAACTCGGCAATGGCGACCTTCTGCGTGCCCTTGAAGGCCGAGGCCTTGTCGTCGCCGATGCTGGGGCTTGAGTCGGCGAGGGCGGCGGCCGGCAGCAGGAGTGCAATGGCAGCAAGGTGGGCGAGTTTCATGGGTGCAGCTCCGTGGGAGATGGTGAGGTCTTGGCCGATTTCGGCTGTGCAGACACTAAGCAGCGCGGGCTGCCGCAGACATAACCAGAACAGGGGGTATGGCTCGCATGCGCCTTGACGCGAGCGTCAGCGCCGCCCCAAGGTGCGGCATCGAAACCTTGGAGTGGCGCGATGCAGCTGGGCTTGCTGGTGGAAGATCAGGCGCCGCTGGCGCGCTGGCTGATGGAGACCTTGCAGGAGTGCTTCCCCGGCATTCGCGTCGAGCACGCGGCGACGCTTGCGGCGGGCTTGCGACTGGCCGCAACAGAGACCCCGCAGATTGCGTTGGTCGATCTCGGCCTGCCCGATGGCTCGGGCATCGACCTCATCCGCGATCTCGCCAGCCGGCACCCGGCCTGCCACATCGTCGTCACCACCATCTATGCCGACGACCAGCATCTCTTCCCCGCCCTGCGTGCGGGTGCGCAGGGCTATCTGCTCAAGGACCAGCCGCGCGAGAAGATCGTGCAGGCGCTGCGCGGCATCACCGCTGGCGAGCCACCGCTGTCGGCCAGCATCGCGCGACGTTTGCTGCGGGTGTTCGATACCGAAACCAAGAGCGCCGATGTGGCTGAAAAGCGTCTCACCCCGCGCGAGCAGCAGACGCTCTCGCTGATCGCGCGCGGCTACAAGATCGCCGAAGTCGCCACCAGCATGGGCATCACCCACAACACCGCGCACGAGTTCATCAAAAGCGTCTACCGCAAGCTCAAGGTGACCAGCCGCGCCGAGGCCACGCTCGAAGCGACGCGTCTGGGCTTGGTCAATCCACACCTCTAGACTGCGCATCTCCCTCACGGCGTCTCCGCAATGAACCTCGACTCCAGCTTGCCTGCCCGCATCGGGCCGTACCGCATTCTTGGCTTGTTGGGTGAGGGGGCCACTGGCCGCGTCTATCGCGCCGAGCAAAACGAACCCCAGCGCGAGGTGGCGCTGAAGGTGCTGAAGACGGCGGGCCTGAGCAGCGAAACGCAGCAGCGCTTCCGTCGTGAGTCCGAGTTGCTGGCGCAGCTGGAACACCCCGGCATTGCGCGTTTGTATGCGGCGGGTGTTGCCGATAGCGAGGCCGGGCCGGTGCCTTACCTGGCGATGGAACTGGTGCAGGGCGTAGACCTGATGCGCTATGCACGCGAGCGCAAGCTCGACCAGCGCGACAAGCTCGTGCTGCTGTCGCGGGTCTGCCAGGCGGTGCACTACGCACACAGCCGCGGCATCGTGCACCGCGACCTGAAGCCCGCGAACATCCTCGTCGATGCGACAGGCGCGCCGCGCATCCTCGACTTTGGCGTGGCGCGCGTGGCCGAGCAGCCGGCGGGCATGACGCTGGCGGGCCAGGTGCTGGGCACCGTGCCGTACATGAGCGCCGAGCAGCTGGCAGGCGGCGCGCAGCGCAGCGATCCGCGCGGCGACGTCTACTCGCTGGGTGTGATCGCCTACGAGCTGCTGGCTGGCCAGCTGCCGTATCCCGGACTGTCGCAATCCACCGTGATCGAGGCCATCGCGATCATCCGCAGTGGCCGCATTGAGCGGCTGTCCAAGCTCAGCCCGGCAACTCGCGGCGATGTCGAAACCGTGGTGATGAAGGCGATGGCCGCCGAATCAGCACAGCGCTATGGCTCCGCTGCCGAACTGGCGGCGGATGTCGAGCGCACGCTGTCGCAGCAACCCATCGAGGCACGACCGCCGACTGCCGGCTATCTGCTGGCGCTGTTCGTGCGCCGGCATCGCGCGCTGTCGGTGATCGCCGCCGTGGCGCTGGTCGGCCTGATCCTCGCCTCTGCAATCTCCATCCGCTACGGCCTGGTGGCAGCCGCTGCCCAGCGGCAGGCCACCGCGCGCGCCGCCGAGACCGAGGCCGTGAACGGCTTTCTCGAACGCATGCTCACGGCGAGCAATCCCGACCAGGATCAGGGCCGCGAGCTGAAAGTGCGCGACCTCCTCGATACCGCGCGCGCCTCGCTGGCATCGGAGCAAAATCCTTTCGTCGCCGCCAGCCTGTATCGCACGCTGGGCGAAACCTATCTGGGCCTTGCCGATACCGACACCGCGCTGCTGCTGCTGAAGCAGGCCAAGGAGCTGGCGGGCAAGGCCTACGGTAGCGAGGCGCTGCAAACCCGAACCGCCACGGTTTTGTATGGCGAAACGCTGCTGCAGGCGCGCCAGTTTGCCGAGGCCGAAAAAGAGTTCGCAGTGGTTGCCGCCTTGCCATCGAGCAGCGTCGAGCAATGGCGCCAAAGCCTGCGCGCGAGGCGGCTCGCGGTGTTCAGCCTGCTGGAGCAGGGCCACTTTGAAGAAGGCGGCAAGCGCGTGCTGGCCTTGCGCGACGAAGCCACCACGCGCCTGGGTGCTGAAGACGCGCTGACGCTCGACCTCGCCGGGGACTATGTCGGCGTAGCGCAAACGCTGGGCGATCTCAAGACCGCTCGCGCCGAACTGCTGCGCCTGATCGAGATCCGCACCCGGCTGATGGGCGTCGATCACCCGGAAACCATTGGACTACGCGACACGCTGGCGATCAACTACGCCTACTCGGACGAGTTTCCGGCTGCGATCGAAATCATCCGCACGGTGCTGGCCGCCAACCGCAAAATGCTCGGCGACCGGCACCCCAACACCATCATGTCGCTGCGCAGTCTCACCGGCATGCTCAACGACGCCGGGCGCACGCAGGAGAGCTATGAGCTGGCGCAGCAGTTTCTGGCCGCCAGCCGCGAGCGCTATGGACTGAACAACCGCCAGACCGTTGCCGCGCTCAACGCCGTGGGCCGCACCGCGGCCGATCTGGGCCATCACGACGAGGCCGAACAAATGTTTCGCACCGCGCTGGACGCCGCCGCTACCGACCCACAAACCCTGGGCTGGGATGCCCTCGGCGTGCGCGGCAACTACGCGAAACTGATGATGGACGATGGCCGGCTGCCGCAAGCGAAAGCGATGTTCGAAACCGCGATTGCAGACAGCACCGCGCGACAAGGTGCAGATCACTGGGAGACCGCGCTGTACCGCAGCGGCTACGGCGAATGCCTGCTGCGCATGGGTGACAAGGCTGGCGCGCGCGCCGCACTCGAAGCCAGCCTTGCGGCCTTCACCAAGGGGCTGAGCCCCACGCATCGGCATACCCGTATGGCGCGCGAACGTCTGGGCAAGGTGTACGAGGCGCTGGGCTTGAAGGCCGAAGCGGCGGCGCTTGTGGCGGCAGCGCCCGTCAAGGACTGATCTGGGTGGGCTAAGCTGCGACGCCGCCTCTCTTCGATCATCCGATGCTTGCGTTCGCTGCACTCGCCATCCTGATTCTGTGCCTTGCCTGCGGCCTGCTGTGGCGCCAGCAAAGTGCGATGCAGAAGGAGATCGCCAAGATGCTCAGCGACCAGTCCGCAGACGTCGCCACTGCGCGCCTGCGTGCAGCCGCCGACGAACGCCGCCGCCTGCTGGCCGACCTGCACGACGACATCGGCGCGAAGCTGCTCAACCTCGTCCACGCACTCGAACGCCCCGAGCAGGCCGACCTCGTACGCTCGGTGGTGCAGGACTTCCGCGATGTGGTGAGCCGCAGCAATCAGGACGCCTGCACGCTTCTACAGGCGCTCGGTCAGATTCGCGAAGAAACCGAGGCGCGGCTCGAAGCCGCCGGCAGCCTGCTCGACTGGCAGCAGCACGCCGACACCCCCGACCCTGAGCTGGATGAAGCGCAGGTGCTGCACCTGTTCCGTATCGCGCGCGAGGCCGTGACCAACGCGCTGCGGCATGGCCTCGCGACGCACATCCGCATGCGCGTGCAGGCGGTGGGGGCGATGCTGATCTTCGACGTCACCGACGACGGCCCCGGCCTGCCCGCGACAGCCGAATCAGCGCAAGGCAGCGGTCGCGGCACGCTCGGCATGCGGCATCGCGCCGAGGCGCTGCACGGCACCATCGACTGGGCGCGCGGCACCACCGGCGGCACGAAAGTGATCCTGCAATTCCCGTTGCCTGCGCCAGCAAACCATGTCGGCTGAAGCGGCGGTGGTGCTGCCCAGCCGCATCGCGCACTACCGCATCCTCGGCCTGCTGGGCGAAGGCAGCAGCGGCTGCGTTTATCTGGCCGAAGAAACCGCACCGCTGCGCCGCGTCGCGTTGAAGGTGCTGCGCTCGGTCGGCCTGCCTGCCGAAGCGCAACGGCGCTTCAAGCGCGAGGTGGAACTGCTCGGCGCACTCGAACATCCCTCCATCGCGCGGCTCTACACCGCAGGCACCGCCGAGGGCGACAGCGGCCCGGTGCCTTACCTGGCGATGGAGCTGATCGAAGGCGAAGACCTGCTGCGCCACGCGAACACGAAGGGCCTCGATCTGCGCGCCCGCCTGCAACTGCTCGCGCAGGTCGCCCGCACGGTGCACTTCGCGCACACGCACGGTGTGATCCACCGCGACCTCAAGCCCGGCAACATCCTGGTCGACGCCGGTGGCCAGCCCAAGGTGCTGGACTTCGGCATCGCCCACGCCGCACGTGCAGACCTCACGCAGATGACGGTGGCAGGGCAAGTGCTCGGCACCCTGCCCTACATGGCGCCGGAGCAGATTGCGGGCAGTGCCCGCAGCGATGCGCGGATGGATGTGTATGCGCTGGGCGTGGTCGGCTACGAGCTGGTGTCGGGGCAGCTGCCGTTCCCCGGCCTCTCCACCACCAGCGTCATCGAGGCGCTGGCGACCATCCAGCGCGGCACGCCGCAGCGCCTCTCCAAGCTCGCACCGGCCGCAGCGGGCGATGTCGAAACGATGATCGGCAAGGCGATGGCGCGCGAGCCGGCGCAGCGTTACGAATCGCTCGCCGAGTTCGCGGCCGATCTCGAACGCTGGCTGCTCGACCGGCCCATCGAAGCGCGGCCACCCACCGCGAGCTATCTGCTGAAGCTGTTTGTGCGTCGCCATCGCGTGGCCTCGACCGCCGCCGTGCTGGTGCTGCTCGCCATCCTCGGCGGCGCGGTGGTGTCGGCGCGCTATGCGGTATCGGAATCCCAAGCGCGCCGCGAGGCCGAACAACGCTCGGCGGAACTCGATGCCGTCAACCGTTTCATGACCGACATGCTCACCGCCGCCACACCGGCGCAGGCGCGCGGCCGCAACGTGTCGGTGCTGGAGGCCATCGACGCCGCGCGCATCGCGCTCGACGCCGACCACTCCCTGCCCGCTGGTGTCACCGTGCGCCTGCGCACCACCCTCGGCGACACGCTCACCAGCCTCGGCCAGGCCGCACCCGCCATCGCCCAGCTCGAAGCCGGCGTTGCCACCGCCGACGCCACGCCGGGCGAGGCCGCGGCCAGTCGCAGCGCGCGCATCTCGCTGGCCGCCGCCTACCAGCTCGCCGGGCGCTACGCCGATGCCGACCTGCAACTGACGCGCGCGCTCGAAGGCCTGCAAACCAAGACCGTCGCGGACGAGCGCCTGCGTATTCAGGCCGTGGGGCGACAGGCCGAACTGTTGCTGGCGCGTGATCGCCAGGTGGAGGCCATCGCCCTGCTCAAGCCGCTGCAAACCGAGGCCGTGGTGCGACTCGGTGCAGACGACCCAGACGCGCTCGAAACCCTGCGCCGCCTCGCGGTCGCGCTCTGGCAGAGCGGCGACTACGGCAGCGCCGACCGCCTGCAACGGCAGCTGCTCGATCAGCGCGTCGCCCGCCTCGGCCGCGACCATCCGCAAAGCCTCGACGCGCTCGAAGGCGTGGCGCTGATCCAGCGCGAATGGGGCCGCTATCCGCAGGCCGAAGTGCTGTGGCGCGAGGCCCTCGCCGCGCGCCGCCGCGTGATGGGCCCCGAACACCTCACCACCCTGCTCGCCGAGCAGGGCCTGGCCGCCACGCTGTGGGCGGCCGGCCGCTCGGCGGAACCGGAGACCGAGCAGCTTGCGCGCCACTCGCTCGAAGGCCTGCGCGCGCAGCTTGGCGAGCAGGACTACAACACCCGCACCGCCTACATGGTGCTCGCCATCATGCTGCGCGACCGCCACCAACCCGCCGACGCCGAGCCGCTGATGCTCAAGGTGCTCGACGGCCTCGACCAGCGCCGCCCGGCGGCCATCGATATCACTGGCTTGAATCACTACGGCCAGTTGCTGATGCAGCTACATCGTCCTGTTGAAGCACTGGCGACCTACGACCGGCTGATGAAGCGTCTGCCCGAGGTGATGGGGCCGGAGCATCCCTCCAACGCCATCTACCGCTGCAACCGCGCCGATGCGCTGCTGCAACTGGGCCGCGCCAAAGAAGCACGCGACGAGCTGATCCCCGCACTCGCGCAGCTCAAGGCCAACCTGGCCCCCGAGCATCCGCGCATCAAGACCTGCACGCAGCGGCTGGAGGCGGCCGAGAAGGCGCTGGGCCGCACGACATCCGGCTGAGGCCACGTCGGGCGCGGTCTCAATCCTTCAGCAGCAGCTGAAAGCGCAGGTCCGGGTGCAAGGCATCGAGCTGCGGCTCGACCCTGAGCCATCCCTTCGAGTAATCGCCGGGCACCGACAGCAGCTGCCGCAGCGTCTCGATGGCCCGGTCGCGATCGCCCGTGAGGGCGTAGACCGAAGCAAGGTCGAAGAGAAAGTTGGCACCCGCGAGCGCATCCTTGGCGACGGGCGTGAGTGCGGCACCGCGCTCCGCCGCCGCGACCGCCTCGGTGCGCCGTGCGAGGCAGGCCAGTGCATAGCCGCGATGGAAGTGGGAGGCGCTTTCCTCGGGATGCTCCCGCAGCGCCGCATCCACCAGGCGCAGCGCTTCCTCGCAATGCGGGCGGGCACG
The DNA here is from genome assembly GCA_030652575.1 of Stagnimonas sp. GTDB lineage: Bacteria > Pseudomonadota > Gammaproteobacteria > Nevskiales > Nevskiaceae > Stagnimonas. The sequence continues at coordinate 24,788 of JAUSQI010000153.1, read as the reverse complement.
CACGAGGTCGCCCTTCAGATAGTGGAGCATGCCGATGCGCAGGACCTTGGGCTGCAATGCCTCGCCGTGGGCGGACGTGATCCAGCGCTCTTCCACTTCGTCCAGCGCCGCGCTCGCCGCATCGAAATCACGCAGCAGGTACTGCCCATCCGCGCGATCCACCGTGTACTGGCGATAGGCGTCCGAGCCCGGTTTCAAACCCGCCAGGAAATCGCGCAGGGGCGCGAGATCGCCGGACTTCGAGATCGCATCGTTCGCCAGCCACCATTGGCGATAGGTCGGATCATTCACGAGCGCCATCAGCCGGCCCACGGCGGCTTCGTTCTCGGGCCAGCGGTTCAGCTCGCGGTAGACGATTGCCAGCTGCTCCCACCAGCCGGTGGATTGCGGATCGAGCCCGACGGCCTGCCGGAACTGCTCGACGGCCTCGTCCCAGCGCCCCTGGCGGCGCGCGATGACGCCCAGATAGCCGCGCACATTGGCGTTGCTGGGCTGGAGCTTGTGCGCCGTTTCGAGCGCGGCACGCGCAGCGCCGTAGTCCTTTCGGCCCCAGTAGTGGTAGAGCCCCAGCGCCAGGTGCGCTTCGGCGAGATCAGGGTCGAGTCGCAGCGCCTGCTCGGCCGCGCTGCGGGCGTCGGCCATCTGCGCCTTGTCGTGTGCGCCGTAATAGTAGATGCGCATCTGCACGCGGCCGATCGCGGCGGCGGCCAGTGCGAACTGCGGGTCTTCGGCGAGCGCCTGCCGATAGAGTGCGACGACCTCCGGCCAGAGTGTCTTGATGTCGTCGGGCTGGGGCGCGTCGTCGCCGCGCCGCTCCAGGGCGCTGGCTTTCAGATACAGGTCGTGGGCCTTGGCACTCTGGGTCGGCACGCGTCCGACGGCTTTCTGCTCTGCCGGCAGCAGACTGGCCTGCAAGGCAGCAGCCACACCTCGCGCGACATCGCTTTGCACGGCAAACAGATCGGTCAGCTCGCGGTCGTAGCTCTCGGCCCACAGATGAGAATCGGTGCGGGCATTGATGAGCTGCACGTTGATGCGCACGCGATTGCCCAGGCGCTGCACGCTGCCTTCCAGCACCGCCGTCACGCCCAGCGCGCTGCCGATGTCCGACAGTTTGCGGGTGGTGCCGCGGAACTGCTCGGTGGAGGTGCGCGAGATGACTTTCAGCGCCTTGATCTTGGCGAGCGCGGTGAGGATTTCGTCCTGCATGCCGTCGGCGAAATAGCCGTTGCCCTTGTCCTCGCTCATGTTGGCAAAGGGCAATACCGCAATCGATTTATCCAACACTGCCGCAGGGTCGGCGGGCGCGATGACAGGCACCGGCGCAGGTGCCTTAGACCAGTGCGCGATGCCCCAGCCCATCAACACTGCGATCACCACGATGACCGCAGCGGACCCGATACGTAACGCCGCTGCGCCGAACCCGGCGAACTTGAAGGCAGTAGGGGGAGGCACTGCGGCCTGAAGCTCGATGCAGGCCAGATCGGCCGCCTCGACTACGAACACTTCGATGGGCGTGACGATGTTCTTCAGGGGCGGCATGCCGAGTGAGCGCACCGGCAGCTCGATGCGTGGGCGGATCATGCTGAGCGCCTGACTGGACAGCGCCAGGCCGCCCTCCGGCGACAGCGGCAGCAGCCTTGCGGCGGCATTGACACCGTCGCCATAGAGATCGCCGCCGCGATGTTCGACATCGCCCAGATGCACGCTGGCGCGCAACAGGATCGGCGCTTCAGTCGATGGCTCGCGCGCCAGCCGCTGCTGGATGGCGATGACCGCCTCGACCGCTGACAGCGTGCTGTCGAACTGAAGCAGAAAACTGTCGCCCGCGGTGGACACCTCGCGGCCGCCGTACGCAGGGATGAGTTTGCGCACCACCGACCGCTGGCGTTCGAGCAGGCGGTCGCCGAGCCGCTCATCGCGGTGGACGACAGCGCTGTACCCGACGACGTCGGTGAAGACGATCGCCGTCAGGCGCCTGCTGGGTGTTTTCATGTGGCCCCCGCCAGTGATTTATTCCCGATCCCTTGCGGGGATGCTAACGCACCGGCAGGACGGTGGCTGCGCACGCCGCCCCCTGTTCTGGGGGCAGACCTGAATTGATGGGTCTCTACAATCGTCGCGGTAGGCGCGTCTTGCGCCGCGTCTGGGGACTTGCGTGAGAAACAACGGAATGCGTTCGCTGCTGTTGCTGTGCACCGTCGGCTTGCTGTCCACGTCGGCTTTCGCCGACCCCTGCCTGCAGACCGACAAGAAGGGCACCGACGGTGATCCGCGCAGCTACGACTACGGCAAGTGCAAGTCGGACAAGCCGACCGAAACCTATGGCTCGATCGGCGTCATCGGCCAGCAGATGCAGGGCCTGATGGAGCAGCGCCAGGCAAACGACGATGCGCAGCGCGCTGCACTACAGCGCAGCAATGCTGCCTTCCTGGCCGAGCGCGCGCAGCTCTGGTCGAAGATGAAATACGGCACCTCGATGGAGCTGGTCAACGGCCAGCAGACCGTTGCGATCTACCAGTACGACGGCGCCGACATCCCGGCCGAACAGCGGGCCGCGATTCGCAGCGACATCGGCGTGTCGATCGACGCCGGCAAGCTGCTGGAGACCTACGGCACCGCCGATTACAGCACCGACCAAGCTTGGTATTCCAAGACACCGGCCGACAAGTGGAAAGCCTGCGAAGTCGCCACCGTGCTGACGCGTGCCTATACCTTCGGCGATTTCGTGACACCCGAGCAGAAGAACCCGGCCAAGGGTTTTGCGATTGCGCAGAAGGGCAAGCAGAACAACTGCGGTGGCACCGCGTACTGGCTGGGCCGCATCCTTGAGCTGGGTGACATGGTGACACCGGGTGTGGACAAGGTCATGGACAAGCATCCGAGCTTGCGCATTCGCGATGCTTACGAAGTCGCCATCGTCAACGGCGTGCTGCCGGCCTACGAGCGCGCGGCCGAGATGAACATGCACCCGCTGGCGCGCTACAAGGGCAAGAAATACTTCGAGCCCACCGAGTTCACGCGCTACCAGTACTGGTACGAGCCGCAGGGCGAGCAATATCAGCTGGCCAGCATCCAGTACCGTAAATGCCTGGACTTCGAACCCGGCAATCTGGTGTGCGCGCGCGGCCTGCGCGATCTCTACAGCCTCGACGAAGCGCCGTTCAAGCCGAACGTGGAGTTGTCGGCTTACTACAAGGACTACGTCGGCAAGCTGGAGCAGCTGGTGGCAGCCAGCAATACGGCGAAATGACGCTACTCGGTGTTGGCGTGGCGAGGCTCACTTCGACGGGTGACCTCCATCCCCGACTCCTGGCTGGTGTTTAACGCCGCAGGGCGACGAGACGGTCGGCAGTGGCCGGGGCGATAATGGCGGCATGACCTCCCCAGCCCCTGCGTCGAGCGTTGAAGCCAACTTCGACGGCCTCGTCGGCCCCACGCACAACTATGCCGGCCTCGCGCACGGCAACGTTGCCTCCGCAAAGAATGCGGATAAGCCCAGCAACCCGCGCGAAGCCGCGCTGCAAGGCCTGGGCAAGATGCGTGCGCTCGCAGCACTCGGCCTGGCCCAGGGCGTGCTGCCGCCGCAGGAGCGGCCGCACATCCCGACGCTGAAGGCGCTCGGCTTCACCGGCAAAGACGGCGAGGTGCTGGCCAAGGCTGCACGCGAAGCGCCCGGCCTGCTCGCGGCCGTCAGCAGCGCCAGCAGCATGTGGACGGCCAACGCCGCCACCGTGTCGCCCAGCGCCGATTGCGCCGACGGCAAGCTGCATTTCACGCCCGCCAATCTCGCCAGCCATCTGCACCGCTCGCTGGAACCCGCCACCACCGCGCGCGCACTCGCCGCCACCTTCGCCGACACCCGGCACTTCGCGCACCACGCGCCGTTGCCCGCCACACCGGCGATGGGTGACGAGGGCGCGGCCAACCACACCCGGCTGTGCCTGGACTACGGTGCGGCCGGCGTGGAGCTGTTCGTCTACGGCCAAGGCAGCGACAGCGAGCCGAAGCCGCAGAAATATCCGGCGCGCCAGACCCGCGCGGCCTGCGAGGCGGTGGCGCGGCTGCACCAGCTGAGTGCTGCGCAGGCCGTGCATCACCAGCAGTCGCCGGCGGTGATCGACGCGGGCGTGTTCCACAACGATGTGATCGCGGTGGGCAACCGCGAGCTGCTGTTCTTTCACCAGCAGGCTTTCGTCGATGCGGCAGCACTCCAACGAGACCTGCTAGCCGCCTTGCCAGGCGTGCGCTTCGCCGAAGTCGCCGACAGCGAGGTGAGCGTGGCCGATGCGGTATCGAGCTATCTCTTCAACTCGCAGCTCGTCTGCGTGCCGGGCACCACGGGCCACACGCTGGTGGTGGCGCAGGAGTGCGCCGAGAACAAGAAGGTCTGGGCCTGCATCCAGCGCCTCGTCGCCGCGCGCGACAACCCCATCGACGACGTGAAGGTGTTCGATCTGAGACAAAGCATGCACAACGGCGGTGGTCCGGCCTGCCTGCGCCTGCGCGTGGTGCTCAACCCAGCCGAGCGCGCGGCGGTGAATGCGCAGAGCTGGATCACACCCGAGAAGGCCGATGCACTCGAAGCCTGGGTGAGACAGCACTACCGCGACCGGCTGGTGTTTGCCGATCTCGCCGACCCCACGCTGCTCGACGAAACCCGCACCGCGCTCGACCGCCTGACCCAGCTGCTGCGGCTGGGCTCCATCTACGATTTCCAGCGCTGATCGCCAACAAAAAAGGCACCGGCTCTGATGCCCGGTGCCCGCCTCTCCCCAGATGGCTTATTGCCCGGCTACCGCCTTCGCGACCTCGGTATTGAAACCGCCGATTCCGCGCAGCGCGGCAGCCGTGTAGACCTCACGGTCGATGTTGAGCACATAGTCGGCCGAGCTGCTGCTGATGCTGCCGCCGCCGAACATCGACAGCGTCTTGCTCAGCGCGTTGGCCGCCGTCGGCGTGGTGTCGCTCGCCTTCACCAGCTCGCCGGCCTTTTCGGTGAGGTTCAGCGTCGGCCCCTGGGTGACCACACCTGCGATGCTGCCGCCCATGCGCACCTGCGGCTTGCCCATCCACAGCGCCTGTGCGCTGCTGAGGTTCATGTTGGGCATTACGCTCACTTCGGCCGAGATGCGATTGAAGCCGCCACCGGTTTCGCTGGCGGACTGTGGTGCGGTGATGGTGTAGATGGGGATGACGAGGGTGGCATCGTTGAACTTGGGCTTGCCCATGCTGATGAACTCCGCGAACGGGCCGGTGAAGCCGATCTTGAAGGCCATCTCGTCGCTCGGCGCGGCCACCACATAGGTGTCGCGGCTGCCGACGGCGCTCTCGGTGGGCAGGCCCCAGTCGTCGTCGGCGCGGGCTCGCGAGGCCGAGGCGACATAGTCGCGGCTCTTGATGTCGTCATAGGTCAGCACGGTGTAGCCAGCGGCGCGCAGGCCGGCCACGAAGTCGTCGTAGGCGCGCTTGGCTATCTGCTGCGCCAGCGCCTTGTCGAGCCCGGCCACCTTGTACTTGGCCTTGGCCTTCACCGAGTTGCCGCTGCCGCCGCCCAGGGTGAGCAGGCCGCTGGTCTGCTTGGCGACGAAGATGCTGCCGTCGACCAGGAACTTCACATAGGCCGTGGGCACCACCACGGTCTTGCCGTAGTCGGCGAGGTCGGCCACATGGCCAGCCTTCACAGACACGGCCAGTGGCGCAGAGTCCGCAAGCGGGGCAGCAACAGCGGCGGCAGTTGCTTCGACAGGTGTCGTCTCAGGCACCGCATCCTGCGCTTGCAGGGGCACCAGCCAGGTGGCCAGGAGCAGGGCGAAGGCGGATGCCTTCAGTGGGGGCGGGGCGGTGAGTTTCATGGCGGCAGCAGGTGGTTGAGCAGGTTCCGCCACGGTATGCAGGCCCTGCATCCGCGCCTATCGCCCGATCAGGGGAGTCCCGATGCAGGGAACACCCTCGCCCGCAAAATCACCTTGGTACCGCCCAGCGTGCCGGGATTCCAGTGGATGTCACCCCCCAAGCCTTTGGCCCGTTCGCGCATGCTCGTGGTGCCACGCCCCTCGCCGATCTGCGCCGGGCTGAAGCGGCCGTCGTCGGTGATCTCCAGCACCAGTTCTGCACCCGCGCGGAACACCCGCACCCGCAGCCAGTGCGCCGCACCGTGTTGCAGGGCGTTGCTCACCGCCTCGCGGCCGATGCGCATCAGGTGCAGGGTCTGGGCTTGGTCAAGCGCGACATCGGCAAGACCGGCCTCCTGCTCCCAGAGCATCTCGGCGTCCGCGGCGGCGAGGCGCTGGCGCACTTCGGCTTCGATCTCGCCCAGGAGTTGCAACAACGGTGCGGGCGGGCGGCGCGAGCGCGATACCACATCGCGCAAATCTTGCAGCACCGCGCGGGCCAGGTCGGCCTGCTGCGGGCTCTCGGCACCATGCACCAGTTGCAGCAGCTTGGCGCCGATGTCGTCGTGCAGATCCTTGTAGATGCGCTCGCGTTCGTGCTGCATGGCCTGCGCGTCATTCGTTTCGACCGGCGGCGGCGCGGCCTGCGCGAGGCGGCGATGCCCCAGCCACCAGCCGAGTGCGATGGCGACGATCAGCGCCGCAACGATCAGGAGCAGCATCAACGCGGCTTCTGCGCGGCCAAAGCCGCCTCGACCTGCGCGAGTCGCTCGACCACCCGCTTGCGGTGCGGGTGCTCCGGCTCCAGCTGCTTCTCCAGCACGCCGCGGCTGTGCAGCAGTGCGGTGCGCGCGGCGCTCAGTTCGCCGAGCTGGCGCAGACATTCGCCGTAGTTGTTTTCGAACATGCCGTAATGCGCATGATCGCGGCCGACCAGCCGCTCGGCATGGGCCAGCAGGCGCTCATACAGCGCGCGCGCCTCGATTTTGTGGTCGAGCTTCATCAGCTGGTTAGCGAGGTTGTTGTAGTCGGGCAGATCGTTCTCGCTCGGGCCGCCCGGCTTGGCCTCGGTCTGCGCGATCAGACCGCGGTTGAGCTCGGCGCTGATGGCGATCTCGCCGTTCTCGCTTTCGACGTAAGCCCGCAGGCTGGTGACGCTGCGCGCGGTCTCGGCCTCGGGGTCGAGTACCTTCAGGATGTCAGCGTGCGCCTGCCTTGCCAGCGGCAGTGCTTCGGCATTGCGACCGGCCAGCGACAGCACGGCGGCCAGACTGACACGCACCGCCGCGGTCTGCGGATGGGTCGGGCCGAGCACCTGCTCACGCGCCGCCACGGTCGCTCGGTAGATCGCTTCGGCCTCGGCGAACTTTCCCTGCTCGCGGTAGGACAGCGCCAGCGCGTCGCGCGCCAGTTGCGTGCGCGGATGCTGCGCACCGAAACGACGCTCCATGCCGGCGATGGTCTCCATCGCCTGCGCGATCGACTCGTCGTAGCGCGCATCCATCTGCAAGGCCAGCGCGCGCTCGTAGCCGAGCATCAAGGTCACGGGATCATCGGCACCCAGACCCTCGCGCGCCGACGGCAGCGCGGCGCTGGCGAGCTGCTCGGCCTCCCTCGGCGAGCCGGTGTAGATCTCGTGATCGGCCAGCTCGGTGACCGCTGCGAGATGCAGCGCCAGCGCGCCCGGTTCCTTGCCGACCGGCTCGGCGACCAGCGCCCTGAGCCGCGGTGCGGCCTCCGCCTGCCGACCGGCGCGGATCAGGCCGCGCAGGGTGTCGAGCCGCGCGCGCCGTGCCGCAAGGCTGCCGGCACCGGTGGTCTCGACGGCCGCGCGCTCAGCGGCCTCCAGCAGCGGCAGCGCCTGCGCCGGCTGGCCGAGGCTGGTGTAGGTGTTGCCGAGCGTGCCCTGCAACTGCGCCAGCACGCCGGGCGAAAGGGTGGCGCGCTGGCTGTCCAGTTCGCGCCGGGCGACGTCGAGCACGTCGCGCACGGTCAGCTTGCTGCCGAGTGCGCGCTCGGGATCGGCAGCGATGAACATGTTTTCAAGAAAGCGGCTGACCGCATCACGTTCGGCCAGCCGCTGTTCAGCATCGTGCCGCGCGGCGGCCTCCGATAGGCCGTAGTGCAAGGACACCCCGGCACCAAGCAGCAGCGCCAGCACTGCAAGCGCCGCACCGGCCGCGAGCGCCTTGTGGCGGCGGACGAACAAGCGCACGACATAGCTCGCCGTCGGCGGCCGAGCCTCGATGGGCCGTCGGTCGAGATAGCGTTGCAGGTCGGCCGCCAGCTCGGCGGCCGAGCCGTAGCGCGCGGCGGCCTCGTGCGCCATCGCCTTCATCACGATGGTGTCGAGATCGCCATGTGCGAGCGGCAGCACGCGGGCGAGCGGCAGCGGCGTTTTCTCCTGCCGCTCTTTCAGCGCCTGCATCAGCGTGGTGTTGCGGCCGCCGGCAAACGGCAGCTGGCCGCTGAGCAGCTGGTAGCCGATGACCCCGAGCGCGAACACATCCGCGCGCGGGTCGAGCGCGCCGGGCTCGCCGGCCAGCTGCTCCCAGCTCATGTACGGCAAGGTGCCGAGCACTTCGCCGATGCGGGTCACTTGCGTGGCGTTGCCGTCGGTGGTGACCTGGGCGATGCCGAAGTCCAGCACCTTGGCCGCGCCGCGGGCATCGACCAGCACATTGCCGGGCTTGAGGTCGCGGTGGACTATTCCGCGTGTGTGGGCGTAATGCACCGCCTCGCACACGGCGGCCAGCAGGCGCAGCCTGGCGGCAATCGGCAGCGCCTGATGTTGGCAGTAGTCGAGCAGGTCGGTGCCGCGCACGTATTCCATCGCCAGATACGGCAGCGGCCCACTCGGCGTGGCGGCAGTGCCGGCGGCATAGAGACGGGCGATGCCGGGGTGTTCGAGCGCGCCCATGAGGGCGATCTCGCGCTGGAAGCGCGCCTGGAAAGACGCCGCCGCCTGGCTCTCGCGCAGCACCTTGAGCGCCACCTCGCGACGGGGTGCGGTCTCTTCGGCGCGGTATACCCGGCCGCTGCCGCCCTCGCCCAAGAGGCCGAGCACGCGATACGGCCCGATCTGTTCCGGCAATTCCATTTGCCCGCTCATCCGCTCCTCCTTGTTGTTTTATTTACCGGCTTCGCACTTCGGCACCGGTTTGGTGCGCCAATCGGCAACCGCCGTACGAGCTTCCGCTAATCTACCGCCATGCTTCCCGCCCCGACCACCCTGCTCATCATCGAGGACCTGCCGACCACGCTGGACTGGCTGGCGCAGGCGGCGCAGGCCGCCTTCCCGGAGGCCCGCCTGCGCACCGCCGGCAGCGTGGCCGAGTCCCTGGCTGCACTTGCAGAGGCCCCGGCCGAGTTGCTGCTGCTCGACCTGGGCCTGCCGGATGGCTCCGGCATGGTGGTGCTGGAGGCGCTGCGGCGCGATCACCCCGCCAGCCGCTGCGTGGTCACCACCATCTTCGATGACGACGAGCACCTGTTTGCCGCCTTGCGGCTCGGGGCCAGCGGCTATGTGCTGAAAGATCAATCGCGCGACCAGCTGACCGCCATGCTGCTCGCCATGCAGGCCGGCCAGCCGCCGCTCTCGCCTGGCGTGGCGCGCCGACTGCTGTCGCACTTCAATCTGCCGCCGGTGACGGTACCTGCCCCGGCAAATGATGGCCTGACCGAACGCGAGCGCGAGGTGCTGCAACTGGTGAGCAAGGGCTATTCGGTGCCGCAGGCGGCGAAGGCGATGGTGATCAGCCCGCACACGGCGCACACGCACATCAAGGCGGTCTACCGCAAGCTCGCCGTCGCCAGCCGCGCGGAGGCGGTGCTGGCCGCGCGCCATCTCGGCCTCGCTTAGCAACTCCCCAGATCGGGGGAGTGTTTCCCCGCCTGCCAGCTCGCAACCTTCTGTGCGCCTACCTGCCAGGAGTTCGTCATGCGCTGTCTCGCACCCGTCACACTACTGCTCGCCACCGTCTTCGCCTTTCTTGCCACGCTGCTGCTGGCAATGCCGGCCTCGGCCTTCACCTGGCAGAAAACCCCAGGCCCGGAAGGAGCCTGGGTGGTGGGGCTCGACCAGGCCGGCGACAACACGCTGTGGCTGGCCGCACGGGGTGGCGGTGTGTATTCGAGCGCTGACGGCACGCAATGGACGGCACGCAACAGCGGCCTGACGCGCTTCGACCTGGCCGATCTGGTGCTCGCCGCCAACGGCACACCGATCGCCGTCACACCCACGGCACTGTTCCGCTTCGCCGCCGGCAGCTGGACGGATTCCAGCAGCGGCATCCCGTTCGCGACCAACAGCAATGCGCAGGCACAGAGCCTGCTGCGCACCGCAAACGGCACGCTGCTGCTCTCTGCCAGCGCGCTGTTCCGCAGCACCGACGACGGGGCCACCTGGAGCGAGGCGAGCAACGGCATGGCGGGCACGGTGGTGCTGGGCACACGCTTTGCGCAGGTGCGGCTGGTCAAGCAGGACTCGGCCGGCAACCTCTATGCGGCGACGACCGACCCCGGCAACCGCGTCTACGTGTCGGTGGACGGCGGGGCCAACTGGAGCAAGCGCGAAACAGGCCTGCCGGCCGGCGCACCGATCACTTTCGCGGCCGACGCCAACGGCGCGATGCTCGCCTTCATGACCTCCGGCGACGTCTACAGGACCACCGATGCGGGCGTGAACTGGACCCGTCGGGCCACCTTCTTCTCGGCGGTGGCCCACGGCATCCATTCGGCGGTGGTCGCAGCAGACGGCAGCGTGCTGGTGGGCCAGGGCAGCAACACCGCCATCACCGCCAGCCTGCGCCGCAGCACCAACGGCGGTGCGGCCTGGACTTCCGTCGCCAATCTCAACGTCGCGGGCGCGCCGCTCAACCAGCAGGGTGCGGCGGTGCCGGTGATCCGGGCGGTCTCGGGCGGGCGGCTGCTTGCGGGCTTCAACGGTGCGGGCGTCTGGCAGAGCACGGACGGCATCAGCTGGGCGCCGATGAACAAGGGGCTGGATGCGGGCGTGGTCAACTCGGTGTTCGGCGGGCCCGGCTCGCTGCTGGCGGCCGGGCGCGGCAGCGGCAACCAGTGCACGACCAGCGGCGGTTCGACCTGGGTCACCACCAACTACACCCTGCAAAGCACCGACATCCAGCAGTTCTTCAAGCCTGCCGGCAGCCAGCGCATCCTCGCCGCCAACATCCTCCGCGATGCCAACCGGCCCAATCTGTACTCGTCCACCGATGGCGGTGCCACCTGGTCGGCGTTCGCCACCAACCAGCAGCCGGCCATCACCCGCATCACCGAGCACGCGGGCATCCTGTACTCCTCGGCGATCGGCACCAGCAACGGCGGCCTCGCCTTCATGTTCTCGGATAGCGGCGGCGAACGCTGGAGTTCGATTGCCAATGTCAACGTCGGCAACGGCCAGGACATCGCCGCCGACCAGAACGGCAACCTGTTCCTGCTCAGCAACGATGGGGGCGTCTACCGCCGTCTCGCAGGCCAGACGGCGGTGACGCGCATCGACAACGTGGCCGGCAACGGCCTGCCCAACCCAGCTTTCTACGGTTCGGTGATCGGCGATGGCGTCGGCAACGTCTACCTCGTCACCACCACCGCACCCGCCGGGCCGCCCGGCGTTTACGTCTCGGCTGACGCCGGCAATACCTGGACGCGGCGCAGCACAGGCCTGCCGCAGGACCAGATCAACCTCGGCTTGGCCAACCTGCGCTTCGAGAAGGGGCCGAACGGCACGATCTACCTGCTCTCGAAGCAGGCTGGCCTGTTCAGCACCACCAACGGTGGCACCAGCTGGACCGACGAGAACGGCAATCTGCCGATACCGGCCGCAGACCCGAGCGCCCGGCGCGGCCTGCTGAGCCTGGGCTTCGCGGCCGACGGCACGGCCTTTGTCGGCCTCGAAGGCGCGGGCGTATATGTGGCTGGTGCGCTGGGCAGCGGCAGCTACACCGGCGGCGTCAACTGCGCGGCGGCGGCCGGGCCCGATCCCGACCTCGATCCCTCGTACGACGGCGATGGCGTCGGCATCATCCCCGAGCCTTCCGGCGACGCCTTCGACAGCCTCGTCGATGCCCAGGGCCGCCTGATCGTGCTGTCGACCAATGCCATCGTCGATGGCGTGCGCCTGGCGCGCTTCACCGCCGAAGGCACGCTCGACACCGGCTACGGCAGCAACGGCCTGGTGTCGCTGCTGACCAACCAGCGCATCGACCGCGTCAACAAGGATGCGCTGGCTCTGCAGGCCGACGGCAAGCTGGTGATGGCGCTGTCGATGTCGGTGAACGACATCGCGCAATGCCAGATCGTGCGCCTGAACACCGACGGCTCGCTGGATGCGGGCTTCGGCGGCAGCGGCGTGGTCGGCATTCCCGCTCCGCTCACGCCGCAGTCCGCCTGCGCCGGCATAGACGTCACCAGCGACGGCGACATCGTCGTCGCTGGCGAGGCGCGTTTCAGCGGCCAGAGCAATCCCTTCGCGGTCTGGCGTCTCAACGGCGACGGCAGCTTCGACACCGGCTTCGACGGCGACGGCATGTTCCAGTTGCCGGAATCCATCGGCCGGGCAACCAATGTGGTGGCGGACGGCACCGCGTTCCTGGTCGCGGGCGAAACCGGCAGCGGCAACAGCCAGCGCGCCCTGTTGCTGCGGCTCAACGCCGACGGCTCGCGCGATACGGCGTTCGGCAACGGCGGCGAGATTCCCACCGGCGGCTTCGACATCGGCCTCGCCCGTCGCGCCGACGGCCAGTTTGCGACACTGGTCAACGATGTGGGTCGGGTGACGCTGTACACGCCGGCCGGCACGCGGGTGACCCGCTTCGGCACCACGGGTTTTGTCGACCAGATCACCGGGCTCGACCTCGCCTTCCGCAGTGACGGCAGCCTGCTGGTCACCGAGCGCGGCAGTCAGAACAGCCTCGGCGCGCCGCAGCTGACGCTGCTCAACCCGGACGGCTCGCGCAACACCAGTTTCGGCAACAACGGCACGCGCGTCTTCCTCGACGGGGTGACCGCCGCCAACCGCCCGTGCGCCAACGGCGCCGGCACCACGGGGGCGAATCTCGACCCCCAGGGCCGCGCGCTGATCGCAGGTCAGTGCAGCAACGGCAACGTCAACGACAGCTACGGTCTTCGCACGCGCGTCCTGCCGGTGGCGACCTCGGGGGGCGGTAGTGGCGCCGATACCACACCGGATGCCTTCGCCTTTGCGGCGCAGACCGGTGTCGCGGTGAATGCCGTCGTCACCTCCAACACCGTCTCCATCTCCGGTATCGACGCACCCACCGCCGTCATGGTGGCGGGCGGCCGCTATTCCATCGGCTGCACGCAGAGCTTCACCGATGCTGCGGGCAGCATCACCAACGGGCAGACGGTCTGCGTGCAGCACACTGCGGCCGCGACGGGTGCAGGCACGGTGCAGACCGTGCTCAATGTCGGCGGCGTGATGGCCACCTTCAGCAGCACCACGGCCGACAACACGCCCACACCGCCACCGGCCGACACCACGCCGGATGCCTTCGGTTTTGCCCCGCGCAGCGACACCGAACCCGGCGCGGTGGTGGAGAGCGAGAGCGTGACGATCCGCGGCATCGACAGCGCCGCTGCCGTCACCGTGCAGGGCGGCGATTACCGCATCAATGGCGGCAGCTACGGCAGTGCGGCGGGCACGCTGGCCAACGGCGACACGGTGCAGCTGCGCCACACCGCCTCGCTGATGTTCAGCACCACGACCGTCACCACGCTGAGCATCGGCGGCGTGACAGGCAGCTTCACCAGCAGCACCCGCGCCCAGCAGGTACCGCCCGCCAGCGACACCACGCCGGATGCCTTCCGCTTCATGGATCAGACCGATGTGATGGCAGGGGCGACGGTCAGCTCCAACGCCATCACGGTCAGTGGCATCAATGCGCCGGCGGCGATCTCGGTGCAGGGCGGCGAATACAGCGTCGATGGCGGGGCCTTCGCGGCGCAGGCCGGGCAGATCAGCAACGGCCAGACCGTGCAGCTGCGGCTGGTTGCAGCGGCGGCGGGGCAGAGCGCGCAGGCGACGCTGACGGTGGGTGGGGTTTCGGACACCTTCGACGTGGCGAGTGCGGCTGCCACCAGCCCGCCGCCGGCCGGTGGTTCCACCGTGCAGCTGATGGATGCGGGCAACCGACCGATCGTGTTCACCACGACGATGGGCACGCTGGTGAACGTGCGGCTGGTGCCGACCCCCGCCGGTGCACCCGCCAACGTGCGCTTCACCAGCGGTGTGTTCGCCTTCGATGTCGAAGGCGTCACACCGGGCGCGGCGGTGACCGTGACAGTGCAGCTGCCGCCCGGCAGCAACCCGAACAGCTACTACAAGTTCGGCACCGAGCCCGGCATCGCCTTCGACCATTACTACCGCTTCAACTTCGACGCGGCGACGGGCACCGGGGCGCAGATCAGCGGTGACACAGTGGCGCTGCAGCTGCGCGACAACGGCCGTGGCGACCACGACCCGGTCGCCGGTCGCATCCGCGATCCGGGCGGGCCGGTGATCGAGACCGATGCCGTCACTCTCACCACCGGCGGCGGCAGCCTGGGGCTGCTGGGCCTGCTGCCCTTGCTGGCGGCGCTGGCCTGCCGTCGTCGTCGCCAAGGAGAAACCGCATGAAGCGCACGACCCTGCTTTTGCTTGCCGCCACCCTGCCCACGCTGGCGCAGGCCGAATGGATGACGGGCCTGCGCGGCGGCCTCACCCGCAACGACCACGGCGCGGGCGACCTGCAAGCGGCGCTGTCGGCGCGCGGCCATGCGGTGGATGCGAGCGTGGACAGCCGCGACACCGCCGGCATCGTCAGCCTGGGCTATCGCGCAAGCCGCCTGCTGAGCCTTGAGGCATCGCTGGGCACCCTCGGGCGCTACCGCGCCACGCTGCAGGGCGGCAGCGGCAACGCCGGCGCACTGGCGACCGATCTGGTGCAGACGCGGCCTGCGGGCGGCGAATTCGTCGGCCTTGCCTTGCGACAGGACCTGCCCATCACCCCGCGGTGGTCGCTGGTGACGCGCCTCGGTGCCTTCGGCTGGCAGCTGGACGAACCCGTGCGCGGCACGGTGCAGGACAGCAGCACCTCCAAAGGCGGCGGCCTGATGCTGGGATTCGCCGCGCAGTACGCGCTCAGCGGGCCGTGGTCGCTGGCCGTGGGCGGCGACGCCTTCCACCAAGGCGATCGCGGCACGGTGCAGCTGCTGCATGCGGGCGTGGAATATCGCTTCGGCAAATAGTGGCGCACCGGTAGACTGCGGCGCGGCGTCTGTCCGCGCCGTTTTCGTTTTCACTGCCGCGTGCCATGACCGAAACCTTCTGCTGGAAACACTTCGACGCACTCACCAACACCGAGCTGTACGCGCTGCTCAAGCTGCGCAGTGAAATCTTCGTGGTGGAGCAGAACTGCGTCTTTCTCGACCTCGACGACCACGACCAGAACGCGCTGCACCTGTTGATGCACGACGCCACCGGCCAGCTCATCGGCTACACGCGCCTACTGCCGCCGGGCGAGAAATACATCGAGCCTTCGATCGGCCGCGTGGTCGTCAGCAGCGCCGTGCGCTCGACCGGTGCCGGCCGCCGGCTGATGGCCGAGAGCGTGCGCGGCGCGCGTGAGCACTACCCCGCCCTGCCGAACCTGATCTGGGCTCAAGCCCATCTGGAGCGCTTCTATTCGAGCTTCGGTTTCGTCACCGAAACCGAACCCGAGCTGGAAGACGGCATTCCGCACGTGAAAATGCGGCTGCCTGCGTAGAATCAGCGGCATGTACACCCAATTTTTCAACCTGCGGGAGATGCCCTTCTCCATCGCCCCTGATCCCGCCTACCTCTACATGAGCCCGCGCCATCAGGAGGCACTCGGCCACCTGCTCTACGGCACCGGAAAATACGGCGGTTTCGTGCAGCTCACGGGCGAGGTGGGCACCGGCAAGACCACCATCATCCGCACGCTGCTCGCGCAGCGGCTCGACAATGTCGATGTCGCGATGATCCACAACCCGAGGCAAAGCGAGCGCGAGTTCGTGCAGAGCATCTGCGACGAGCTGGGCATCAGCTACGACAAGGCCAACCCATCCTTGAAGGCGCTGGTGGATGCGCTCAACGCCTACCTGATCGAGCGCCACACGGCAGGCCGCCGCACGGTGCTCATCATCGACGAGGCGCAGCAGCTCGCACCCGATGTGCTGGAACAGGTGCGCCTGCTCACCAACCTCGAAACCGACAAAGAGAAGCTGCTGCGCATCATGCTCATCGGCCAGCCGGAGCTGGCCGAGCTGCTGGCGCGGCAGGACCTGCGCCAGCTCGCCCAGCGCATCACCGCGCGCTACCACCTCACGCCGCTCTCCGGCGACGAGACGATGGAATACATCGCGCACCGCCTGCAGGTGGCCGGTGGCGCGCGGGATCTGTTCAGCCCGGCGGCGATCAAGCTCATCCACAAGCACGCGGGCGGCATCCCGCGCCTCGTCAACATTCTCTGCGACCGCGCACTGCTCGGCGCCTATTCGCAGAGCGTGCGGCAGGTGACGCCAGAGATGGTCAGCCAGGCGGCGGCCGAAGTGTTCGGCACGCCCGCGTCGCTGATTGCGGGAATCCGCCCGCCGACGACTGCCGCGCGGGTGAAGCCGAC
This sequence comes from Stagnimonas sp., assembly GCA_030652575.1. GTDB lineage: Bacteria > Pseudomonadota > Gammaproteobacteria > Nevskiales > Nevskiaceae > Stagnimonas. The sequence continues at coordinate 8,233 of JAUSQI010000153.1, read as the reverse complement.
CTTTCAGCTGCCTCGCCTCACCGTGCCGGGCGGCTGGCTGCGCTGGGCCGAAGGCGTGCTGGTGCTGGCCGGGCTGGTGCTGGCCGCCACGCTGCTGATGCGCGAATGGCGCAGCGCGCCCGCCACGACGGAACCCGCCAGCACGCTCAGCGAACCGGCATCCACACCTTCATCGGCTGAGTCATCCAGCACGGCGACATCACCTGTTCCCGATGCCGTCGAACCCCGCAGTGCATCGCCCGAGCCGGTAGCCGTGCAGAGCGCCAGCACGCCGCAGGCCGCGCCACCTTCCGCCCTCGCCGATGCCTACGCGCCGCTCAACAGCCTGGTGCAAAGGCTGGCGCAGCTCTGGCAGCCGGGCTTCAAGCTGCAACGCGGCGAGCGGGCCTGCAACTCCCTGCGCGTGGCGCGGCTGGAGTGCCTGAAAGGCAGCGCCGAATGGAATGATCTGGTCGCCATGAACAGCCCGGCCGTGCTGACAATTTCGGAAGGCGGCAGCCTGCATTACGTGCTGCTGCGCGAGCTCGGCAACGAGCAGGCCACACTGCTCGGCACCCGCGGCAGCGTGCGCGTGCCGGTGGCCACACTCGACCCGCTGTGGACCGGCGAATACCTGCTGCTCTGGCGGCGTGAGACCGACGAAACGCTGATCGGCCCGGACATTCGCGGCGAGCCGATTCTGTGGCTGCGGCAGCGCTTGGCCGCGCGGCTGGGCGCTGCCAACGTCATCACCGGTGACGCGACCTGGGATGAAGCCCTGCGCAAGAACGTGCAGCGCCTGCAATCGCAGATCGGCGCCCGCCCTGATGGCATTGCCGGGCCGCGCACGCTCATCGCGCTCGCCAGCCAGCCGGGGCCGGTGTTGTCCGCGCGCAAAAAGGCGACGCCATGAGCCTCATTCTCGATGCACTGAAAAAAGCCGAGCAGGACCGCCACGCCGGGCAGGCACCGGTGCTGGACGAAATGCTGGTGCGCCGCGCGCCGCCGGCCGCCCGCCGCCGTGACCCGCAGCAGGATGTGCTGCTGGTCGCTGCCATCCTGTTCGCCGTGCTGTTTGCGCTGGCTGGATTGACATATTGGTTCTGGCCCTCTGCCGCACCCACGCCGGCGACGGTTGCGGCCAGCACCGCAGCACCCGCCACTGACCAACCCGCTGCGCAAGACAACACGCCGGCGCCCGCTTTACGCATCGACCCCGAGCGCCTGGAAGCGCCCGTGGCCGATGTGCCGGAAGAACCCGTGGGCAGCACCGACACCGGCGCCGCGCAGGCCATGACGATGGACGAGCTGGATGGCGACGCGCCCGAGCCCTCGTCCAGCAAGTCGTCGCAGTACGAGCCGCCGACACCCCCGGTGGTTGCCGAAGCGGCCCCCGCACCGACCACGCCGACACCGGCACCTGCCATCGTCGCCAGCACGCCGCCGCAGGACAACTCTGCCGTGCGCCCGCTCAAGGAAATGCCGCCCGCTTTTCGCAGCGAGTTCCCCAAGCTGGTGGTGGACGTGCACGTCTACGACGAAAACCCGCTGCGGCGCTTCGTGCTCGTCAACGGCAAGAAATACCGCGAGACCGACACGCTGATGGAAGGCCCGCGCGTGCTGGAGATCACGCCGGTGGGCGTCGTGGTGGAGCAGCGCGGCAGCAAGGTGCTGGTGGAGCTGCCGCGTTAACTCCCTAGGGCGGAATAGCGCCAGCGCGTTCTGCCAACCGTCCTTAGCTAGCCGGACGCGAAACTCTGAAGTCGAGTTGTGCTGCGCTAACCCGACCTACGCGGGCTAAGTTAATAAGGCTTTTCACAGGAGCGACACTTGCTGCCAACAAATGGTGTGTGAAAGCCGCTTGAAGTGTTAATTGCTGAATTACCACAATGCGGGCAGACCAACAGTGAATATGTGAGGCCGAAGAAGAACAAAAGCCATGCAGCAGCACCAGCAACAAAAAGCGGTATCCAGCTTGATGGCAAGTTAAAGCCGACAAGGCCAAAAACCACTACTGGAAGTGGGAAGGTCGCGAAGAGCAATGCTGCTTTATGGGACAGCTTCATTGTTTACGCCCAATGCGATTCAGGCCACCTTCGCCACCGCCGTCACCTCAGCACAAGCCGCCTCAAGCCGCTTCAAGCCCTCGGCCACTTCAGCTTCGGTGATGTTGAGCGCCGGTGCCATGCGCAGCACGTCGGGGCCGGCGACCAGCGTCCAGACACCGTGCTTCAGACCCGCATTGACGATCTCCTTGGCCTTGCCTTTCCACGCCGCGCTCATCGGCGCGCCGATCAACAGGCCCAGACCGCGCACGCCCTCGAACACGCCGTAGCGTTCGCCGATGTCGAGCAGGCCCTCGCGCAGCTGCACGGCGCGGGCTTTCACGTTGGCCATCATCTCGGGCGTGTTGATCGTCTCGAACACCGCATGCGCCACCGCGCAGGCCAGCGGGTTGCCGCCGTAGGTGCTGCCGTGGGTGCCGAACGCGAGCGTCTCGGCGTGCTTGGCGGTGGTCAGCATCGCGCCGATGGGAATGCCGCCGCCCAGACCCTTGGCGGTGGTGAGCACATCCGGCTCGACGCTGTAGTGCTGGTAGGCATAGAGATGCCCGCTGCGGCCGTTGCCGGACTGCACTTCGTCGAAGATCAGCAGGGCGTTGTATTTCGTCGCCAGCATGCGAGCGCCTTCGATGAAGGCCTTGCTCGCGGGCAATATGCCGCCCTCGCCCTGCACCGGTTCGAGCACGATGGCGCAGACCTCGTCGCTCATCGCCGCTTCGAGCGCGGCCAGGTCGTTGAACGGCAGGTGGCGGATGCCACCGGGGATGGGCTCGAAGCCTTGCGTGTACTTGGCCTGCCCGCCGACGCTCACCGTGAACAGCGTGCGGCCGTGGAAGGCGTTGAAGAACGAGATGATCTTGTTCTTGTGCGGCGCGATGGTGTTGCCGTGGCGGCGCGCGAGTTTGAACGCAGCCTCGTTGGCCTCCGCACCGGAATTGCAGAAGAACACGCGCTCGGCGAAGGTCGCGTCAGTGATGGCCTGGGCGAGCTTGAGCGCCGGCTCGTTGGTCATCACGTTCGACAGGTGCCAGAGCTTCTGCGCCTGCGCCGTGAGTGCGTTGACCATGATCGGGTTGGCGTGCCCGAGCACCGTCACCGCGATGCCGCCAGCGAGGTCGATGTACTCCTTGCCCTGCTGGTCCCAGATGCGTGAGGCCTCACCGCGCACCGGAATGATCTCGGCGGGCTGGTAGTTGGGGACCATCACTTCGTTGAAGGTCTGGCGGCTGACAGTCATGGCTTGCTCTCCGGTGACAACAAAAAGCCCGCTGGAGGATTATTTTCCATCCAGTGGATAACGAAAAAAGCCCACTGGCGGAGGATCATTTTCCATCCAGTGGATAACGAAAAAAACCCACTGGCGGAGGATCATTTTCCGTCCAGTGGTCAACGAAAAAAGCCCACTGGACTAAGTGGGCCTTTGGAAACGGGTGCTGGGGGCGAGTCGCGATTGCGGACTCCATTCAAATCCAGCTGAAGAATAACGGCGGAAATCATAACAAAAAGCCAACCAATGGCTTTGTGTGACTTGTGTTCATTGCAATTGATGAATCCCTTTTAGATTTTTAAGCCGCTTGTAGTACTTGGCTCGGCAACAACTTCCTCGCCGTGATTGTTCACTCCCATTTCTTCGTCGTATTTAAAGGTCCAGACGCCGTCGCCTGTTAGATTGCCATTGCCGTCATAGCTCAGGGTATTGCTACCGGGTGCCTGGCCATTGCTGGCGACCGTGGTGTACTGGTTGAGGTTGTTGGTGGAATAGGTTCGAGCGGTTTCCGGCGGGTTGGGCAGAAAAGTATCATCGCTCAGTGAGAGAGCAGTGATCTGGCGGGCACCGTTGCGGGTGTATCCAAGCGTCAGGCTGTTTCCACTCCAAGTGTGTGTCAGCGTTTTGAGATCGCTGTTTGGGAAGTAGTCGTAAGCGATGCTGCTGCCGTCCAGCAGCGTGGTCGACTTCCTCTGCGACAGCGGATTGAGGCTATAGAGCGCGAGGTTGGTGCCTGCGGAGTGCACTTGCTGCAAGCGGCTTGCGTCGTCGTAAACGTAGCTGGGCGTCCAAGTGCTGTCATTGGCAAATACCGTAAAGCCGCTGCGATTGCTACTACCGTCATAGGTGTAACTGATGTTGCCAGCCGTGCCACTGCTGCCCAGCGAATTGAGCAATGAATCGCCGACAAAGTTAGGGCGGCCTGCTGTGTCGTAGCGATTGCGTAGGGACTGACCATCCGCGGTGATGTCCCATTTGCGCGAGGCCAGGTCGTAGCTTGTCGTCAGCGTGCGCGCGAACCCATCCGCTGTTGCAGGCACGGTGCGGGCGGTTTCGCGATTGAGCGCGTCGAATGCGAAGCCGATGGTTTGGCCGCTGCGGTTGCGCTTTGCGGTGACGTTGCTGTTCGCATCGAAGAAATACTCTTCATAGCTGCCGTCAGCAAATAGCGTTTTGTTGAGCCGATCAAAGCCGTCATAGCTGAAGTCAGTGAGGTTGTTTTTGGCATCGCGCGTGAAATTGATCTGTCCATTCGATGTGTAGACGTTCGTCGCGTATGAACTGTTTGATGAACTTTGGAGACGCCCGGCCCAAAATAGAGGGCAAATCAGCCAATTTCCGTCTCTGCCGACCATTCGGAAACGGAAAGGCCCACGTCGTGTGGGCCTTTCACATACTTCTACACGATGTCTATCGTGGAGAATGACTGTCTGGTGGAGTGGAGGAGGATCGAACTCCCGACCTCTGCATTGCGAACGCAGCGCTCTCCCAGCTGAGCTACCACCCCGTGAAGAGGCCGAAGTCTACGCGGCACATATGCGAAACGCCAGCCAATCCCGAGGCAGAATGGGCTTCGCAAGATCACTCACCCAAGCCCCATGCGTGTCCACATCTTTGCCCGCGCGCCCATTCCCGGTCGGTGCAAAACCCGGCTGGTGCCGCGCCTCGGCGCGCGCGGTGCGGCGTGGGTGCAGCGGCGGCTGGTGGAGCGGGCACTGAGCACTGCCTGCGCAGCGGCGGGCGCTGAAAACGTCACGCTCTGGGGCGCACCGGATACGGCACATGGGTTTTTCATGCAATGCCGCCAGCGCTTCGGCGTGCGGCTGGCGCGGCAGGCGCGTGGCGATCTCGGCGTCAGGATGCGCAGTGCGCTGCGGCAGGAACCCGGCCTGTTGATCGGCTCGGATGCCTTTGGCTTGCAGGTGGCGGATTTGCAGCAGGCAGCAGCAGCACTCGCCAGCAGCGACTACGTGCTGCTGCCGGCCCCCGATGGCGGCTATGTGCTGATCGGCTGCCGCAAGCCGCTGCCGCCACTCGCAGGCGTGCGCTGGAGCAGCGGCGCAGAGTGCGCGCAAACGGCTCGCCGCCTGCGGCCGAGGGGCACTTTGCAGCGGCTGGCGCCCGCGCGGGACGACTTCGACAACGCCGCAGACTGGCGGCGGGCGCGGCGTTTGGGGCAGCTGCCGCCGCTGGTGCGGTGCTGAGGCGGCGGCGGCTTTGAGTCACGGCACTTCCCTTATGCGCCTAAGCCTGTTAAAACGCGCCCGCTTTTAGAACCAGTGAAGAGAAATGGCAGGACGTCCCAGCAAGAAAGCCAAAGAAGCCAAGGCGCAAGCCGAAGCTGCGGCCAAAACCTACGATGACTACGCCGGCGACGACTCGGGCTTTACCGAAGACGTGCCCGACATCGAAACTGCCGAAGGCGAAGAACGCCGCGACTGGCGCGATGTGGAGAAGTACCGCGAGGCCCGCGACCTGCGCAAGCTGGTCGAGGAAGACCTTGAGGCTTATCTCTTCCGCGAAGAAAAGCCCCGCATCGTCAAGAGCAAGTAGCTCTCGAAGCTGCCCTGCCCTCTCCCACCTTCGGGAGAGAAACCTAATTCCCGCCTTCGGGAGAGAACCCCAATTCAGGGCAGCGTGCGGGTCAGCAGCGTGAAGGCTTCTTCGACGCTGTCGGCGTAGCTGAAGATGTTCTCATCGTCGGCGGCAATCAGCCCGCGGCGGGTCAGCGCCGGGATGTTCAATATCTCCTTCCAGAACTCGCTGCCATAGAGCACCACCGGCATGCGTTCGGCCTTGCCGACCTGCGTCAGCGTCAGCACCTCGAACAACTCGTCGAGCGTGCCGAAACCACCCGGAAACACCACCACGGCTTTCGCCAGGTTCATGAACCAGAACTTGCGCATGAAGAAGTAGTGGAACTCGAAACCGTGACCGGCATCGAGGTAGGGATTGCCATGCTGCTCGAACGGCAGCGAGATGCCGATGCCGACATTGAGCGCGCGATCAACCCTGGCACTGCCTTCGTGCAGTGCCTCCATGATGCCGGGGCCGCCACCCGTGACCAGGTGATAGCGCTCACCCGCCGCATGGGTTTCGGTGGTCCAGCGCGCCAGCCGTTCGCCCAGTTCGGCGGCGTCGTGGAAGTAATCCACCCCGGTCGCACCCTCGGTCAGTCGCCGCACGCGGGCCGAGCCGAAGGCAACGATGGCGCGGCTCACGCCCTCGCTTTTCAGGCGCGACAGCGGCTCCAGATATTCGCAGAGGATGCGCACGCTGCGGGCGTCGTCACCGTTGAGGAAATCGGCGTTGTTGTAGGCCTTGATGAGTTTCATTGTTTTTTTCGCGACGTGGGTGCACGCCGGTGGGAAGTTATTGACGGCGTGTGCTGCGCACGCCGTATTCGTAGGCGAGATCGACACCGATCACGCTGAAGTCGTAGCGGCTGTTCGCCACATTGGAGCCGCGACGCTCGTAGCGGTATTCCGGCAGGATGCTGAAGCGGTAGAACGGCTGGTAGTCGAGACCGAGGCGGACGTTGAAAACATCGTCTTTGCGCGGCTCACCCGCCACCGTGAAACCCGGTGAGCTCTCAAAGCTGGACTCGTAGCGCTCGGCCGCCACCGCAAAGGCGAGCTTGGCCGACCAGCGATAGTCGTAGGTGGCCTTGAAGCCCAGGTTCTCGACGTAGTTGGCGCTGACGTCTTCGACGTAATACAGGTCGCGATAGGCCTCCAGCTGCACCTGACTGACGCCGGAGAAGCGGCGCGTGTAGCTGGCCCGGCCGGTGAAGCCGCTGAAATCCGGCACCCCGGCATCGTCGTGGCGACGCTGGGTGTAGCCCAGCTGCGCATTCAAATCTGAAAGACCGCTGGGCGTGTAGCCGACCCGTGCCAGCAGGCTCTGCTGGTCGTAGTCCTTTTCGCGGCCATCGCCGGGGGTGACGACGCGGCGTGGATACTTGCCCTCGGCCATGCGCAGGGCAAGGCCGAGCGACGAATAGCCGTTGCGACGGTACTCCACGCCCAGTTCGCCCGCGTCTTCGGTGAGGTCGTAGTCCTGCGAGGCGACGCGCGAGGCTTCGGTCTGGTAGTGCTCGGCCTTGGCGATGCCGCTCCAGCGCGGCGTCACCGCCAGCCGCAACTCCGCCGTGGCCTGGTCGACGGTGATGAAGCCGTTGCCGGTGTCGTCGCGGTAGATGAAGTTCTCCTGCCGCCGTTCGCGACCGGCATCCAGCCTCAGGCGCAGCAGCGAGGCATAGGCAAGGCGCGCTTCGGCGGCGACGAGGTAGCGGTTGTAGTCGAGCGTGTCGAGGCTGGCGTAGTCAATGCGGTCGAACTCGCCGCGCACCTCCAGCTCCTGCAGGCTTTCGCGCAGCGCCAGCCGGGCACCGGCGCCAAAGGTCTTGATGGTGTCGCCGACGTGCGGGGCGGTGCCCGGCGCGGGATCGTCGGGTGCGCGGAAGACATTGTCGTCGCGCTGCACCTCGGCATGCACCGAGGGCTTGAATTGCAGGTTGAGCGCACCCACCGAGGTCGCGGCAAGGCTCAGCGCCAACGCCGCACTGAGCCTCTCAATACGCATTTTCGTCGCCACGGGCGATCGTCCACACCGTGAGGAAGATGATCTTCAGATCGACCCAGGGCGACCACATGCGGATGTATTCGAGGTCGAAGCGGATGCGTTCTTCCATGCGCTCGATGTTCGCCGTCTCGCCGCGCAGGCCGTTGACCTGCGCCCAGCCGGTGACGCCCGGTTTGACCTTGTGGCGCAGCATGTAGCGGCGCACTTCCTTGCGGTAGTGCTCGTTGTGAGCGACGGTGTGCGGGCGCGGGCCGACCACGCTCATCTCGCCCTTGAGCACGTTGAAGAACTGCGGCAGCTCGTCGAGCGAGGTCTTGCGGATGAAGCGGCCGACGCGGGT
>JAUSQI010000137.1 GCA_030652575.1 Stagnimonas sp. | reverse complement strand
GTTGGGGTTTTCGCCGTAGCGGCCGTCAGTCGGCCGGCGGCTCGGCTGCACGTAGGCCACGTTCCACTGCTCGGGCCCCAAGGCACGCAGGAAGGTGGCCCAGTGAAAGGTGCCCGCCCCCATCTCCATGTCCATCGGCTGCACGAGCACGCAGCCTTGTTCGGCCCAGTATTTTTGCAGCGTCAGGATCAGGTTCTGGAAGGTCATGGGAGTTTTTTCAGTCAGCCCGAAAGTATACGGGCATGGCTCAAGCCAACCGTCGCGCGCCATCCACGGGCAGGATCGCGCCGCTCACATAGGCCGCTTCGCTCGACAGCAGCCACGCTACGGCGGCGGCCACCTCTTGTGGGGTGCCGAAGCGTGCCAGCGGAATGCGTCCGAGCTGGGTGGCCTTGTCCGCCAGATCCAGCGCTTCCGCCGGCGTTGGCGGCTCGCGCACTTCCGCCAGGATGTGCCCCAGTGCCACGCCGTTGACGCGCACGACGGGCGCCAGCTCGACTGCCAGCGATTCGGTGAGCGCCCACAGTGCATCCTTGGCGGCGCTGTAGGCGCTCAGGCGCGCACGCGGCTGGTAACGGCTGTGTGCATCCAGCAGATTGACCACACCCCGCAGCGCGCCAGCGGCGTGCGCGGCCTGCGTCAGCAGCAGCGGTGCCTTCAGGTTGGTGCCAATCAGTTCGTCGACCGCAGCACCCGTCACCGTGCCGATCGGCGTCGCCAGATAGCTCGACGCATTGTTGACGAGTGCGGCAGGTGCGGCCCAGCGCACTTGTACGGCCGCGACCAGTTGTGTCGCCGCAGCCTCAGCACGCAGGTCGAAGGAAAACACCGCAGCGCTATCGACACGCTTCGTATTCAATGTGGCCGCCAGTGCATCGGCCTCGACGCGCGAGCGACCACAGTGGATCGCCACGCGCCAGCCTTCGGCGTGCAGACGCTGTGCGATGGCCGCCCCCACACGCCGCGCAGCCCCGGTCACCAGTGCGACGGGAGCGCCAGAATCTTCATCCATGCGCTAGTCTCCGCGCTCAATTTTTGCAGGACACTAGTGTGAACGACTGGCTCGCTGCCGTACTGCTCGGGATCATCGAAGGACTCACCGAGTTCCTGCCGATCTCCTCCACCGGTCACCTGCTGATCGCTGAAGAATGGCTGGGGCGTCGCAGCGATCTGTTCAACGTCGCGATCCAGGCCGGCGCCATTGTGGCGGTCTGCCTGGTCTATCGCATGCGCCTGGTGACGCTGGCCACCGGCTGGCGCGAAAAGGAAAACTTCGACTACATCGCCAAGGTGAGCAGTGCGTTTTTCATCACCGCCGTGCTCGGGCTCATCGCCAAGAAGCTGGGGGCTGAATTGCCTGATACCGTCACACCCATTGCCATTGCGCTCATCGTCGGTGGCTTCGTTATCTTCGCGGTGGAGGCCTGGGTCAAAAAGCAGCCTTCGAGCGAAACGCTGACCTGGGGCGTGGTGATCGCCGTCGGTGTCGCCCAAGTCATTGCCGGTGTGTTTCCCGGCACTTCGCGCTCGGCAGCGGCGATCTTCGCGGCGATGCTGGCCGGACTGACGCTGCGGCCGCGTGCCGCCGAGTTCGCATTCATGGTCGGCATCCCCACCATGTTCGCGGCCACCGGTTATGAGCTGCTGAAAGTGCTCAAGGACGGCCACGCCACCGCAACCGAACCCTGGGGGCAGCTTGCCGTTGCCTTCGTCGTGGCAGCCGTCACCGGTTTTGCCGCCGTGCGCTGGCTGTTGAGCTTCATCGGCAATCACAGCTTCGTGCCGTTTGCCTGGTACCGCCTGGCGCTTGGCACGCTGCTGCTGGTCTACGCCAGCACTTAGCTCCTGGCACGCAGGGCCTTGATTTCTTCGGCGTGCTTGAGTCGCGCGTCGCGGCGGATCTGGGCTTCTTCGAAGCGGCGCGCCTCGGTCTGACCTTCGGGCATCAGCGGCACCACCGGGCGTGGCTTGCCCTGCTCATCCACTGCGACAAAGGTGAGGTAGGCAGTGAGAATGTGGCGCCGCTCGGTGCTGCCGATGCACTCGGCCTCCACCCGCACGCCGACTTCCATCGAGGTGTTCCAGGCACGGTTGACGCTGGCGGCGAACACCAGCACATCGCCCTTGCGGGCCGGGGCCATGAAATGCACGGCATCGACGCTGGCTGTAACGCAGACGCCCGCCGCGTGGCGGTCGGCAACCACTGCGGCGTAGCGGTCCATGTGCGCCATGATGAGGCCGCCGAACACGGTCTCGTTGGAGTTGAGATCGTTGGGAAAGATCATGTAGACCTGATCCCGCACCGCCGAAAACGCCACGCTGCGGGGCGTCAGTGCTGTGGCCTCACTCATCCGGCAGCTCGCGTGGCTTCCAGATAAACCTTGCGGCTGCCGTCTTTGCGGCGCACCGCGAAGCGCGCGCCATCGCGCACGCGGATGCAACCCTCGCCGACCAGCTGCGTGGTGCCGTCCTGTTCCGAAACACCTTCGAGCCGGTAGTGCAGCAACCCGGGGCGTGGCAGCGGCACCGTTACGGCGACTGCGGGACGGCTGCCATCGACGGCGATATCGGCGACCGGCCTGCCCTCGATGATCAAGGTCAGCTGCTCACTGAGCTGGTCGCGCCCCAGGCGGTTGTGCACGTGCAGCAGCAAGGGATTGCGCTGCGTACGAGTCGAGACGCGCGACGCGGACTTTGCCGTGCGCGGTGAATCAGCGCGCGTTGGCTTTTCCACGCTGGCATCGGCAATGCGCACCGGGGCTTCATCCGCTGCCTGAAACGGCGCAGCGGGCTGTCGACGCGGCTGGCGCGCTTGTGCCTCCAACAACGCTGCTCCTGCGGACAAGCCTTGATCGTCGTCGTCTGTTTCAGTTGTGACCGCAGGGCGTGCAGCGGTGGTCAGCGTCGGCTGTGCTGTATCAGCGGCTTCCGGCACCTCTGCCCCGCGCACAATTGCGCTGTCAGACGAGTTGGCGGGCGCCGGCTTTACCGTTTCGCCCTCATCGCCTGTTTCGGCCACCGTGCCGCCGCGGGATTCCGGCGGCGTCGAGGGCGTGGCAGGCGCGGTCGCCACCGTTTCGGTTTCGTATTGCGGCTGGCTGTAAACCGCATAAGCCACGCCGAAAGCGACCAGCGCGATGCCGAACACGACGACCCGGCCGGTCAGGCTCAGCTCCGCGCCCTCGTTACCGCTGACACGGCCCATCGTGCCCACCCACAGGGCATAGAAGGCGATGACCAAAAGCACCAGCACAGAAATCAGCGAAAGCAGCATGGCGCGACCCCAAGACACATTTATTGTCCGACAAGCGTAGCGCAAGTGCCGCCGAGCCCCGGCCTTGGGGCTACCTCGACCGCGCGATTCGCATTTATGAAAGGGCGATCCGAGTTCAGACTGGATTCAGGCGGCGCCGAGAATGTGCACCTGCGGCAATCCAAATAATTGAATGCACGTCTGTCGCTCTATCTGTTGCAGGATTACCCCATGCGCAAATCTTCACCCTTTATTTTCGCGGTGCTGCTCCTCGCAGTCCCGTCGGTTTCGCAGGCCGGCAACGGTGAAGCAGTCATTGGCAGCATCTTGGGTGGTGCGACAGGCTCGATCATCGGAAACAACGTGGGCGGCCGCGATGGCGCCATCGTCGGCGGTGCCATTGGTGCCGCAGCGGGTGTCGCCATTGCCACCGACAACAACAATCGTCGCTACGATGACCATCGCCATGAGGATCGTCGTGGCCGTGACGGCTATTACGACGCGCACGACGACTATCGGTATCGCAACGACTACAACCGCTATGAGCGTTACGACCGCTACGAAAATCATCGCCATCGCGAAGTCGTGGTGGTGGAATCGCCCCGCTACTACTACCAGGGCAACGACTTCGTCTACGGCGTGCCGTCGCATTACGACAACGGCCGCCACAGGGGGTGGGAGCGCAATCGCTACCGTGATCGGGGCCCGGACGTAATCGTTATCCAGCCCGCCCCGCGCCGCTGGTAAGCCCATCAACAAGAAAGCCGACCTCTGATGAGGTCGGCTTTTTCATTTGCAGCTCTGTCTCAGGCGCGTGACCAGCTCACCTCACCCTTGGCTTGCCGCGCCAACACACGCGACGCCACGAACAACAAATCCGACAGGCGATTGGCGTAATGCAGTCCGTGCACGTTCACACCTTCGAGCTCATGCAGCGCCCACATCGCGCGTTCGGCGCGACGTGACACCGCCCGAGCCAGATGCGCCCGCGCGCCCGCCTCGCCACCACCGGGCAGCACAAACTCCTTCAGCGGCGGCAGCGTGGCATTGAGGTCGGCCAGCGCCTGATCCAGCCGTAGCACGTGAACCTCGGTGATGAGTGCGGCAGGCGGCATGGACAACTCGCCGCCCAGATTGAACAACTCATGCTGGCAGGGTGCCAAGTGATCGCGCACCGCCTGCGGCAGCACGACTTCAAGCAACAGCCCGAGGCAGCAGTTCAGCTCGTCAACGTCGCCCATCGCCGTGACGCGCGGGTGTGTCTTGGCGATGCGCGCACCGGTGGCAAGGCCGGTTTCGCCCTTGTCACCCGTGCGGGTGACGATCTTCGATAAACGGTTACCCATGTGCCGATGTCCTCAGTTTGCCCATAAAAAAGGGCGCGGCTATACAAGCCGCGCCCTCGCATCATCTCTCAAGCACTCAGTAGTTGAATTGATAGCGCAAGGTCGCGTAGCCGGAAGCACCCGGCTGACGATAGCCATTGGCCGTCTGGTACTGCTGGTCGAGCACGTTGTCGGCTCGCAAGGCGAGGCTCAGACCGCGATGGATATCGACCTTCGCGCTCAGATTGAGCAGTGCGTAACCGGCATCCTTGGTGCGCGCAAAGGTATCCGCGTCGACATCCGCGCGCTTGCTGGTGCCGAGCACATCCGCGCCGAGATTCACACGGCCGATCTGTCGCGTGAGGCTGGCGGTGACGCTCTGCTTGGCGCGGCGCAGCAGGCTGCCGCCTTCATCGCAATTGCTGGGTGTGAGCGTGTTGCCCTGGTCGTCGGTCGAGCAATCCACCGGGTCTTGGATGATGCCTTCAAGACGCGCCGTCCACGGCCCCTGGACGAGGGAGTAGGCGACTTCCACGCCTTCGTTCTCCGCGCGGTTGATGTTCTGCGCGCGGAAGCCGAAGTCGGGATCGGTAGCCGGATTGACCGAGGGATCGACCGCCACCGTGATGAGGTCGCGGATGACGTTGCGGAACACGCGCACATCCACCGACTGACCGGCGCTGATGAGATAGCGCGCGCCCAACTCGATGCTGCGCGAACGCTCCGGCTTCAGGTTGGGACTACCGCCGAAACCAAAGCGGTCGTAGGCCGAAGGCGCATGAAAGCCGGTGCCGATGCTGCCCAGCACACGCGCCTTGGGCGTGACGTCGAAGCCGTATTCGGCGTTGTAGGTCACCTCGGACTTGAAACCCGTGTAGTGCGTGGTGGCGAGCCCCAGCAGGCCATGATGGCGGTCGCGCGCCAGCTCGGCCTGCACATAGCCGCCCTCGTGGTCGCGCTTGTCGTGGATGCTGTTGAAGCCGTCTTCGACATCGCTGCGATCCTCCGCCGTGAAGCCGCCAAAGCCAAGGCGCTGACCGGCAAACAGCACGCTGTTGTCCCAGCGGTACTCGGGGCGGATGGTGCGGATGATGTTGTCGGACTGGTTCTCTTCAATCGAGTCCTGCGCGTAGCTGGCGGTGAGCGTGCTGGTCCAGTTTTTCAGCAGTTCCGCCTCGGCCGTCGCGGCATAGGCGCGGTTGAGCGTGTCGTGGCTCACCGGGTCGAAACCCGTGCGCGTCGATTCGAACGTGACCGGGTCGAAGGTGAACACCGGGTTGTAGTACTCGTTCATGCCATCGGCGTCATAGCCTTGCAGGCCGAGCTTCACCGGCCCCAGTTGCGTGCGCGCCCGCAAGGCAACCGTGCGCATGTCGTAACCGCGATCACCCTCCGAAGCCTCGAAGGTGGGGAAGCCATCCGACTTCGTCTTCTGCACGTCCAGCGAGACGCCCGAGCTGGCATTGCCATAGCGCACACCGCCGCCGATCTCGCGGGTGTCGTAGCTGCCCTGGCGAATCATCAGCTGGCCACTTTTGCCCTCTGGCGCGCGGGTGATGATGTTGATGACACCCGCAATCGCATCCGACCCATACAGCGTGCTACGCGGACCTTTGACGATCTCGATGCGCTCGATCACTTCCGGCGTCAGGTTGGCCAGCGCCGCGCCGCCGATGGTGGAGGGATTGATGCGCACGCCGTCGATCAGCACCAACGTGTGGTCGCTCTCGCCGCCGCGGATGAAAACCGATGTGAGCTGGCCAGGTCCGCCGCTGCGGCCGATGTCGAGGCCCGCGTGCAAACGCAGCAGGTCGGCGATGTCGTTCGCCTGCGTGCGCTCGATGTCGGCACGGGTGATGGTGATGGTGGCCGCCAGCACGTCGTCGGCAGGCACCGGCGTGCGGGTGGCGGTGACGAACACCGGCTCCAGCGACGTGGTGGCGGCATCCGCTGCATGGGCAAAGGGGCTTGCCGCAGTCAGTGCGGCGATGGCGATAAGGGTTTTATTGAGGGGTGATGTATTCAAAGCATTCTCCTGGGTGCGAGCGTCCCCGCTGCACCAAAAGTGGAGTCATCACGACTTGCCCTGAACACACGGCAGATACACGCTTGCACGCACACCTGCGCGCATCGCCCACCGCGAGTCGCACCTTGCTTGATGGCCGGTCTCCGGGCTCGTGGGCGGTTCGGCCTTTACCTTCCCGGTGCGTGCGCACCAGTGGCGTTCTGCAAGGCGTCTTCCCACTTACCGTTGCGGGGGCAGCGTCTGCGTTGAACAGACTTCCCGTTTAACCAGTGCCTCTTGCAGGCACGGGCACCACTAAGCGCGCGCACTGTAGGGACGCAGGCAGAGGGATGCAAACGGTAAGCTAGCGGTCCCTTTTTCATCGACCCGCCCATGAGTCTCTTTTTAGCCACCGCGCTTGAAGCCGCCCGCGCCGCCGATGTGATCGTCCGCGCGCACTACCGCAAAGGTTTCGCCGTGCGCATCAAGGCCGATGCCACGCCCGTCACCGAGGTGGATGAAGCCGCCGAAGCCGCGGTGAAAGCCGTGCTGATGCAAGCCTTCCCCAACCACGGCTTTTATGGCGAGGAGGGCGGCAGCCAGAACGCCGATGCCGAGTACCTCTGGCTGGTCGACCCCATCGACGGCACCAAGGCCTTCGTGCGCGGCTACCCGATGTTCTCGACGCAGATTGCGCTCATGCACAAGGGTGAGCTGATTGTCGGCGTCTCGTCCGCACCCTGCTTCTTGGGCGATGGCAGCAGCGGCGTTGGCGTGGGTGAAACCTATTACGCGGTGAAGGGCGAAGGCGCATTCCAGCTCACTGCCGAAGGCCCGGTGCGGCTCGCCGTCAGCACTGTGGATTCGCTCCCGCAAGCCACACTGTCGCTCGGCAATCTCGCCAAGCTCGCTGCATCGCCCAGCTGGCCCAGGCTCGGCGCGCTCATCCCGCAGCTGCACCGCATCCGTGGCTATGCCGACTTCCTGCACTACCACCTGCTCGCCTCGGGTCGCGTCGATGCGGTGGTGGAAACCAACGTCAACATCCTCGACATCGCCGCCCTCGTGGTGATCGTGCGCGAGGCCGGTGGCAGCTTCACGCAACTCGATGGCGCGCCCATCACGCTCGCCACCACCAGCGTGCTCGCCAGCAATGGCACGCTGCAAAGCAGCTTTCAACAAGCCATCGCCTACAACTAAAAATCACCGGGAGGAGAACCCATGACCAACGCATTCGATTACCAGGGCAAGCACGTCTTCATCAGCGGCGGCACCAGCGGGATCAACCTCGGCATCGCCCACGCGTTTTCGCGCGCCGGTGCCAAGGTCAGCGTCATGTCGCGCTCGCAGGAAAAGGTCGATGCCGCCGTCGCCAGCCTCGCCGCACGCGGTGGCAAGGCGAGCGGCCACAGTGCCGACGTGCGTGACTACGCCGCGGTGGAAGGCGCGCTGAAGGCCGCCGTTGCCAATCACGGCAAGATCGACGTGCTCGTCAGCGGTGCCGCCGGCAACTTCGTCGCACCCGCGCTCGGCATGAGCGCCAACGGCTTCAAGGCCGTGATCGACATCGACCTGATGGGCACCTTCCATGTGCTGCGTGCGGCGTTTGCGCACCTCAACAAGCCGGGTGCCGCCATCATCAACATCAGCGCGCCGCAGAGCTACAACGCCATGGAGTTCCAGATGCACGTTTGCGCCGCCAAGGCCGGTGTTGATATGTGCACACGCGTCGCTGCCATCGAGTGGGGGCCCGCCGGCGTGCGCGTCAATTCGGTGGTGCCCGGCCCCATCGAAAACACGGAAGGAATGAAGCGCCTCGCGCCCACGCCCGAAACCGAGCAGATCGTGCTCGACAGCGTGCCGCTGGGTTGCATGGGCACCGTCGATGACATCGCCAACTGCTGCCTCTGGCTCGCCTCGCCAATGGCGCGCTACGTCACCGGTACGGTGATCCCGGTCGATGGTGGCTGGTCGCTGGGCGGCACGAGCATTTCAGCGAGTGGGATGAAGAAGGCTTTGATGGCACCGCCGAAGAAATAAGCGGAGAAGAACCGTGCGCTTTCAGGGTCGCATCACACATTGGAATGATGCCAAGGGCTTTGGCAGCATCACATGGAACGGCAGCAGCGACCGCGTGTTCGTGCATGTCAGCGCCTTTACCTCGAAAGATCGAAGACCTGCTGAGAATGACATCGTGATTTATGAAGTCGCCAAGGACGAGAACGGTCGCTTCAAGGCGATCAAGGTCTCTTACCCGCAAAGCCAGCTCAAAGAAAAATCGGTGAAAGCATCTACAGGCAGTGCAGGCTTCGCCGTCTTCCTGGCCGTGCTGTTCATGGGGTACTTGCTGTTTTGCGCTTGGACAGGTCGTGCATCGCTGCTGATCTTCGAGATTTATGGTGCGGCCAGTCTGCTTTGCTTTGTGGCGTACTGGCACGACAAAAGTGCTGCTCAAAACAACAAGTGGCGCACTCCGGAAAGCACCTTGCATCTATTCGCTCTATTTGGCGGTTGGCCGGGGGCCTTGGCAGCACAGAAAGTGCTGCGCCACAAGACCGTGAAACAGCCGTTTCAAAGTGTCTTCATTGCCACGATCATTCTCAATATCGCCGCATTCGTGGTCTACACATCATCCGCAGGGCTTTAGGGCGGGTCGAGACCGCCCTGCGGTCTAGCCTCGTCGCCAATGCGCAAAGCGCGTCACTTGCGGCAGGTGCAAGTCGCCAGCTGGCGGGCCGACAAGGTCGTCCATCACCGTCCAGCCCGTTTCGTGCGCCCACTCAGCGAGCGTGCCGGGCTTGATGCCGCCCACCAGCGGCTCGCCGAGCACGGCCGTCAACACGCCCAAGCCGGCGGCAAGCGGCCAGTCCCCCAGACGGATTTGCGAGGGCGGCACGCTGTAGTCGAACACCAGCTCGCTACCGGGGGCGGCCACTTCGGCCAAGGCTGCGAGCGTGGCGCGTGTGGCGGCGGGCTTGAGGTAGTGGGTGACGCCCAGCCAGGCGAAGAACGCGGGCTGTGCGGCATCGAACGACGAGCGCCGCAGCGCATCGGCCGCCGACTCGCGCTCGAAGTTGCAGGCCACCCACTGCGGCTCGCCGAGCAGCGCCCTCGCAGCACAGCGGGCGCGCTTCATGGCCTGGGTGGCGGGGTGATCCAGCTCGAACACCGTGAGCTTTTTCGCCCAGGCGGGGCGACGCCAGTGGAAGGAATCCAGCCCCGCACCGACGATCACGTACTGGCTCACCTTCGCGGCTTGCAGACGCGCTTCGGCATGATGGCTGCGCGCCAGCACCTGATGCGCGATGGGCTGCATCCAGCGCAGCAAGCCGTCCATCAGGAGCTTGCGCTGCGTGGGGTTCTTGAGCCGCGCACGCCAGACGCGGCTGGTGAGGCGCAGTGCATGTGGGTCGTGAAAGACGGCACGGCCTTCGGGCGTCATCGCGCCCCAGGCGCGGAGTGCGGCAGCGGCTTCGGCGGTGCGGCTGAACTGGTTGAAGATCATGGCTAACTCCGGTCGAGTTCGCGGTAGCGGACGGCCTCGGCCACATGCGGTGTGCTGATGGTGCTTGCACCCGCGAGGTCGGCCAGCGTGCGCGCGACTTTGAGCACGCGGTGATAGCCACGCGCACTCAGGTTAAGCCGGCCCATCGCCTGTTCAAGCAGGCTGCGCGCGGCGGGTTCTGGTGCGCAGTACTGATCGATCTCGGGCGTGCTGAGCCGGGCGTTGGGCTTGCCCTGTCGCGCGAGCTGTACCGCGCGACAGGCGATCACTCGCGCTCGCACGACGGCACTGGTCTCAGTGGGCGGCGCTTGCTCGGCGGTGAGTGCGGCGCGATCCACCCGTGGCACGGTGAGCTGTAGGTCGATGCGGTCGAGCAGCGGTCCGCTGATCTTGGCGCGGTAGCGCAGCACCTGGTCGGGTGTGCAATTGCACTTGCCGCTGGCATCGCCCAAATAGCCGCAAGGGCATGGATTCATCGCCGCGACGAGTTGGAAGCGCGCAGGGAAATCAGCTTGCCGGGCGGCACGCGAAACCGTGATGTGGCCGCTCTCCAAGGGCTCGCGCAGCACCTCTAAAACAGTGCGGTCGAACTCTGGTAACTCGTCTAAAAAAAGCAGCCCGTTGTGGGCAAGCGTGACCTCACCGGGTTTCGGCGATGAGCCGCCTCCAACCAGTGCCACCCCCGATGCCGTGTGGTGCGGCGCGCGATAAGGCGCGATGCCCCAGCGCGCGGGATCGAAGCCAGCATTGCTGATGGAGGCAACCGCCGCGACTTCCAGCGCCTCCTCGTCGGTGAGCGCTGGCAGCAAACCCTGCAGGCGCTGCGCGAGCATGGACTTGCCCGAGCCCGGCGGGCCGATCATCAGCAGGGAGTGGCCACCGGCGGCGGCGATTTCCAAGGCGCGCTTGGCCTGGAATTGCCCGCGCACATCGGCGAGATCGGGCATGCCATGCAATGGCGTGACGACCGGTGGTGGTGGCGTGGCCACTTCGAGCGGGCCCGCATGCAAGGCCGCGGCCAGCGCAGCGAGATGTGTGGCGGCGTGCAACACGGCACCGCTCGCGAGTGCGGCCTCGCTCACGTTGTCCTGCGGCAACAGCAATGCGCGACCGGCTTGCGTGGCCTTGAGCGCAGCGGTGAGCGCGCCCTTGATGGGCCGCACTTCGCCGCTCAAGGAAAGCTCGCCCAGCACTTCGAGCGTCGCCAGGCGCTCGATGGGGATTTGGCCCGATGCAGCGAGTACCCCGAGCGCGATCGGCAAGTCGAATCGACCACCTTCTTTCGGCAAGTCTGCCGGCGCCAAGTTGACTGTAATTTTCCGATTCGGAAATTTGTACCCGCAAGTGCCGATCGCAGCCTTCACGCGGTCGCGCGACTCGCGCACGGCCGCTTCGGGCAGGCCCACGATCGACAGGCCCGGCAGGCCGGGGGCCAGATGCACTTCCACCGTCACGAGATCAGCCGCGAGCCCGTTCTGGGCGCGGCTGAGGACGATGGCGAGGCTCATTTAGGCCTTCTTTTCAAGCTCGGTGATGCGTGCTTCCAGACCCTTGAGCTTGGCTTGCGCGCGGGCCAGCACTTCGGCTTGGATATCGAAGCGCTCGCGGCTGACGAGATCGAGCTTTTCGAGGTTGGCGCGCAGCACGGCGCGAAAGTTGTCCTGCAATTCCGCGCGCAGGGTTTTCAGCCCTGGCGGCAGCAGGCCGGCGAGTTTTTCGGCGAGGTCTTCAATACGGTCGGGCATGGGTCAGAAGAAGTAGAAGGCAATGACAGTGATGAGCGTGGGCGTGAGCGCGCCTGCCAGCAGGCCGAGGGCGCCCACCGTGCCGCCGGGGAAGCGCTCGCGCAGGATAGCCATGCCCGCCGGGTTGGGCGCGTTGGCGATGACGGTGAGGCCGCCGCCGCTGATGGCACCGGCGACGACGTAGTACTTGAACGGGTCCGACAGACCATCGACCTGCGAGGCGAGATAGGTGAGCGCGGCGTTGTCGGTGATGGCGGTGAGTGCTGTGGCACCGAGATAGACAGTCTTGGCATCGAGGCTCAGCAGCAGCGGCTTGAGCCACCAGGCTTGCAGGCCGCCGAGCACGACGAGACCCGCAAGAAAAAACGCCACCAGCAACGCTTCTTTCAGCATCAGCTTGTTCTGGTACTGCGGGTAGGCGGTGGCCAGCCCCAGAAACAGCAGCATCAAGCCCAGGAAGATCGGCGGATGGTGCGCGAACACCACGATGCCAACCAGCAGGCCGACATGCAGCAGCAGCAAGGGCAGCGGCGTGTGGTCGGCGGAGGGCGTTTTTTCCGGCGGCAGCGCCTTCAATTCCTTGAAGCACAGCGCGCTGGCGAGCGCGGCGTTGATGAGCACCACCGGCAGCACATGCGCGCCGAAGGTACTGAGCATGAACGACAGATCCCAACCCCAGGTGGCGGCCACCATCAGCACCGGCGGCGCGGCAAACGGGGTGAGTGCGCCGCCGATGGAGATGTTCACGAACAGCGTGCCGACGGTGATGTACTTGGCGCGGGCCGAGACGTCGCGGCCGAAGAAGCGATCTTTCAGCAGCAGTGCGGCCAGCGTCATCGCCGCCGGTTCGGTGATGAGCGAACCGAGCAGCGGGATGAGAAACAGGCCGGTGAAATGGATCGCGACGATGGATGGCATCGGCAGCACGCGCGCGAAGCCGTTGGCGATGCCCTTGGCGAGCGTGAGGATGGGTTTGGAGGCGGCCACCACCATGATCGCGAACACGAACAGGGGCTCGATGTAATTGCGCGCATCGACATAGGCCGTGGCGGCCGCCCTGCCTTGCAGGGCCATGAGGATGGCGACGAGTGCGATGGCCCAGAGACCGAACACGATCTCCACCTCGCCGACCAGATGCCAGAGCTTGGCGTGGCGCGGCTGCCGGTGCGCGAGCGTCTCGAAGAACCCCGTCGAAAACGTGTGAACCAGTGCCACGGCAAACAGCACGGCGGCAATGACTTCGATCGGGGTGGGATTCATGACCGGATTATACGGTTGCAGGCGGAGCAGCGCTCGCAGGATTCAGCCAGCCGCGATAGCGCGCCACCAGGCCGATGCCGGGCAGGCGGATCGACACATCGAAGCGGAAGCGACCCTGTTCGTCCACGTCTTCGATCGACTCGCTGATTGGCAGCAGAAAGCGCGGCAGCGGCAGCCCGCAAAACCAGCCGCGCGTCACCGGCCAATGCAGCGCGTAGTCGGCTGCGGAAAGGCCCAGCTCGAAGCGCATCGGCAGGCCCAACAGCGAAAAGGTTTCAACGATTTTTTGGCGCTTGGGCTGCCAGCGCAGCGTGGTGGCAAAACGGCGCGTGCCGAACTGCCGCAGCCAGTGTTCGGCATCGGGCTGTGCGCGGATGCTGACCTGCACCGGCACGCGCGCGGCGGCCACCGGCAGGCGCATCACGGCGCGGGCCAGGCGCGCCAGCGGATGAACGCCGTTTTCAACCACCGCCTCACCGTGATACTCGGCAGCCTGCGCCACCCCATGCAGTCGACGCACCGGCGTGGGCAGGCGCAGCCAGCCATCGCCGAGCGCGTGTTCGAACAATGTCGATGCGGGTGAAAAAACCTGCTCGCTGACGATAGCCAGCGGTGCGAAGGCAAGCATCAGTTGCGACAGCGACAGCTCGCCGACACAGGGCCGCGCGCCGGGCTTCGGCGCGACACCGCGCGCGCGTTGGCGCAGCCACGCCGCCGCCGGGATGGCGGGGATGAAGGGGCCATCGCCAGACTCGGCGATCAAGGTCCAGCACCGCTCTTCGGTGCGGCGTGCGGCGGTTTCGCCACGCAAGGTCACCGCCATGCCGCCGCGATCTTCACCGAACGGCCGCAGCAGATCGGCCAGGCCGCGCAGCAGCGGTGCCAGCGCCGTAAGCGAACGCACCAGCCGCAGCCGCGGCAGCCAGGCCAGCAGCCACAAGCCGAGATGCAAAACGCTGAGTTCGAGACCCGCCCGAAACGCCACGCTGCGTGCGCCATAGCGGGCCGGAAACAGGAGCAGATCCGGCGCACCAATCGGACTGGCCCAGCGCACATTGAGCTGGCGCGTCGTGGCCTGTAGTCGCACCCGTGTGAGCTCGCCCCAGGCTGGCACCTGCCGCCAGACATCGCCATGCCAGACCCGCAGTGGCCGCCCGGCTTGGGCAACGATGGCGCGCACCACCGACAACCCGCGCGGCGCCCGGTTGCCGGGCAGGATGACGGTCTCGATCTGCTCGATCTGCGCCAGTCCCCGCCGCAGCTGCTCGACCACTGCCGAGGAAATGGCCGGCACGCTGCTGACACCCGAAAGCACTGTACGGCCTGCTTCGCGCGCCGTGCTGTCGAGCACACCGATGCCGGCGACGAAATCCGCGTCGTCGGCCAGATCGAGATAGTGCGCACCCGCCGCCAGTGCCGCACGCGCCAGACGGTAAGGGTCGGCACCGTAGTGCTGGAACGGCCCGGCTGCATCGACCACCACCTGCGGCCCCAGCGCCTGCAGCTGCGCCAGCAACATGCCGTCGCGATCAAACCTTGCCGGGATACCACCGTGCCGTTTGCAGAAGGCGCGCGCCTTGCGCAGGGAGCGGCCGGCGATGAGCAGCTCGATCTGCGCATCCTTGCGCAGCAATTGCGCAAGCTTGCCGCCGAACACGCCATAGCCACCGACGATGAGCACGCGCAAGGTCATCTCTGGCTGCCTTCGACAAAAAGTGCGTCGTGCTCGACCGGGCACCTCGCGTCCACGGGCGGCAGAACATCGTACTGGCGGATGTGCATGGCGGGCATGGCCGATTGTGCCCTGCGCA
Source organism: Stagnimonas sp. (assembly GCA_030652575.1). Classification (GTDB taxonomy): domain Bacteria; phylum Pseudomonadota; class Gammaproteobacteria; order Nevskiales; family Nevskiaceae; genus Stagnimonas. Next base: position 1,566 of record JAUSQI010000137.1, on the reverse strand, counting down.
TTTGCAGGCATTCGACAGCGCTCATCCGGCGTTATTGCACTTTTTTGGTGCAATACAATCTCCGCCCTCGTCAAAACCCCGCGTTTTCAAGGGCCGCAGGGCTGGCACGGATGCTGCGTTAAGCCAACCACCAGACCGGCTACAAGGCTGTGCCGGATGTGTCCGCACAAAAGGATTTATCGCGGAAAGACAGCCTGTAAGCAAGAAAGTGGAGTGGAACTGATGAAACTGATCTCAGCGATCATCAAGCCGTTCAAGCTCGACGAAGTGCGCGAGGCGTTGTCGGAAGTGGGTGTTGCCGGCATTACCGTCACTGAAGTCAAGGGTTTTGGGCGCCAGAAAGGGCATACCGAGCTGTATCGCGGTGCCGAATACGTGGTGGATTTTCTACCCAAGGTAAAGATCGAAGTTGCCGTCGACGACGACAAGCTCGATGCCGCCGTGGAGTCGATCAGCAAGGCCGCCCACACCGGCAAGATCGGTGACGGAAAAATCTTCGTCTTCACCCTAGACCAGGCCATTCGCATCCGAACCGGCGAGACCGGCAAAGACGCGCTCTAAGCCTCCACTCCACACGAGAGAACTCAACATGGATTTTCGCAAGATTTCCCTGACCCTCGCGCTCGCGATGGGCACGGCACTGGGCAGCTTCGGCGCAGGCACTGCGCTGGCGCAGGACCCGGGCACCGCACAGGCCACCACGGCAGCCGCCGCGGCTGAAAGCAACACCCTGCCGGCACCGACCGAAGCCGCACCCGCGGAGGCCGCACCGGTTGCCATCGCCGCCGAAGCAGCCCCTGCCGCAGCACCCGAACCGCCCAAGTACAACGAGGGCAACATCGCCTGGATGCTGACAGCCACCGCCTTCGTGCTGCTGATGTCGTTGCCGGGCCTGGCGCTGTTCTACGGCGGCATGGCGCGCAAGAAGAACATGCTGAGCACGCTCACGCAGACCTTCGCGATTTTCTGCCTCATCGCCGTGCTCTGGGTCGTCTACGGCTACTCCGTGGCGTTCTCCAACGGCTCCGGTGCCACCGCTGCGTTCTTCGGCGGCCTGGACAAGATGATGCTGAAAGGCGTGATCTACGACGCCGCTGGCTTCTTCGTGCCGACCGCCACCTTCAGCAAGGGCATTGTGATCCCCGAGCTGATGTTCGCGTTCTTCCAGTGCACCTTCGCCTGCATCACGGTTGCCCTCATCGCCGGCGGCTACGCCGAGCGCATGAAGTTCAAGGCCGTGCTGCTGTTCTCGGTCATCTTCTTCACCTTCGCCTATCTGCCGATGGCGCACATGGTCTGGTGGTGGCCGGGCCCCGACGCCTACACCGGCCCGGAAGTCATCGCTGACCTCAACGCCACCGCCGGTTACCTCTGGCAGCTCGGCGCGCTGGACTTCGCTGGCGGCACCGTGGTGCACATCAACGCCGGTATCGCGGGCCTTGTTGCTGCCATCTTCCTCGGCAAGCGCGCGGGCTTCGGCAAGGTGCAGATGGCGCCGCACAGCCTGGTGATGACCACCATCGGCGCCTCGCTGCTGTGGTTCGGCTGGTTCGGCTTCAACGCCGG
>JAUSQI010000129.1 GCA_030652575.1 Stagnimonas sp. | reverse complement strand
GAGCAGCCGTAGTTCTGGCGGAACAGCGCGTGCAGCAGCGCCTCGCGCGGGCCGGCGTAGCGCATGTCGAGCGGGTAGCCGGACTGCACCACGGTGTCCTTCACGAAGTACTGGTCGATCAGTGCGCTGATGGCCTTGCTGCGCACGTCGGCGGGGATGTCGCCGGGCTTGAGATTGCCGAGCAGCGAGTGGATCAGCACGCCATCCATCGTCTCGATGGCGATCTTCACCAAGTGCTCGTGCGAGCGGTGCATGGGGTTGCGGGTCTGGAAGGCCGCGACCGTCTTCCAGCCCTTGGCGTCGAAGATCGCGCGGGTCTGAAGCGGCGTGTGGTAGAGGCTGCCGTATTCGCCGGGGAAGCCGCCGTCGCTCAGCACCTTCACGGGGCCGGCAAGGTTCACGGCACCCTGCTCCATCACCATCTTCACGCCCGGATGCGCGGCATCGGTGGTCCTGAACACCTGCTGGCATTCGTGTGCCTTGTCGATGCCGTATTTTTCGGTGACGGTCATCGTCGCCAGCACTTCATTGCGCTCGGCGTCGAACAGGGCAATGTCGCTGCCGATGGCGATGCCTTCCGCGGTGGCCTCGTCGGTGGAGAGCGTCACCGGGATGGGCCAGAACAGGCCCGCGGCGGTGTGCAGGGTGTCGCATACGGCGAGCCAGTCGGCCTGGCTCATGAAGCCGTTCAGCGGCGTGAAGCCGCCGATGCCCAACATGATGAGATCGCCCGCCTCGCGGGAGCTGACCGTCACCCGCGGCAAGCTGTCGGCGCGGGCTTTCTCGGCGGAGAGCGCGGCGTCGGTGAGCAGCAGCGGCTTGAGCGAACCACCGCCGTGAGGGCGAACGAGACTGGACATTTTCTGTTTTGGTTTTGTGGCCTTGAGGGGGCGCCATCTTATCGTTTCAACCGGGTGCCGCGCGGTTCATGGCGACTTCAGGCGGCGGATGCAAAGTGCGCGCATCCACTCACAAACCCAGGGGTTCGACATGTTGCACAGCGCCACTGCCAAATGGACCTCTTCCGGCGATGCCGACTTGAGCCACACGATGCAATTCGAATCCGGCATGGCAATGGGCAAGGACGCCATCGCGGTGTCTTCGCTCGGCGAAACCGCCATCGTCGAAACACCGGCCTCGACCGAAGTGGCCGCTTTCACAACGCAGCCTTCCTACCCCGCCAACAGCCTGTCGGCCGAAACCGGTCTGTATACCGCCGATACCGCTGTCATGGCACTCGGTCTGGTCGGTGCGTGGATGATGGTGGTCGGCGGCGCCATGCTGGCCCGTCGCAGCCGTCTGGTGAAAGGCTGAGTCAGCGCAGCAGCATCAACAGGCCGATGCAGGCCAGCAATGCTGCAAATGCCTGCTTGAGCCGCCGCGCAGGCCATTGATGCGCCATGCGCGCGCCCCAAGGTGCCGTCAGCACGCTGAACACCGCCAAGCCGGCAAACCCCGCGAGGCTGATGTAGCCCAGATGCAGACCCGGCAGGCCGACGATGTCCTTGCCGCTCAGCACGAAGCCCAACGCCCCACCCCAGGCGATCGGGATACCGCCCGCGGCGGCCGAGCCCACGGCCTGCACCATCGGCAGGCGCCGGGCCGCGAGATACGGCACCGACAGCGAGCCACCGCCGATCCCCACCAGCGCCGACAGCACGCCGATGAGCCCGCCCACTGCCAGTAGTTCCGGCACGGGCGGTGGCGGTATGCGGCTTTCGCTGCTGGCCTGCGGCGCGGCGCGCAGCATTTGCAGGGCGATCAGCAGCGCGCCGACGCCGACGATGATTTCCAGCGTGCGGCCCTTGAGCAGATGGGCGACGAAGGCACCGCCCAGCGCGCCGAGTGCCAGGCCGGGGGCGAAGCCTTTCAGCACATCCCAGCGCACACCGCCGCGTTTGTGATGGGCGCGGGTGGACGACAGCGAGGTGATGCCGATCACCGCCAGCGAGGTGCCAATCGCCACCTGCATCACGATGTCGGGTGCCACACCCTGGTGCGGCAGCACGAAGGCCAGCGCCGGCACCATGATGAGCCCGCCGCCGACGCCGAAAAGTCCGGCCAGCACGCCGGCGGCAGCACCGGTGACGGCGAAGAGGGCCAGCTGTTGCAGCATCAGGGATTCCAACATGGGCGCGGCAGCCACCTACAATGCAATGAGCGCGAATGCTAAGTGAAAAAGCCGATGAAAATGCTCCTGTCCCGCTCTCTGTTCCGTGGCCTTGCACTGCTGCTGTTGCTGCTGTTGCCAGCCGCCGTACTGGCACAAGAGGCTGACGCCCGCAGCGTTTTTGCGGCCGCCTACGCCGCGCCCAGCTTCGACACCAGTGGCGACACCGACACCCTGCGCAGCTACCCGCTCTACCCCTGGCTGGTGGCCGCACGCCTGCGCATGGGCGTGGTGGGTGGCGACGCCGAGGCCGAGAGTGCCGCGCGCGCGTATCTCGACAGTGCAGGCGATGTCGCCCACGTGCGCGACCTGCGCCGCGCGCTGCTCGCAGCCACTGCCGGCCGCGGCGAGTGGACGGCTTTTCTTTCACTCTGGCGCGACAGCGTCGCCAACGACGCGCTGCGCTGCCAGAAGCTCGATGCCCGCCGCGCCAGCGGTGACACCGCCGCGCTCGCGCAGGAAATCGCCGACCGCTGGCTGGCCGAAGACACGCTGCCCGACGCCTGCAACGGTGCGTTGTCCTGGCTCAAGACCCAGCCGCTCTACACCCAGGCCCTCATCGAGCGTCGCGTGCGAGCTCGCCTGCTCGATGGCGACGTCAACCGCGCCCGTGCCCTGCTGGTCGATCTGCCCGCCGAGCGCCGCCCACGCTTCGAAGCCTGGATGCGCCAGATCACCACGCCCGCTGCCGAGTTCACTGCCCTGGCCGAAGGTGCGCCGCAACTGTTGGACAGCGGTGGCCTCGCCGACACCTGGATGCGCTGGGCGCGGCGATCCCCGCGCGAAGCGGCGGCGCTGCTGGATGCCGTCGCGGCCGCACAGAAACTCTCGCCGGTGCAGACCCAGACCCTGCAGCGCAACACCGCACTGGCACTGGCCTGGAACCGCGACAGCAGCGCCGTGGCGCTGTTCCGCCAGGTGCCCGAAACGCTGATGGACGAGCGCAGCTACGAATGGCGCATCCGCGCCGCACTGTGGGCGGGCGACTGGGAGCAGGCCTTCAACTGGCTGTCGCTGCTGCCCGATGGCATGAGCGAGCAACCGCGCTGGCGCTACTGGAACGCCCGCGCGCTGGAGGCGACTGGCCAGAAAGGCGAGGCCTTCGTGCGCTATGGCCGCCTTGCCAAGGAGAACGACACCTACGGCCTGCTCGCCGCCTGGCGCAACGGCAAGGGCTGGACGCCGATCAACGAGCCCAGGCCGGTCACGCCCGAGCAGCGTCTGGCGCTCGACGCCACGCCTGCTTTCGTGCGCGCCAGCGAGGCCTGGCAGGCGGGCTTCAAATCCATCGCCTCGCTGGAATGGGCCGATGCCATCGACACCGTGCCGACCGAGGCCAAGCCCGCGCTGGTGCGCGAGGCGGCGGCACTGGGCTGGCACGACCAGGCCATCGTCACCGCCACCAAGCTCGGGCTGTTCCGCGATCTCGATGTGCTGTTCCCGCGCCCGTATGCCGAGCTGGTGAAGCAGTCCGCCGATGCCGCAGGCATCCCGGTGCAATGGCTGTACGGCGTGATGCGCAAGGAGAGCGCCTTCAAGCCCGACGCCACCTCCAGCGCCGGCGCGCTCGGCCTGCTGCAGATGCTGCCGGGCACCGCGGCGATGACCGCCAAGACTGCGGGCCAAGCCGCACCCGATCCCGAGTCGCTGAAAGACCCGGCCGTCAACGTGCCACTGGGCGCGCTGCACCTGCGCGAGGTGCTGGATAAATCCGACGGCCGCTGGCAGATGGCGCTCGCGGCCTACAACGCCGGCTTCAATGCCGTGAAGCGCTGGCGTCCGGCGGCGACGATGGACGCGGACATCTGGATCGAGAACATCCCCTTCAACGAGACGCGTACCTACGTGCAGCGCATCCTGTTTCACGTCGGCGTCTATCAGTGGCTCGAAACCAGGAAGGCCGTGCGCGCCAACAACTGGCTGCCGCCGGTGGAGCCGGCGGCTCCATGAAGCGGGGATGGGGGATGGGGGATGGGGGATAGGGGATGAAGATTCATCTCGTCGGCGGTGCGGTGCGCGATGCCCTGCTCGGGCTCGCCG
>JAUSQI010000113.1 GCA_030652575.1 Stagnimonas sp. | reverse complement strand
CTCGCCGATCACGGTGTGGACCCCAGTGGCACCGAGACCTTCACGGTCAGCAACACCGGTGCGCACAACTTCACCCTGACTTGCCGCAACGACGCCCAGGTGGTCAGCACCAGCAGCGCCGCGGTGTCGGTGAACCCGCCGCCTTCGCAGGCCGGCACTCTCAGCTTCAACACCAGCGCCTCCACGGTCTTCGTGGGCGAAACGGTCACGCTGACCTGGAACTCGGCCAACACCACCAGCTGCCGTGCAGAGGGCGCCTGGACGGGTGCCAAGGCACTGAGCGGTTCCGAGACGGTGACCCCGGCTTCGGGCAGCAACAACTACGTGATGGTCTGCCGCGGCAACGACACCGCCGATGTGGTGGTTACGGTGCCGGTCACCGCCAACCCCCGTGCGGCTCCGGTGCTGAACCTGAGCGCATCGAGCACCAGCGCCACCCAGGGCACCACGGTGCTGCTGAGCTGGAACAGCTCGAACACCGACGGCTGCTCGGCGACGGGCGACTGGGCCGGTGCGCAGAGCACCAGCGCTTCGGCCAACGTGACGGTGAGCAACGTGGGCACCAACACCTATAACCTGACCTGCACCGGTGCGGGTGGCTCGACCACCAAGACGGTCTTTGTCACGGGTAACCCGGTCCCCACCCCGACGCCGCCCACCACTCCGACTACGCCGGGCACCGGTGGCGGTTCCTCGGGTGGCGGTGGCGGCAGCTTCGGCTTCCTCACGCTGCTGCTGGCGATCCCTGCTTTTGCCCGCAAGCGCAAAGCATAGGACTGCAAACTAAAAAGGCAGCCAGATCGAATGACTGGCGGCTTTTTTAGTGTGCATTTGTTGCTGGGGGCGAATTGCAGCGCTTGCTTCTAGCTACCGGCGAAGCCGGCCATTTTTCTGTCGGCACGCGTTGTGTCTGAGCTGTTGCTGAGCTGTGACAATCACCCCCTGTGAGGGTGAAAAAACGCTGCTCGCGCAATGGCGCGAAACCGTGGTTATCTTGATCTCTGCGGACCTAGAAGACGCCTCAGCTTTTCGATTCGTGTTTCAAGGCTATACGCGAACCTTCAGCCAGCTTTTTCTTGGCGGATCGATTTTCCACAAACCAGGTGAAGTGCTGATCGACCGTCGACACCGGCTGTTCGATGGCGCTGATCACTGCCTGCACCGGATCGACCGCGCGCCTTACCTGCGCAAATTTCACACCCTGGATTGCCGCCCTCAGGTCTTTTCCTAGAGCGATTTCTTTGCCTGTGCTTTTTTCCCTGAAGTAGTAGTAGGTCGCGTTTTCACGAGGCCGCGCCAGCAATCCATCCGGCCAGTTTCGATGCGCTTTTTTTCTTGGTCTGCCCATGCCTTTTTTCTCCCGATATCGGAAATTTTTCGGAAATGGCATTTTGTGCTCAACCGATAAGCCCAGCTTTAAAACGAAAAAAGCCACTGTTTCCAGTGGCTTATCCGGGGATTAATTGGTCGGCGCGAGAGGATTTGAACCTCCGACCACTTCCACCCCAAGGAAGTGCGCTACCAGGCTGCGCTACGCGCCGATTCAAGTCCGATAGCTTAAGCGATTCGGCCGCGTTACTAAAGAGCGGCGTGCAAGAAACTTAGCCGGGCAGACGCTTGAGCAGCTCTTCGAGCTCGTGACGCAGATCCTTGATCAGGTCTTTGCGCGAGGCCGGGTTCGGCACTGCCTGGGGCAAGGCGGCGGCGGCGATGCTGGCCACCTGTTCCTGGCGCGCCTCGCGCAGACGCTGGCGGGCGCCGCCAATGGTGAACCCCTGTTCGTAGAGCAGGCTGCGGATACGGCGCACCATTTCGACATCATCGAACTGGTAATAGCGACGATTGCCGCGGCGTTTGATCGGCTTGAGCTGAGGGAACTCCTGCTCCCAGTAACGCAGCACGTGCGGTTTGATGCCGCAGAGCTCGCTCACCTCGCCAATCGCGTAATAGCGCTTGCGCGGAAGCTCTGCCGACAACATCGGCAGGGCGATCACCTCGGCGCTAGCTTTCATCCACGCTCACCCTCAACCGCAATTTTTGGCCCGGCCGGAACGTCACGACGCGACGTGCCGAAATGGGGATTTCCTGTCCGGTCTTGGGATTGCGGCCGGGACGTTGATTCTTGCTACGCAACTCGAAGTTACCAAAGCCTGACAACTTGACCTCTTCACCCGCCTCCAGCCGCGTGCGCATTTCTTCAAAGAAGAGGTCCACGAACTCTTTGGCCTCGCGCTTGTTCAGCCCGAGTTCCTCGAAGAGCGCGTCGGCCAGTTCTGCCTTGGTCAAGGTCAAGCGATGTATCTCCCAGTTACTTCATCCCCGCAGGCTGGCTCCCAGTTTTTGCGAGAGCGCAGTGACAATCCCCGTCACCTGCATGTCGATTTCTTCAACCGTGAGGGTGCGCGAATAATCCTGAAAAATCAATCCCATTGCCACACTCTTTGATGCGTCACGTAAGCCCTGGCCGCGATAGATGTCGAACACGAAGGCTTGCGCCAGATGCGGGCCCGCTGCGGTTTTGGCGGCATCGATCAGCGCCTGTGCCGGCACGCTTTCGTCAACGACCAGCGCCAAGTCGCGGCGCGACGTGGGGAACTCCGGCACCGGCTGGGCAACCGGCACGCGCGCGGCGGACAGCCGCGACCAGTCGAGCTCGAACAACAGCGGTGCACCCGGCAGATCGAGGCCGCGCACCAGTTCGGGGTGCAGCTCGCCCAGCACGCCGACGCTTTGGTCGTCGCGCATCAACACGGCGGTGCGGCCGGGGTGCAAAGCCGAATGCGTGCCCGCAGCAAACGTGAAGCGGGGCACATCGCCGCCAAACGCCGCACACAGGGCCTCGACATCGGCCTTGAGGTCGTAGAAATCGACCGGCCGAGCCTTGTCACTCCATTGCTCCGTGCGCACGTTGCCAAAAGCGAGACCCGCCAAACACGGCGTCTCGATGATCTGTCCACTATTTTCTGCAAAGGTGCCGGCCAGCTCGAAGAAGCGCACCCGCTTCATCTGCCGCTGATGGTTGTGCAGCCAGGCGCCGATCAGGCCGGTCCACAGCGTGGTACGCATCACCGCCATGGTTTCGGCAATCGGGTTGTCGAGTGGCAGCCCGACAAAATCCGGCGTCAGCCGAGCCTGAATCTTGGGGTCGACGAAGCTGTAGGTCACCGCCTCTTGCCAGCCGCGTGCGACGAGCGCATCGCGAATGCGCGCGGCTGGGCGGCGCGCTTCGCTGTTGGCGGGCGGGATCAGGGTTGCCGCGTAAGGCTTGGCCGCGATGTTCTCGTAGCCGAACAGACGCCCCACTTCCTCGATCAAGTCCTGTTCGATCGCGAGATCGAAACGCCAACTCGGCGGCGTGCAGTGCCAGGCACCCTCGCCCGACGGCGTGACGATGATGCCGAGCGATTCCAGAAGCGCCGCCACTTCGCCGGCCGGGATCGAAACACCCAGCAGATCATTCACCTTTTGATGACGCAAAGGAATGGCAGCGGCCGTTACCTCCCCACCTGCCGCAGTGACAGGCCCGGCCTGCCCGCCGCAGATGGCGAGTGCCAGTGCGGTCGCGCGGTCCAGCGCCTCGGCTTGCAGGGCGGAATCGACACCACGCTCGTAGCGATAGGCGGCATCCGAAGAAAGTTTGTGCCGCCGCGCCGCGCCGACCACCGCCGCAGGTGCAAAGGCAGCCGACTCGAAGAAGATGTTGGTGGTGGCAGTGGTCACACCCGACGCCGCACCGCCCATCACGCCGGCCATCGCCACCGGCTGATCGCCGGAGGTGATGAGCAGCTCCTGCCGCAGCGTCACTGTCTCTTCCGTCAGCAGCTTCAGGGTCTCGCCAGCGCGCGCACGACGCACATGGATCGGGCCGCCCAACTTGGCGAGGTCGAAGGCGTGCATCGGCTGGCCGAGTTCGAGCATCACGAAATTGGTGATATCGACGATCGGGTGGATGCTGCGGATGCCGCTGCGGCGCAGGCGCTCGCGCAGCCAGTCGGGCGTGCGGGCTTCCGGGTTGATGCCTTCGATCACGCGCCCGAGGTAGCGGGTGCAGGCCGTCGCGTCTTCGAGCGTTACGGCGACCGTCTTGTCGCAGGTGATGGCGACTGCCTCAGTGCCAGGCTTGCAGGGCTGCAAGCCATAGAGAGCCCCCACCTCACGCGCAAGGCCGGTGATGGACAGGCAGTCACCGCGATTGGGCGTGAGCTCCAGGGTCAGCCGCATGTCGTCGAGCTTCAGATAGTCGGCAATCGCTGCACCGGGCGTTGCGCTGTCATCGAGTTCCAGCAGACCTTCGGATTTGTCCGAGAGCGCCAGCTCCTTCGCCGAGCAGAGCATGCCGGCGGAATCCACACCGCGAAGCTGCGCGGCCTTGATCTCGATACCGCCCGGCAGCGTCGAACCGACAGTGGCGACTGGCGCGCACAAACCCACGCGCGCGTTCGGTGCACCGCAGACGATCTGTGCAGGCGCGCCGCTGCCGATATCGACGGTGCAGACGCGAAGGCGATCTGCCTGCGGATGTTTGTCGGCGGTGAGAATGCGGCCTACCACCACCCCCTGTAGCGGGTCGGCAGACAGCTCGGTCGCTTCAGCCTCCAGCCCCGCCATGTTGAGCTTGTGGGCAAGCTCGATGGCGCCCGCAGCCGGGTTGACCCACTCGCGCAGCCAGTTCATTGAGAGTTGCATGGCGGGTGTCCTACTGGAATTGCGCGAGAAAGCGCAGATCGTTGGTGAAGAAATCGCGCAGATCGCTGACGCCATAGCGCAGCATCGCCATGCGCTCCACCCCCATGCCGAAGGCATAACCGCTGTATTGCTCGGGGTCGATGCCGACCGCGTTCAGCACATTGGGGTGCACCATGCCGCAGCCCATTACTTCGAGCCAGCGCGTGCCCTTCTCAGGGTCGTCCCACTTGATGTGCACATCGGCACCGGGCTCAACGAAAGGGAAATAGCTGGGACGAAACAAGGCTTCGACATCGCGCTCGAAAAAGCGAGAGAGAAACGTGGTGATGTCGTACTTGAGATCGGCCAAGCTCACTTTCTCAGCGATGTAGAGCCCTTCAATCTGGTGAAACATGGGGCTGTGCGTACGGTCGTAATCGACGCGATAGACACGGCCCGGGCAGATGATTCGGATCGGTGCCTTGCGCGCCAGCATCGTGCGGATCTGCACGGGACTGGTGTGGGTGCGCAGCAGGCGCGCGCCATCCTTGAGATAGAAAGTGTCCTGCATCGCCCGCGCCGGGTGGCTTTCAGGAATGTTGAGCGCCTGGAAGTTATGGAAGTCGTCCTCGATCTCCGGCCCTTCGACCGTCTCGAAACCGATCTCGTTGAACAGGCTGCTGATGCGCTGGATGGTGCGGGTGATGGGGTGCAGACCGCCCACGCCCTCGCCACGACCCGGCAGTGTGACGTCGATGGTCTCGCTGGCGAGCTTGGCAGCCAGAGCCAGATCGGCCAGCGCATTGCCCTTCGCATCTAGCGCGTGGTTGAGGGCATCGCGCACGCGATTGACCTGCTCACCGAACATCTTGCGCTCGTCCGGTGCCATCGCGCCCAGGCTTTTCAAAAGTTCGGTGACACGCCCTTTCTTGCCCAGCAGATCGACGCGCAGCGCATCGAGCGCACGGGCATCGGCTGCGGCCGCAATATCGGCCTGCGCCGCTTTCAACAACGCATCGAGATTCGGACTCATCCGTTCTCATCCCCAATCAAACCTGCAAATGAAAAAGGGGCAGCTCGCGCCACCCCTTTGCTTGTTACCTCTGCCGAAACTTAGACCGCTTTCGGTGCCAGCGCGCCGGTGGTGGGCAGCTTGGCTTTTGCCGCTTCGACGATCTTTGCAAACGCAGGCTTGTCGCTGATGGCCAGCTCAGACAGCACCTTGCGGTCGATGGCAATGCCAGCGAGCGTCAAGCCGTGGATGAACTTGGAGTAGCTCAGGCCGTACTCGCGTGCGGCGGCGTTGATGCGCTGGGTCCAGATCGCGCGGAACTCGCGCTTCTTGACGCGACGATCGCGGAAGGCGTACTGGCCGGCCTTGATAACCGCCTGCTTGGCCACGCGGAACACGCGTGAGCGTGCGCCGTAATAGCCCTTGGCGGCATTGAGGATTTTCTTGTGCTTCGCTTTTGCAGTGGTGCCGCGTTTTACACGTGCCATATTTGGTTCTCCTGATCTTTAAGCGTAGGGCAGCAACTGGCGCACTTCCTTGAGGTCGGACCCGTGAATCTGGGCCTCCCCGCGGAGCTGGCGAATCGTCTTGCCCGACTTCTTGGTCAGGATGTGGCGCTTGTAGGCGTGACCACGCTTGAAGCCGCCTTTCCCGGTGCGGGAAAAACGCTTGGCAGCGCTCTTGTTGGTTTTCAGCTTTGGCATCTTCGATGCTCCCAGACAAACAACTTACACAACAGATGTCTTGAAATTTAGCCGGCTTCACAAGCCCTGACATCGTAAAAGGGCCGCTAACCGGGCTTGTCGCGATGTGGCTGCGACAAGACTTGAGGTGCTGCAAAAACTCTGTTGTCTCTCGAAGAAAACCTACTTCGTCTTCTTCGGCGACAGCACCATCACGGCCTGTCGTCCTTCCATTCTGGGGTGCTGCTCAACGACTGCGATCTCGACCAGATCGGTCTTGATCTTCTCGATCATCTGCATGCCAATTTCTTGGTGGGCCATTTCTCGGCCCTTGTAACGCAGGTTGATCTTGACCTTGTCGCCTTCTTCCAGAAACTCCTTGATCTGACGCATCTTGGTGTTGTAGTCGCCGTCCTCGGTGCCGGGGCGGAACTTCATTTCCTTGATCTGGATCTGCTTCTGCTTCTTGCGCGCGGCCTGCTGCTGCTTGTCCTTTTGGTAAAGGAACTTGCCGTAATCCATGATTTTGCAAACGGGCGGCTGGGCATTGGGGGAGATTTCCACCAGTTCCAGACCTTCGGCAAAGGCTCTCGCGATCGCATCGCGGGTCACCATGATGCCGATCTGCTCACCGTCCGCACCGATCACGCGCACCTGCGGCACATTGATCTCGTCGTTACGTCGATCCTGCTTTTCTGTCGAAATACTTAAATCCTCCGTCTGCCCACAACGGGCGACCCTAATCAAAGGCCCGCGATCATATGCGACAGCCTTACGCTAAACAAGCACTTGCGTGGTTTATTTGCTAGCCGACGAGCTTCTTCAAGGCGTCGGCAAGTGGAGCCGGCCGACCGTAGAAATAGCCTTGGACGTAATCGATGCCCAGCGCGGCCGCTTGATCCGCTTCTTCTAACCGCTCGACACCTTCGACGACCACATTCAACCCCAGGTCGTGGGCCATGCGGGTGACACCGCGCACTACTTTTTCACTGGCATCGCTCACCGCCATGCCGCGCACGAAGGAGCGATCCAGCTTCATGGTGTGCACTTCGAACAAGTGCAGGTAAGACAGCGAGCAGTAGCCGGTGCCGAAGTCATCCAGCAACACGTGCACGCCCAGGTCACGGCAGTGGGCGATGAACAATTGCACCTCCACCACGTTCCCGATCATCAAGGACTCGGTCACTTCGAGCTTGATGCGGCAATTGCGGCCCTTGAGCCTTTCCACCTGCATGGACAACGCAGGCAGCAGTTCAGGGTCGGTCAACTGGCGGGCCGACAGGTTGACCGTCACGAAGATCGGCTCCTCACGCGCACCGGCGGCCGCATCCATCTTCATCAGGCTGTCGAACGCCGTTTCCAGTATCCACAAGCCGATTCGGTTGATGAGCGATGAAGCCTCCGCAACCGGGATGAACTCGGACGGCGGCACCATGCCATGTCCCGGTTTGAACCAGCGAATCAAGGCCTCGTAGCCGGCCACCTTGCGATCCGAAAGCCGCACGATGGGTTGGAAGTAGAGCTGAAACTCTCCTCGCTCCAGCGCCGCCTCAAGCTCCTGTTCCGTGCGCAGGCGACGAAACGCCAATTCGCGATCTGTCGACTCAACTTCATCGGCATCTGCGAGGGCCCCCATGCGCTCCGGGGGCACCCTTGCGGCGCCGCTGGCACGCATCCAGGCCAACATCTCGCGGCAACGCAATACCACGGTGCGCAACAAATGCCGCGTCATGGGGTCGGCACCCAGCAACCGCTCGTTGAGATGCTCGTGCGTCACGACAAGCAGCTGAGTCGGTTCTAGTGCTGCCGCCGATGCAGAGCGCACGGCGTCGCCCAACAGGGCCATCTCACCGAAGATATCGTTGTTGCCCAGCTGTGCAATCACCTGACGCACATCGTCGCGCTCTGAAAATATCTCGATCGCCCCGGACTCGATCACATAGGCAGCATGACCCTGCTGCCCCTGATGGAACAAGATCTCGCCAGCGGCAAGGGTGCGACGCAAGCGATCTTCAGACACTTAAATCCGCCCGCACGAATTTTGTGCGGCGCTCCCTGACTGATGTTTCGCCGCATCATCGCATCGGCCAGTCGCACGCGCCAAATAAAAACACACCCGACGGCATGCGAGTGGTTTCGGAAACTGGCCAACATACTCATCTCAAGCCCGAGGTAGATCCCCCAACAAACTGGGCACTGAAAAACTGCCCTAAGCCATTGTTATTGGTGCGCTCGACAGGATTCGAACCTGCGACTTTTTCCTTCGGAGGGAAACACTCTATCCAGCTGAGCTACGAGCGCGTGCGGCGAGTTTACGCGAAGTGGCGGGGCTTCTGAAGACGCATCAGGCTGGAATGAAGCCCAGCACGTCATACACCTGCTTCAAGGTGCCATCGGCCTTAGCACTTGCACGCTCGGCACCATCACGCAGCACGCGGCGCAGGCCTTCGGTGTCGGCGCGGATGTCGGCGTAGCGATCCTGCACGGGCTTGAGGCAGGCGATCACGGCATCGGCGACTTCGCCCTTGAGATGACCGTAGCCTTTGCCGATAAAACGCTCTTCAAGAGCGGCAAACGACTCACCGGTAATGGCGGAGAGGATCGACAGCAAATTGCTGACGCCAGGCTTGGCGGCGATATCGTGACGGATGATGCCGTCCATGTCGGTCACGGCGCGCTTGAGCTTGCGGGTGATGACGTCGGGGCTGTCCAACAGGTAGATGGCATCAGTCTCGGCATCGCCGGACTTGCTCATCTTCGCGGTCGGGTCCTGCAGGCCCATGATGCGCGCGCCGACCGGTGGGATCATCGGCTCTGGAATGGTGAAAACCTTGCCGTAGACGCCGTTGAAGCGCTGAGCAATGTCACGGGTGAGCTCCAGATGCTGTTTCTGGTCATCGCCTACCGGCACTTGCTGGGCTTGGTACAGCAGTATGTCTGCGGCCATCAGCACTGGGTAGCCGAAGAGTCCCGCGTTGATGTTCTCGGCATGCTTGGCGGACTTGTCCTTGAACTGGGTCATCCGGTTCAACTCACCCATCTGCGTGTAGCAGTTGAGTATCCAGCCCAGCCGCGCATGTGCTGCGACATGGCTTTGCACGAACAGGGTGTTCTTTGCCGGATCGAGTCCGCAGGCCATGTAGAGCGATATAAATTCGTAGCATCGCTCACGCAACGCGCTGGGCTGCTGCCGCACCGTGATGGCGTGCAGGTCGACCAGCATGTAGTGGCAATCATAGGTATCGCTGAGCTCCACCCAGTTCTTGAGTGCGCCCAGCCAGTTGCCAATGGTGAGCTTGCCGCTGGGCTGGATGCCGGAGAGGACGACGGGTTTTGCAGGAACCATGACTAGCCTTGAATGCCGAACAGACCGAGTACGCCAGTCTGACTGAGGCCCACCAGCGGGCCGAGGATTTTGCTGAGCACACCCGTGAACATCAGCACGATGAGAATGACCATGCCGTAGGGCTCGATCTTGCTGAGAGCGATGGCCTGCTTCATGGGCAGCAGGCCGACGGCCACACGACCCCCATCGAGCGGCGGCATGGGCAGCAGGTTGAGCACCATCAGGATGAGGTTGATTGAAATGCCGGCGATGCCCATCTGCGCAAGCCCGAGCCACAAACCTTCTTCATGCGGCTGGCCCAGCGAAATCTTGAGCAGGAGTGCCCAGCCGATGGCCATGAGGAGATTGACCGCAGGCCCGGCGATGGCGACCAGCGCCATGTCCTTCTTGGGATTCCTGAGGTTGCGATAGTCCACCGGCACCGGCTTGGCCCAGCCGAACAGGAAGCCGCCGAGCAGCAACAGCACCCCCGGCACCAGAATCGTGCCGACCGGGTCGATGTGCTTCAGCGGGTTGAGCGAGAGCCGCCCCTGCTGCGCGGCGGTGTTGTCACCCAGGTAGCGCGCCACCCAGCCGTGCGCGACTTCGTGCAGCGTGATGGCGAACAACACAGGCAAGGCCCAGATGGCAAGCTTCTGGACGATTTCGTTGAGATCAGGCATCCGGCGATTATACGACTCGGCTTGTGCTCAAAGCCCTAGCATGGAGACATCGCCCTTGCCCTGACGCACCAGCAGGGGCGCATCACCCGACAAATCGAGCACGGTGGTGGGCAGCGTGCCGCAGTCGCCCGCATCCAGCACCAGATCGACACTGTGGCGCAGCGCGTGCTCGGCATCGGCGGGCAGGCTCACTGGCTCATCCTCGCCCGGAAACTGCAGGGTGCAGGAGATCAAAGGCTCATTGAGTATTTCGAGTAGCGACTGCGCCACACCATGCTCCGGGATGCGGATGCCGATGGTCTTGCGCTTCTCGTGGCTCAAACGCTTCGGCAGCTCTTTGGAGGCCGTGAGGATGAAGGTGTACGGGCCCGGCGTGAGCTGCTTGAGCAGTCGGAACTGCCAGTTGTCGACCTTGGCGTAGCGCGCAATCTCGGAGAGATCGCGGCAGACCAGCGTGAACTGGTGATGCTTGTCGAAATCACGGATGCGCCGCAGACGCTCGGCGGCATCGCGGTCGTCGAGCCGGCAGCCCAGCGCGTAGCAGCTGTCGGTCGGGTAGGCGATCACGCCACCATTGCGCACGACCTCCGCCGCCTGTTGCAGGAAGCGTTTTTGCGGCGTGATGGGATGCAGTTCGATGAAGTCGGCGGCCATCGCACATTGTAGTGGGATCAGCCTCGCGCACTCCTATAATCCGCGCCATGAAAACTCTGCTCGACCTCTTGCCCGTCATAGCCTTTGGTGCCGCCTATTATTTCGGTGGCATCTACGCCGCCACCATCGCCATCGTCGTCGCACTGGTCGTCACCGTGCTCGGCTTCAAGTTGCTGGATGGCCGCTGGCACAAGGCGCATCTCATCGCACTCGCGGTCTCGGCGGTGCTTGGTGGGGTCACCCTCGCCTTGCACGACCCGGCTTTCATCAAGCTCAAGCCCAGCATCGTCTACGGCATCTTTGCCATCGCCCTGATCGGCTCGCACTTCGTTGGCGACAAGGTGCTGCTGCAGCGCCTGCCGCAGAAAATGCTGGTGATGCCGGATGCACTGTGGAAACGCGTCAACCTCGCCTGGGCCTTGTTCTTCGTGTTCTGCGCCGTGCTCAACTATGTGGTGGCGCACCAGTTTGAAGAGGCGCTGTGGGTCAAGCTCAAGCTGTTTGGCTTCAGCGCGTTGATGCTCGTTTTCATGCTGGCGCATCTGCCCTTCGTGAACCGCTACCTCGTGCAGCCGAATAGCGAAGCCAAGTAATGCGTCGGCTCATTGAGGCATTACGCGCGTGACACGAATGGAAAAGATTCACTCGGCGCTGATGGCCTCTTTTGCAGATGCCGCCATCACGGTGGAAGACGAAAGCCATCTGCACGCGGGCCATGTCGGTGCTGCGACCGGACGCGGGCACTTCAAAGTGCGGATCGTGTCTGCTGCCTTTGCAGGCCTGCCGCTACTCGCCCGCCATCGCGCTGTGTATGCCGCGCTGGATGCACTGCTGCAAACCGATATCCACGCGTTGACGATCGACGCTCAGCCACTCTGAGCTAGCGCGTCACCGCACCTAAAAAACCCCACCTTTTCAGATGGGGTTTTGCCAGAGCTTCAGGCAGCGCAGCGAGAACAAACTTCAGTGCGCGCGCGGGCTTTCATCCGTCGTCGCGGCTGCCACAACGGGCGGCGCATCAACACGAGGTTCCGGCAATCGCTCCAATGCCGTCTTGAGCACCTCTTCGATCCAGCGCACGGGAATGATGTTCAAGGTGCCCTTGATGTTGTCGGGGATGTCCGCCAAATCCTTCACGTTTTCGTGAGGAATGATGACGGTCTTGATCCCACCCCGTTGCGCCGCAAGCATCTTCTCTTTCAAGCCACCGATCGGCAGCACTTCACCGCGCAGGGTGATCTCGCCCGTCATCGCCACATCGGCGCGGATGGGGATGCCGGTCAGCGCCGACACCATCACCGTGCACATCGCGATACCGGCAGAAGGGCCATCTTTCGGGGTCGCCCCTTCTGGTACATGCACGTGCACATCGTGTTTTTCGTTGAATGCAGGGTCAAGCCCAAGCACCTTCGCACGCGAACGGACGACGGTGTACGCCGCCTTGATGGACTCCTGCATCACGTTCCCCAGCGAGCCAGTTTGCGTCACCACACCCTTGCCAGGCGAGAGTGCCGCTTCGATGGACAGCAGTTCACCGCCCACCTCGGTCCACGCCAGGCCGGTGACCTGGCCGACCTGATTCTTTTCTTCGGCAAGGCCGTAGCGGAAGCGCTGCACACCGAGATACTGGTCGACATTTTCCGCGGTGACCTTGACCTGCTTGAGTTCGGGATGCGTCAGCAACTGCTTGACGACCTTGCGCGCAATCTTGCTGACTTCACGTTCCAGGTTTCTCACGCCGGCTTCGCGCGTGTAGTGACGGATCATCGCCATGATCGCGTCGTCCGAAATCTCCAGTTCACCGCTCTTCACGCCGTTGTTCTTCAGCTGCTTGGGCGTCAGATATTTCTTGGTGATGTTGAGCTTCTCGTCCTCGGTGTAGCCGGGCAGGCGAATCACCTCCATGCGATCCAGCAAGGGGCCGGGGATGTTGAGCGTGTTGGCGGTGCAAACGAACATCACATCCGAAAGATCGACTTCGACCTCCAGATAGTGATCCTGAAAAGTCGAGTTCTGCTCGGGGTCCAGTACCTCCAGCAATGCTGCGGAGGGATCACCCCGAGAGTCGTTGCTCATCTTGTCGATTTCGTCCAAGAGGAACAGCGGGTTTTTGACTTTCACCTTCGCAAGGTTCTGCACCAGCTTGCCGGGCATGGAGCCGATGTAAGTACGGCGGTGCCCACGAATCTCGGCCTCGTCACGCACGCCACCGAGCGACATGCGCACGAACTTGCGGTTCAGCGCCTCGGCGATCGACCGACCGAGCGAGGTCTTGCCCACGCCGGGCGGGCCGACAAGGCACAAGATCGGGCCGTTGAGCTTCTTGACGCGCGCCTGCACGGCGAGATGCTCGACGATGCGTTCTTTCACCTTTTCGAGGCCGTAGTGGTCTTCGTCCAGCTTGGCTTGCGCAAGGTCGAGGTCGATGCGGGTCTTGGTGCGTGCCTTCCACGGCACCTGCGTCAGCCAGTCGAGATAGTTACGCACGACAGTCGCTTCGGCGGACATCGCCGGCATCATTTTCAGCTTGTTGAACTCGTGCCGCGCCTTGTCCTTGGCGGCTTTGGGCATGCCGGATTTTTCGATTTTCTTTGCCAGCTCCTCCTGCTCGTTGGGCGCATCCTCGTTCTCGCCCAGTTCCTTTTGAATGGCCTTCATCTGCTCATTCAAGTAGTACTCGCGCTGGTTCTTTTCCATCTGCTGCTTGACCCGACCCCGGATCTTTTTCTCGATCTGCAGCACGTCGATCTCACCTTCCATCTGGGCGAGCACCAGCTCCAGGCGCGTTTTCGCGTCGGCCGCCTCCAGCACTTTCTGCTTGTCTTCCAGCTTCAGCGACAGATGCGCTGCAATCGTGTCAGCAAGGCGGCCCGCCGAGTCCATCGCCGTCAGCGAGGGCAGCAGTTCGGCGGGCACCTTCTTGTTGAGCTTTGCGTATTGCTCGAAGGTGGAAACCGCGGAGCGCATCAGGGCATCAATCTCATGCTCGTTGATGCTGGTCTCGGGCTCTGAAAGCGGCTCGAAGCTGGCGACCAGATGATCGCCCGGTTCAGTGACCTTGATGACCTCGGCGCGCTGGCCGCCCTCGACCAGAACCTTTACGGTGCCGTCCGGCAGACGCAGCATTTGCAGGATGCTGGCGAGCGTGCCGACGCTATAGAGATCATCGACGCCAGGCTCGTCGGTGTCTGCTGATTTCTGAGCGACCAACAGGATGCGCTTGTCATCCTGCATGGCGGCGGTCAGCGCACGCACCGACTTTTCGCGCCCGACAAACAGGGGGATTGCCATGTGCGGATACACCACGACATCACGCAGTGGCAGGACAGGGGCAATGTTGGAATGGCTCATAGGGATTTCCAGTATTCGATTCGATTATGCCGAACAGCTTATGGATTGCGACGATTGGGTTTCATTCAAGGCAGGGCATCGCAGACAACGGCGATGCCCTTAAACAAAAACCCCGCGGTGGCGGGGTTTTGCGAAGTCATCAGGCGGACTGCTTTGCAACGACTTCCTTGTTCTCGTAAAGGATGATCGGTTTGGAATCGCCCTTTGCGACCGCTTCATCAATGACCACCTTGCTGACATTCTGCATCGACGGCAGATCGTACATCGTGTCGAGCAATATCTTCTCGAGAATGGTGCGCAAGCCGCGCGCACCGGTCTTGCGTTCTCGCGCACGCTTGGCAATGGCCATCAAGGCGTCTTCGCGGAACTCCAGATTCACGCCTTCCATCTGGAACAGCTTCTGATACTGCTTCACCAGCGCGTTCTTCGGGTCGCGCAGGATCGCAATCAGAGCGCGCTCATCCAGCTCATCCAGAACGGCTGCAACCGGCAGGCGGCCGATGAACTCGGGGATCAGGCCGAAGCGCACCAGATCATCCGGCTCCAAGGACTTGAGCGTGTCGTTGAGCGCCTTCGAGTCGGACTTGGATTTGACCTCGGCACCGAAGCCGATGCCGCCCTTGTCCAGACGCTGGTGAATGACGCGATCCAGACCCGAGAACGCACCACCGCAAATAAACAGAATGTTTGCGGTGTTGACCTGCAAAAACTCCTGCTGCGGATGCTTGCGGCCACCTTGCGGGGGCACTTGGGCGATGGTGCCTTCGATGAGCTTCAGCAAAGCCTGCTGCACGCCTTCACCCGACACATCGCGGGTGATCGACGGGTTTTCGGACTTGCGGGCAATCTTGTCGATCTCATCGATGTAGACGATGCCACGCTGCGCCTTCTCGACGTCGTATTCGCACTTCTGTAGCAGTCGGGAAATGATGTTCTCGACGTCTTCGCCGACATAACCTGCTTCCGTCAGTGTGGTGGCATCAGCAATGGCAAATGGCACATCCAGCAGACGGGCAAGTGTTTCGGCCAGCAACGTCTTGCCGGAGCCGGTCGGGCCGATCAGCAGGATGTTGGACTTGGCCAGTTCGACATCGGTCGTCGCCTGGCCTTTGGTTGAAAGGCGCTTGTAGTGGTTGTAGACCGCAACCGAGAGCACCTTCTTGGCTTGCTCCTGGCCAATCACATACTCATCGAGCACCGCACGGATTTCTGTCGGTTTCGGCAAGCCCTTGATCTGCGGCTTGGCGTGCACTTCTTCACGGATGATGTCGTTGCAGAGGTCCACGCACTCGTCGCAGATGTAGACCGACGGGCCTGCAATGAGCTTGCGCACTTCGTGCTCGGACTTGCCGCAGAAAGAGCAATACAGCACTCGCCCGTTATTGGTACCACGCGCATCTGCACTCATTGAACGTCCTTTGCTCCTGCTCCCACACTGACCGCGTTATAGCACGCAGTCACGGCACTGCAAACCAACCGTCGCGGTACTGCAATTACTGTGCGCACCCGGCTTTAGACCGATGCCGTCGCGGCGGTGCGGGTTGCAATCACGGAGTCGATCAAGCCGTACTCTTTTGCCTCGGGCGAGGACATGAAGCGGTCACGCTCCATGTCGCGCTCGATGCGCTCCAGCGGCTGGCCGGTGAACTCGGCATACAGGCCGTTGAGCTGCTCGCGCATCTTGAGGATTTCACGCGCCTGGATCTCGATGTCCGTCGCCTGACCCTGTGCGCCACCCGAAGGCTGGTGGATCATCACGCGCGCATGCGGCAGCGCAAAACGCTTGCCCTTGGCGCCCGCCGCCAGCAGGAACGAGCCCATGCTGCAGGCCTGGCCGATGCAAAGCGTGGACACATCCGGCTTGATGAAGCGCATGGTGTCGAAGATAGCCATGCCGCTGGTAATCACACCACCGGGTGAGTTGATGTAGAGGCTGATGTCCTTGTCGGGATTCTCGGATTCCAGAAACAGCAGCTGGGCAACCACCAGATTGGAGACAAAATCATCAATCGGGCCGACCAGGAAAATCACGCGCTCTTTCAGCAGGCGCGAAAAAATATCGAATGCACGTTCGCCACGGGCGGTCTGCTCCACCACCATCGGTACGAGATTGGATTGCGGCTGAAAGTTCATGATTTCCCTTGCGTTCTTAAAACAGGAAAGGCGACCGTGCGTAACGCCCGGTCGCCTTGCGAATGCGTCGTAGCACTTAGCCTGCGGCCTGTGCCTGCGGATTCAAGAGTGTTTCGAGCGACTGCGGCACATCGGTGACGGCGGCAGCGGCCATCAGCGTATCGACCACCTGGTCTTCCAGCACCACGGCACGCAGACCCTGCAACAGGTCGGGGCGCGAACGATAGAACTGCTTGACCTGTTCGGGCTGCTCGTAGTCGGTCGCCATTTCGTTCAAGGTCTGCTCGACCTTGCTGTCGTCCAGCGTGATGCCCTTGGATTTGATGACTTCGCCGATCAGCAGGCCGAGGGCGACGCGGCGCTTGGCGGTGGCCTCGAACAAGGCATCCGGCAGCAGCTCGCGGGCTTTCTCAGCCGTGAGCTTGCCCATGTTCATGCGGTTGGCGGCTTCTTCGCGCAGGCGCGGCAGCTCCTGCGCAATCAGGCCCTGCGGCACGTCGATCGGGTGTGCGGCCAAAAGCTGGTCGAGCACCTGCGCTTTCACGCGCCCCTTGATCGCCTTGTTGCGCTCGTTCTCCAGCGCAACAAGGCTCTTGGCGCGCAATGCGGCTTCGCCATCGGCTCCCTCGACGCCGTGGGCTTTCAGGAACTCCGCGTCGTCCAGCGCCGGCAGCACGAGCTCTTTAACGGTCTTCAGCGTCACATCGAACTGCGCCGTCTTGCCCTTGAGCGCTTCGGCGCGAT
Organism: Stagnimonas sp.; assembly: GCA_030652575.1. Lineage (GTDB taxonomy): Bacteria > Pseudomonadota > Gammaproteobacteria > Nevskiales > Nevskiaceae > Stagnimonas. The sequence continues at coordinate 860 of JAUSQI010000113.1, read as the reverse complement.
AGTCCTCGGGAAAGCTCACATCGACGGTGAAGCTCTCACCGGCACTGTGCCCGACCATGCCCTTCTCGAGATCCGGCAGGAACTGCCCGGTGCCGACCTCGAAGCTCACGCCTTCGCCCTTGCCGCCCTGGAACGCCTCGCCATCGAGCTTGCCCTCGAAATCCACCGTCACCTGGTCGCCATCGGCGGCAGCGCGGGTTACCTCGGAGAAGCTCTTGCGGGCACGACGCAGGTTTTCGATCAGACGATCGACGTCAGGCTCGGTGATTTCGACCGCCGGACGGCTGACCACGAAGCTGTCGAGCTTGTCGAGGGTGATGTCGGGGTAGACATCGAAGTGCGCGGTGTACTCGAGACCTTCGGCGGCGTTGCCGATCTCGATGCGCGGCTGGCCCGCAGGCTGCACCTGCGCCTTGTCGAGCGCTTCACCATAGGTCTGGCTGACGAGATCGTTCATCACTTCGTAGCGCGCGGCATCTTTGTACTGCGCCTCGATCATCTTCATCGGCGCCTTGCCGGGGCGGAAACCCGGCATCTTGGCGCGCGAGGCCATGCGCTTCATGCGCTCGGTGACGGCTTTTTCGACGCGCTCGGCGGGGATCTGGACGCGCAGGCTGCGGGCGAGGCCGGTTTGGGATTCGAGTTGGACTTGCATGGTGGTTTCGTTAATTTAAGTTGTGGCCCGCAAACGGACAGTGAAAAGCGCGGCGCAGAGTGATTTGCCACCCCTTGCGCTCCTGCTGGAGTCTCTGTCGGGAATCTCCATTTGGATATTCCCGACAGCTCCCAAGCCTGGTGCGAAAGGCGAGACTCGAACTCGCACGGGTTGCCCCGCTGGAACCTAAATCCAGTGCGTCTAC
>JAUSQI010000112.1 GCA_030652575.1 Stagnimonas sp. | reverse complement strand
GCGATCAAGGGCATGGAGCATCTCGACAAGCTGGTCGACATCGACCAGTCGCCCATCGGCCGCACGCCGCGCAGCAACCCGGCGACCTACACGGGCCTGTTCACGCCGATCCGCGAGCTGTTCTGCGAGGTGCCGGAATCGCGTGCGCGCGGCTACGAGGCGGGGCGCTTTTCATTCAATGTAAAGGGCGGGCGCTGCGAGACCTGCGAGGGTGATGGACTCATCAAGGTGGAGATGCACTTCCTGCCGGATGTCTACGTCACCTGCGACACCTGCAAGGGCAAGCGCTACAACCGTGAGACGCTGGAAATCAAATACAAGGGCAAGAGCATCAACGAGGTGCTGGGCATGACGGTGGAAGCCGCGCATGAGTTCTTCAAACCCGTGCCCGCACTCGCCAACAAGCTCAAGACCCTGCTCGACGTGGGCTTGAGCTACATCACGCTCGGCCAGAATGCGACGACGCTGAGCGGTGGCGAGGCGCAGCGCATCAAGCTGGCCAAGGAGCTGTCACGCCGCGACACCGGGCAGACGCTGTACATCCTCGACGAGCCCACCACCGGTCTGCACTTCCACGATGTTGCCCAGCTATTGAAAGTAATCGAACGTCTGCGCGATGCCGGCAACACGCTGGTGGTGATCGAGCACAATCTCGACGTCATCAAGCGTGCGGACTGGATTCTCGACCTCGGCCCCGAGGGCGGCAGTGGCGGCGGCAAGATCGTGGCGCAAGGCACGCCCGAGCAGGTGGCCAAGGTGAAGGGCAGCTATACCGGCCACTTCCTCAAGGCCATGCTCTAAAGACCAACTCAGGCCAGCACCACCGCCAGCACATCGCAGACGGCCTTGCCCACCACGTTCTCGTCGGTGTGCGCGAATACGTTGGCGAAAATGCCTTGATGCTGGCGGTGGCCGATCACGATCAGGTCCGCACCCAGCTCCTTGGCGGTGTCGAGGATCGCGCTGTCGGCGATGCCCAGCACCAGATGGACGTTGGCATCGTCGATGCCGAGCGGCGCGCAGGCGGCGCACAGGGTTTTGCGCAGTTCATCGCGCAGTTCGTTCGACCACTGCGGCTCCACCACCAGCGGCAGCATGGTCCCCATATCCCCGGCGAACGTGTTGATGGGTGTCGGTGCCATTGCCGAAACCACGCTGAGCCGTGCGCCGAAGCTGCTGGCCAGCGACTTTGCCTTGGTGAGCAGCGGCGCTCGGTCTTCGGTGTTGTCTACGGCGACCAGAAGATGTTGATAGGGCATTGCGGTCTCTCCAAGGTGCGGCATCGTGAGGCCGATTAAGGAAGATCAAGCCTTAACGGCACCTGCATGTTTGGTTTCCGTGTGCCGCATCAGGCCCTCTTGCGCCACGCTGGCGATGAGCCGGCCGCTGCGGTCGTAGATGAGGCCGCGGGCCATGCCACGCGCCGACTGCGCGCTGGGCGAATCCATGCTGTAGAGCAGCCAGTCGTCCACGCGCGCATCGCGGTGAAACCACAGCGCATGGTCGAGGCTCGCCACCTGCATGTCGGGCGAGTACCAGCTCTTGCCATGCGGGCGCAGCGCGGTACCGATCAGGTTGAAGTCACTGGCATAGGCCAGCAGGCAGCGATGCAGCATGGGGTCGTCCGGCAGCTGCTGGCCGATACGGAACCAGATGGCCTGGCGCGGCTGCGTCACGTCGGGCGCAAGCGGGTTCCACGGATACACCGGGCGAAACTCCACCGCCGGGTGGCGCGTCAGCGAGGCGCGGATGCGCGGGTGCACTTCACCGGCTGCGGCGAGCCATTCCGGGATCAGCACGTTGGTGTTCTTCAGCAGCTCGGGCGGCGGCACCTCCGGCATCGGGGCCTGGTGGGTCAACCCGTCTTCCGGCACCTGGAAGGAGGCGATCATCGACAGGATCGGACGGCCGTGCTGGATCGCCTGCACACGGCGCGCACTGAAGCTGCCGCCGTCGCGGATGCGATCCACCTCGTAGACGATGGGCGCGGCCATGTCGCCCGGCAGCAGGAAGTAAGCGTGAAGGGAGTGCGGCGTGCGGCCTTCCACCGTTCGGCTCGCCGCCACCATCGCCTGGCCGATCACCTGCCCGCCGAACACGCTGCGGCCGCCGAGATCGCGCGAGACGCCGCGGAACAGGTTGACCTCCAGTGTTTCGAGATCCAGCACGGTGATGAGGTCGGCCAGAACCTGTTCGGCGGTGAGCGCAGGTGGGGTTTGGGTGCTTGAGTCGGTCATGGCAGGGCGGCTGTGGTGCAAATGCAGCCCGCATTATCCCGCTGCGCCCCGTTCGGTGTCAGGCTTGTGGCATGACTGATCGTATGGATTGCCGCAGCGCCTGCGGGGCTTGCTGCATCGCGCCCTCCATTTCTTCACCGATTCCGGGGATGCCGTTCGGCAAGCCGGCGGGCGTGCGCTGCGTGCAGCTACAGGACGATTTCAGCTGCGGGATTTTTGAAGACCCGGCGCGCCCGAGGGTCTGCGGCAGTCTCAAGGCGCGGGTCGAGATGTGCGGCAGCTCGCGCGAGCAGGCCCTGAGCTATCTCTTCAATCTCGAAGAACTGACGCGCAGCCCGTAGCGCCGCTCATCGCAGACGCCGCGCTGCCTACTGCGGCAACACGCCGCAGGCAATGCGGGCGCCGCCCGGCTTGCCTGCATAGTCGTCAGGCTCGGCATGCACCATCAACGACCGGCCCTTGACCTCCACCAGCTTCAGGCGCGGCGCAATCAGTGTCGCGGTGGCGGTGCCATCGGCGGCCACTGTCAGGCGCGGCATGTCGCCCGCGTGGCCCATGCCGTCGGGGCCGGAATGCTTGCCGGTCTGCGCGGGGTCGAAGTGTTCGCCCGCCGCTTCGCCCGCCGTCATCTTGCCGGCCTTGTCCTTGGCACCGCAGTCCGGATTCTGGTGGACGTGAAAGCCGTGATCGCCGGGCGGCAGGCCCTTGAGATGGGTCTTCAGCTGCAGGCCCGCAGCCGTCTCGCTGACGGCAACGGTGCCGGCATCGGCCCCCAAACCCTTCTCGCTGATGAGCGTGATGGGGACGATGATTTCCGTCGTTGAGGCGGGAGCGATCGGTTCGGTGGCGGCTGCATTGCCGACGGCGCTGTCGCTGGGCGTCGTCGCGGTCGGCGGTGGTGTTGTCACGGCCGGGGCGGTATCGGCGGGCGGCGTCGGCTTGCCGCAGGCCGCCAAGGTGGCTGACAGCGTGATGGCCATCAAAGTCAGCGCGAAAGGCTTTGTCGAGAGCTTCATCTGGTTTCTCCAAGGTAGGTCGCGACCCGACCCTAGGGTGGTCGGGTTGCCGCCTGCTGAACCTTGAGGCTAACCGCTGGCGGCGAGCAAGCGCGCGTTGCCGCCCACTGCCGAAGTGTTCACGGTCAAGGTGCGCTCGGCAATGAAGCGCAGCAGGTAATGCGGCCCGCCGGCCTTGGGGCCGGTGCCGCTCAGGCCTTCGCCACCGAAGGGCTGCACGCCCACCACGGCGCCGATCATGTTGCGGTTCACATAGACATTGCCCACGCGCGCCGCGCCAGCCAGCGCCAATGCACGGCTGTC